>DATHVS010000094.1:0-19335 GCA_035461195.1 Nocardioidaceae bacterium
GCCGTTCGCGCTGGTGCTCGGCGGCCAGGTGGTCCGGGGTCGGATCGACGCGGTCTACCAGACGCCGACCGGGTTCCTCGTCGTGGACTGGAAGACCAGCCGGCGCCAGATCGCCGACCCGCTCCAGCTCGCGATCTACCGACTGGCGTGGGCCGACCTGGCCGGAGTCCCTGAGGAGCGCGTGGAGGCGGCCCTCTTCTACGTCCGCAGCGGCGAGCTCGTCGAGCCCCCAGACCTGCCCGGCCGCGAGGAGCTCGAGAGGATCGTCGCGGGTCCCTGACGCGGACCGGTCACACCGCCGGGGCGAGCATGGCCTCCAAGGCGATCTCGACCATGTCCCCGAAGGTCTGCTCGCGCTCGTGCGCGGTGGTCTCCTCGCCGGTGACGATGTGGTCGGAGACCGTGCACGCGGTGAGGGCGCGGCGGCCGAACTTCGCCGCCAGCGTGTACAACGCGCTGGCCTCCATCTCGACCGCGAGCGCGCCGTACTCCGCCAGGCGCCGGGTCAGCTCGGGCCGCGCGCTGTAGAAGGAGTCGCTGGAGAAGATCAGGCCCACCTTCGTCCGCACCGGCAGGTCCTTGGCCATCGCCACGTCGTGGGCGGCCCGGAGGAGGCCGAAGTCGGCGACAGGGGCGTAGTCGAGGCCCTCGAAGCGGATCCGGTTCATCGCGGAGTCGGTGCAGGCCCCCGAGGCGAGGACGATGTCGCGCAGTCCGAGCTCCTCGCTCAGGGCGCCGCACGAACCCACGCGCACGATCGTCCGCACGTCGTACTCCGAGAACAGCTCGTGGGCATAGATCGACAGTGAGGGCAGCCCCATCCCGGATCCTTGGACGGAGACCCGCTCGCCTCGGAAGGTGCCGGTGTAGCCGAGCATCCCGCGCACCTGGGAGTAGCACTTGGCGTCCTCGAGGAAGTTCTCGGCGATCCATCGCGCGCGCAGCGGGTCGCCGGGCATCAGGACGTGCGGGGCCACCTCGCCGGGTGCCGCTGAGATGTGGGTGCTCATGCAGCGGATACTAGGCGGCCACGGCTGCGCGCACGGGCGGTCGGCATAGAGTCGTGGCGTGATGTGGCACGACAAGGATCCCTCCACGGCTCCCCAGATCGCCCTGTCGGTCCGTGCCCACGACAGGGTCGGTCGTCGGCGTACCGACGATGCGTGGCTCGCCGAGACCTGGGCGGACCCCGCCACTCGCGTCCTGCTGCTGGCGCGAGGTCGCTTCCCGGTGGAGGTCGGTACGTCGATCGCGTGGTGCGGACCGGCCGAGGCGCCGGAGGGCCAGCGGGTCTTCCTCGGCGAGCAGGACGGGGTGGCACACTTCGCGGTCCTGCTCGACGAGCCGCTCGCCGAGAACTGGGCGAACCTCCGGGTCGTGGGCCCCCACCTCTCGGCTGAGGACACCAGCCTGCTCGTCCACGCCGTCGCGCTCGCGGAGTGGCACCGCGGGCACCGGTTCTGCCCGCGCTGCGGGAGCGCGCTCCACGTGGCGGCAGCGGGGCACGTGCTCACGTGCACCGGCTGCGGTCGCCAGCAGTTCCCGCGCACCGACCCGGCGGTCATCATGCTGGTGGTCGACGAGGCCGATCGTGCCCTGCTCGGCCGTCAGCCGACGTGGCCCGAGGGGCGGTACTCCACGCTCGCCGGGTTCGTCGACCCCGGTGAGTCGCTCGAGGCGGCGGTGCGGCGTGAGGTCGCCGAGGAGGTGGGCGTCGACATCGGAGAGGTCGACTACCTCGGGAACCAGCCCTGGCCGTTCCCCGCGAGCCTGATGGTGGGGTTCTTCGCGCGGGCGCTGACCACGCAGATACACGTCGACAACGAGGAGATCACCGACGCGCGCTGGTTCACCCGCGAGCAGATGCACGCCGAGGCCGAGGCAGGCACGCTGCTCCTGCCGAGTGGGATCTCGATCTCGCGGACCCTCGTCGAGACCTGGTACGGCGGGAAGCTGCCGGGGCAGTGGTGAGGGGTCAGTTCAGGGAGGCCAGCTTGGCCTTGACGTCCTTGACCGAGGGGTTCGTCTGCGCGCTGCCGTCGCGGTAGACCATGGTCGGCACGGTCTGGTTGCCGTTGTTGACCTGCATGACGAGGAAGGCGGCCTCCTCGTCGCGGTCGATGTCGACGACGTCGTACTCGACGCCCTCGCGGTCGAGCTGCTTGCGCAGCCGGAAGCAGTAGCCGCACCACTTGGTGGAGTACATCGTCACGGCGGCGCCCGAGTCGGCCGCGGGGCTGGCAGGCATGAAGTGTCCCTTCCGACGTCTACCCTTGTTGTTCTGATGTACCCGGACGAGCTGTCGGGCACACATCAAGCCGTGCGGAGCACGGCTTGCCACCTCTCTCAACATCCGATCTGAGGAGATTGTTCCGCGTGGTCGCCATGGACTCTTCCGGCGCTTCGTTCCCCGGAGCCGTCGCGGGCTCCGCGGACCGGCTGCTCGAGGCGCTCGACCCCGAGCAGCGGGAGGTTGCGCTGGCCCTGCGTGGCCCGGTGCGAGTCCTCGCCGGGGCCGGCACCGGGAAGACCCGGGCGATCACCCACCGGATCGCCTACGGAGTCGCCACCGGGGTCTACAACCCGACCGAGGTCCTCGCCGTCACGTTCACCACGCGTGCCGCCGGCGAGATGCGAGGGAGGCTCCGGGCGCTCGGGGCCGGGGGGGTGCAGGCCCGCACGTTCCACTCGGCGGCCCTGCGGCAGGCGCGCTACTTCTGGCCCCGGGTGTACGGCGGGGAGCTACCCGTGCTGACCGAGTCGAAGCTGCCGCTGCTGGGCAACGCCGCCCGGCGCAACCGTCTCGAGACCGACCAGGCCACCCTGCGCGACCTCGCCTCGGAGATCGAGTGGGCCAAGGTCAGCAACGTCCGACCCGACGACTACGCCCGCGTCGCGCAGGCGCGCGGGCGCAGCGTGAGCGGCCAGGAGCCCGCCTCGGTGGCCCGCGTGTTCGCGACCTATGAGGAGGTCAAGCGCGACCAGGGCAGGATGGACATGGAGGACGTCCTCCTCTGCGCCGCCGCGCTGCTCGCCGAGGACGAGCGGGTCGCGGCCGAGGTGCGTCGCCAGTACCGCTGGTTCGTCGTCGACGAGTTCCAGGACGTCAGCCCGATCCAGGCGGCCCTGCTCGACCTGTGGCTCGGCGGGCGCGAGGACCTGTGTGTCGTCGGTGACCCCGCGCAGACGATCTACTCCTTCGCCGGGGCGAGCGCGACCTACCTCACCGACTTCCCCCGCCGGCATCGCGGCACGACCTCGCTGGAGCTGGTGCGCAACTACCGGTCGACGCCGCAGGTGGTGGCGGCGGCCAACCAGCTGCTCGCCGGGACGCCGTCGGCCGGAGTCTCGCTGCGGTCCCAGCAGGAGGCCGGACCGGAGGTCGTCTACGCCGAGTACGGCGACGAGATCGCCGAGGCCGAGTCGGTGGCGGCGCGGATCCTCGAGCTGCGCCGCCAGGGCGCGCCGCTGCGCGAGGTCGCGGTGCTGTTCCGGATCAACGCCCAGTCCGAGGCCTTCGAGGAAGCGCTCGCGGCCCGGGCCATCCCCTACGTCGTGCGCGGCGCCGCGCGCTTCTTCGAGAGGCCCGAGGTCCGCCAGGCGGTGACCCTGCTGCGCGGCAACGCCAGGGGCGGCAACGGCTCCGGGGACGGTCTCGTGGCCGACGTCAAGGCTGTGCTGAGCGGCATGGACTGGCAGGAGAGGGCGCCGGCCGGGCGCGGCAGCGTCCGCGACCGTTGGGAGTCGCTCCAGGCCATCGTCTCGCAGGCCGAGGAGTTCGCGGTCACCCACGAGACCGCCGACCTCGCCGGCTTCGTCGAGGAGATGGACCGCCGTGCGGCCGAGCAGCACGCCCCCGTCGCAGAGGGCGTGACCCTCGCGACGCTCCATGCCGCCAAGGGCCTGGAGTGGGACACCGTCTTCCTGGTCGGGGTGCACGAGGGCACCATGCCGATCGTGTACGCCGAAGGTCCGGCCGCGGTGGAGGAGGAGCGACGGCTCCTCTACGTCGGGATGACGCGGGCACGGGTCCGCCTCGCGGTCTCGTGGTCCCTGGCCCGGTCCCCGGGTGGTCGGGCCTCCCGCAAGCCGTCGAGGTTCCTCCAGGGACTGCGCCCGCAGGTGCGCTCGGACCGGGCGGGGGAGGAGCGGTCCCGTGCTCGTGCCAAGCGGGGGGTGGCCCACTGCCGGGTCTGCAACGCCCCGCTCGGGACCACGGCCGAGCGCAAGATCGGCCGTTGCGAGGGGTGTCCGGCCACCTACGACGAGGAGCTTTTCGAACGGCTTCGGGCGTGGCGGGTCGCCCGCGCGAGCGAGGAGAAGGTGCCCGCCTACGTGGTCTTCACCGACCTGACCCTCCAGGCCATCGCTGAGGTGTGTCCCTCGAACCCCACGGCGCTGCTGAAGGTCAGCGGTGTGGGGCCCGCGAAGATCGAGAAGTACGGCGACGAGGTGCTCGCTCTGGTCGCGGGCGAAGCCGTCTCGTCCGATTCAGGCGGCTCCGCATAGCCCGTCCGGGCCATGGTGTTGATGCGTCCCGAAGATTTTCGGGAAATAGCCAGAAAATGGTTTGCCGCTTACAGGGGTCGGACGCTAGTTTCTTCTCACCCGCATGACAACCGCGCGCAGACGGCCCTGACGAAGCCGGCGCCCGACGTATCGAAGGAGGTGCTCACAGTGATCAAGAACTTCCAGACCAGCTCGCAGGCCCGTATCGCCATGCCCATTTCCTGGCCCGACGCCGTCTCCGCTGCTGCTGTGCGCACCCTCCCGACGACGGGTGGCGTGGCGACCGGTGCAGCTGCGGCTGGCACCCGGCGTCGTTTCGTGGACGTGGTCTCGGTGTGCACCTACACCCGCATGACCGATGTCGTCGTCCTCGAGAGCGCCTTCCCGGGTACCTCTGCCTGGAGTCCACCGATCTAGATCGCGATCTACATCGGCTGCCTTCAGGCCGCGGAACCCGAGACCCGGGATCCGCGGCCTTTTTGTATCGCAAACCAGAGCGACTTCCCACAAGGAGGTGACAGATGAGTATCAGCGTCCTGGACCGACAACCCGCCGGGGCGGCCGATGAGGAGCTTCCCTGCCGCAGGGAGAACCCCGAGCTGTTCTTCGCCGAGAGCCCTGCGGACGTGGAGACCGCCAAGGCCCTCTGCCTGGACTGCCCGGTCCGCACCGAGTGCCTCGCCGGTGCCCTCGACCGGAGGGAGCCCTGGGGGGTCTGGGGTGGCGAGCTGTTCCTGCAAGGAGTGGTGATCCCCCGCAAGCGCCCCAGGGGTCGGCCCCGCAAGAACGAGGTCGCCGCCTGAGCGCGGCCCGACCGCAGCACCGCGCAAGCACCGCAGCAGCACCGCAGCACCACCATCGACGATCCGAGCTCGACCGAGAAGACAACGGAGTCTCACCATGTACTACTCCCACGAAGAGCTGGTCCGGACGCACATGTCCGCCCGCCTGGACGAGGCGCGTTCCCGACGACGCGTGCAGCAGTTCGCACGCGCCCGGCACAAGGCCCGCAAAGCCGACCGCGCCGCCCTTCAGGCCCGGCTCTCGCTCCTGCGCTCGCTGTGAGGCAGCGGTAAGCACCCGACCGTCCAGCCGAACGACGACCGACTCGAGAAAGCGAGAAGCGGAAACCCATGAACGAGAACACACCGATACGGAGCAACAAGATGCACTTGATGAACGAAGATCTCGCCCGTGCACAGATAGCCTCGCGCCTCGGAGAGGCGCAGGACCTGCGGCTGGGACACCGGATCTCACGGGCTCGGCGGCTTTCGCGCCGTGCCGAGCGGGCGGCCCAGCAGGCTCGCCTCGCGCTCGCCCGAACCCTGTGAGCCCGGACCCCCGGCAGCCACCTACGGCTGCCGGGGGTTCGTCGTTGCTGCGCGTAGGGTGGGGTGCGTGACCGTGTCCGTGACCTGTCACCTCTGCGGTGCGAGCGCGCCTGGGGACCAGCCCCCGGTGACGTGGACGAGTGCGGTGGAGAACGGCCGCACCAGGTACTTCTGCGACAGGTGCTCGCGCGAGAACCTCCGCGCCATCGAGAGCAAGCTCGACAGCGAGTGGTGGTAGCCGACCGGGGCTACTCCGCGAACCCGGGCAGCGACTCCGCGAGGATCTGACGGAACGGGGCCTCGGCCTCGAGCTGGCAGAGCACACCCACGCCACCGAGCCAGACCCGGTGGATCAAGAGGTACGACGGCGGCAGGTTGAGCTTGAGCGAGAGGGTGTAGCCGGGCTCTCGCGGGTTGTTGAGCCGGGTGAACTGCTCGCGCATCCACTGCCGGGAGAACCGAAAGGTCTCACTGCGGGCCGGCTCGATGAACGGCCCCAGGAAGTCGCGCAGATCTCCGGGATCGACGGTTATCCGGGGCTTGATGAACCCTTCCTCGCGCAGGGAGTCCACCACCACTTCGTAGTCGTCCTCAAGTGCGATGCGCATCAGGGCGCCGATCGCCCGAGGGAGGCTGTGCTCGGGCAGTCGGGCCACCGCGCCGAAGTCGAGCACACCGAGTCGGCCGGGACCTCCGTCCTGGGCGGGGAGGACCCGGTAGTTCCCCGGATGCGGGTCCGCGTGGAGCATGCCGGTGCGGGAGGGTCCCGAGAACAGGAAGCGCACGTACAGTTCGCCGTAGTGGTCGCGCTCCTCCTGGGTGCCCTCGGCGATCAGCCGGGCCAGGGAGGACGGGCTCTCCAGCCACTCCGAGACGAGCACCCGGCGGCTGCCGTCGACCACGTGAGGGACCAGGAAGTGCGGGTCGCCCTCGAACTCCTCGGCGAACACCCGCTGGGCCTGCGCCTCGAGCTCATAGTCGAGCTCCTCGACGACCCGGGCCTGGAGCTCTTCGATGATCGGCTTGATGTCGACCCCGGGGACCATCGAGCCGAAGGTCCGGGCGAGTCGGGCGAGCTGTCTGAGGTCGGAGGTCAGGGCCTCCTCGGCGCCGGGGTACTGCACCTTGACCGCGACCTCGCGGCCGTCGTGCCAGCGGCCCCGGTGGACCTGGCCGATGGAGGCGGCAGCAGCGGGGTTGTCGTCGAACTCCACGAGGCCCTTGCGCCACGATGCTCCGAGCTCGCGGGCGAGGACGCCGTGGACGGTCGTCGCCGACATCGGGGGAGCGGCGTCCTGGAGGCGGGTCAGGTGCGCCCGGTACGGCGCCGCGACTTCCTCGGGCAGTGCCGACTCGAGGATGGACAGGGCCTGTCCCATCTTCATCGCCCCGCCCTTGAGGTCCCCGAGCGTGCGGAAGAGCTGCTCGGCGGTGCGCTGCTGGACGTCGGTCATCACCGCCTCGGCGGGGGCGCCTCCGATCCGTCTGCCAACCCCGAAAGCCGTCCGTCCGGCGAAGCCGAGGGGAAGCGCGGCGAGCCGCGCCGTGCGCGCTGCGGCCTTGCGGGGGAGGTCGGTCATGCGTCCATTGTCGCCGAAGCCGCCAAGTCGTCCGCCCAGGTGCACCCGCAGGCGGGGTGGCGGGGCCAACAGTGCGTCTCCAGCGTGGTGAGGTGTGGGTCGAGTCGCACGGTCGTTGAGGCTGTCGGAGGGCGGCGGCCCTCGGCGTGCGAGACCAGCTCGCGAGCAGCCCACGCGGTCGCCAGCGCGGCCAGGACCGGGTCGACCGGCTCGGGAACCGTGTCGTGGCGCGGACGCTCCACGGCGGTGGCGTACTGGGCGATGAGCAGCGGCCAGGAAGGGTCGACGTCGGTGTGGTGGGCGTCCACGCAGCGCAGGCAGGCGGTCTCGCCGGGCAGCACGAACGGCCCCACGACGGCGTGCCCTTCCACCAGCCGCAGCAGCAGGTGCGGGACCGCGGCTCTGACCCAGGGGTCGAGCAGCTCCCTCGCAGGCTCCCCGACTGCGACGAGGAGACCTGCGGTCGGGGTGTCGACTGGCGGGTCGACCACGGAGACGGCTGCCGGGAAGGTCACCGCCCGGTTCGGCACGCCTGAGAGCGACAGGAGTGCGTCCAGGGACGAGGCCACCTCCCGTGCCTCCGGGCTTCCGGTGACCAGCACGTCCACGTGCGAGGCGGCCCGCGCCGTCAGAAGGGCGCCCACAGTGTCGCCGTCCTGGGCGGCGAGAGCCGCGACGCCGCTTCGCGGTGGGCAGGGTGCGGGTCCGGGGGGCGGGTTCACGGCCGGGACGGAGGGCACCAGAGGCAGCAGGGTGTCGGCGTCCATGAGCAGCCCGCTGTCGGACAGGACGGCGAGCGTGGTGCCGTCGTACTCCTCTGCGCCCACCCGCGCCGCCGGGTCGGCCAGGGCCGCGAGGAGCGCCCGCACCGCCTCGCTGTCCGGGAGGACGACCGCTCGGGCGGGGTCCAGGCCGACCTGGAGATGTTCTGCGTCGCGGCGGAGCACGTGGACGCCGGGCCGCAGGCCGAGGCGTCGAGACCGGAGTGGGTGGGACAGGGAGGGAGCCGTGGTCTGCACCCCCAGAGCCTGCCCGATCCGGCGGGCGGGCGTCGGCGGTCGTCCACAGGCCCGCACACGACGGCGGGGCCTCCCCGAAGGGAGACCCCCCGCCGTCGACGTCGTCTGGGGCTCGGCGCTTAGGCCTTGCCGAGGATGCGGTTGAGGTTGGTGCCGCAGACGGGACAGACGGCCTTGGCCATCCGGGTGCCCTTCTCGTTGACCTTGACCTCGCCCTCCGCCTCGCGCTTCTCCTTGCACTTCACGCAGTAGAACTCGCCGCTCCAGCTCTCCGCCATGACGGCCTCCTTGCCTAGTCGTACTGGTCGTCGCGGCGGGGGCTCGCGAGACCCGCCGGGGCGCCGATTCGCCGGCAGCCGTCTCGCACCCTACGACAGCCGAACCCCCGATGCATGCAGGCACGAGGCTCTACACCGGGGTTTCGCAGCCCAGCACGCGGCGGTACGCCGGCCCGAGCCGGCCGGTTGGGTAGTCTCCGGCGCATGTCTGAGACCCCTCACCTGAGCATCGACCGGCCCTCGGAGGGCGTCGTGCTCCTCACCCTCGACAACCCGGACCGCCGCAACGCGATGTCGGACCAGATGACCTCGTCGTGGGTCGCGGCGGTGGACGGGATCGCCGGCGACCCCAGCGTGCGGGCGGTGGTCGTGACAGGGGCCGGGACGGCGTTCTGCTCCGGGGGCGACACCGGCTGGATCGCGAGCGAGCCCGACGCCGGTGTCGATCGTCTGCGCAGCCGGATGATCGCCTTCTACCGTGCCTGGCTGTCGATCCGGAGGCTCGAGGTGCCCACGATCGCTGCGATCAACGGGCCGGCCATCGGGGCAGGGCTCTGCGTCGCCCTTGCCTGCGACCTGCGCTACGCCTCCACCTCGGCCAGGCTCGGGGCGCCGTTCGTGAAGCTCGGCATGCACCCGGGGATGGCTGCGACCTACCTGCTGCCGGACGTGGTCGGGGACGCCCACGCACGGGACCTGCTGCTCACCGGCCGGATCGTCGACGCCGAGGAGTCGCTGCGTATGGGCATGGTGTCGCGGGTCCTGCCCGAGGAGACCCTCCTCGACGAGGTGCTCGAGACCGCGGCGGGGATCGCGGCGAACGCCCCGATCCCGACCCGCTACACCACGCTCGCGCTGCGCAACGGCGGGCACCGTGACTTCGAGAGCGCCGTGCAGTGGGAGGCCCTGGCCCAGCCGATCACGCTGGCCACGGCCGACCTCCAGGAGGGCATCGCGGCGGCGAGGGAGAGACGGCCTGCCCGGTTCACGGGCCGCTGACCCGGATCCGGACGGACGAGAGGCCCCCGGGACGACCGGTGGCGCGTGCCTTCCCCTTGCGAACGCCGCCCGCCGCTGAACCGAGGGCCTCTTCCGCGTCCACGCTAGGCGCGGGAGGACGCGCGGTCAACGAAACGTCTTCCACCCCTGTGGACAACCCTGTGGAATGTGTGTGGACTCCGTGGAGAGGCCTGTGGAACGCGCCGATACTGCGGTGCACAAGACTGTGGGGGACACGCCCGGGGTACGTCTCCCCAGGCGTCTGACCAGCGCAGATGACAGGAGGGGAGCTGTGGACGAGACAAAGCCGGCCGACCCGGTCGCGGTTCTGCGTCGGATCGCCTTCCTTCTCGAGCGGACCCGCGCGGAGACCTACAAGGTCAAGGCGTTCCGGAGCGCGGCCGCCACGCTCCTGCGGCTGCCCGAGGAGGAGGTCCGAGCCCGGGTCGAGCAGGGGAGGTTGCGCGAGCTCCCGGGCATCGGGGCGTCCACCGAGAAGGTGGTGCGGGAGGCGGTGGCGGGCCGGACCCCGGCGTACCTGCTCCGGCTGGAGGAGACCGCCGGGCCGCTCGCCGACACCGGGCGCGAGGTGCGCGCCCGGCTCCGCGGGGACCTGCACTCCCACTCCGACTGGTCCGACGGCGGGTCCCCGATCGAGGAGATGGCGATGACCGCGGTCGAGATCGGTCACGAGTACCTCGCCCTCACCGACCACTCGCCGCGCCTGACCGTCGCGAACGGCCTCAGTGCGGAGCGGCTCGCGGACCAGCTCGAGGTCGTGGCCGCGGTCAACGGACAGCTCGACGGCCGGCTGCGGATGCTCACCGGGATCGAGGTCGACATCCTCGACGACGGTTCCCTCGACCAGACCGAGGAGATGCTCGACCGGCTCGACGTGGTCGTGGCCTCGGTCCACTCCAAGCTGCGGATGGGGACGGCGGCGATGACCCGTCGGATGGTGGCCGCGGTCCAGAACTCGCGCACCAACGTGCTCGGGCACTGCACCGGCCGCCTGGTCACCGGGGGGCGGGGGACCAGGCCGCAGAGCACCTTCGAGGGCGCAGAGGTCTTCGCCGCCTGCGCCGCCCACGACGTAGCGGTCGAGATCAACTCACGTCCCGAGCGCACGGACCCGCCGGACGACCTCCTGGCGGTCGCCGTGGAGGCCGGCTGCCTGTTCTCGATCGACAGCGACGCCCATGCGCCGGGACAGCTCGACTTCGTCGACCTCGGCTGTGCGCGTGCGGAGGAGCTCGGCGTGCCCGTCGAGCGCATCGTGAACACCTGGAGCGAGGAGCGTCTGCTCGCGTGGGCCTCCGGGTAACCTTCATCACATGCCCGCCCGTGCGCCCGACCCCGAGGGGCCCACTGTCGAGGTCCGACGCAGTCGCAAGCGGCGCCGGACCGTATCGGCGTACCGCGAGGACGACCGTGTCGTCGTGATGATCCCGGCCCGGCTCAGCGCCAAGGAGGAGCGGGAGTGGGTGGCCACGATGCTCGAGCGGCTCGAGAAGTCCGAGCGACGCCGTCGGCCGAGCGACGCCGGTCTCAAGCGGCGTGCCACGGGGCTCAGCGACCGCTACCTCGGCGGGCTCGCCCGGCCGGCGACGGTGCGCTGGGTGGACAACCAGAACAGCCGCTGGGGCTCCTGTACCCCCTCCGACCGGTCGATCCGGCTCTCGACGCGGCTCCGGGGCATGCCGCCGTGGGTGATCGACTACGTGCTCGTGCACGAG
The DNA here is from genome assembly GCA_035461195.1 of Nocardioidaceae bacterium. Taxonomy (GTDB): domain Bacteria; phylum Actinomycetota; class Actinomycetes; order Propionibacteriales; family Nocardioidaceae; genus Nocardioides_C. The sequence continues at coordinate 11,453 of DATHVS010000094.1, forward strand.
CTCGCACACCTCATCGAGGCCGGGCACACGCCGGAGTTCTGGGCCTGGGTGGACCGCTACCCGAAGGCGGAGCGGGCCAAGGGCTTCCTCGAGGGCGTCGCCTGCGCCTCCCAGCTCGGACTCCGGGCGGAGGCGCCGGACTGCTCCGAGGAGGGGGCGGCGGCGATGGTCGCCGACAACGGCAGCGACGTGACGGTCGAGCAAGTGACGCGCTAGACCCCGGCCCGGGTGGCTCGACGCGCGCGCGCCAGCCGGACCAGGTCGTGCATGTCGGCGTCCTGGGTCGGCAGGTCGTCCCACGGCCACCACCGCACGTCCAGCGACTCCTCGCTGACCGCGTGGGCGGCGTCCTCGGGGGCCACGGCGAGAAAACGTACGTCGAGGTGGTGCACCGTCCCGCGGGGGTCGCAGAACGGCACCGGGTGGGCGTTGAGCTGCACCGGTACGGGGTCGGGGCGAAGCCCGGAGACGCCCGACTCCTCGATGGCCTCGCGCAGGGCCGCTCCCGCCAGCGTGGTGTCCCCCTCTTCGCAGTGGCCTCCCATCTGGAACCATGCCTGCGCCTTCGCGTGGAGGGTCAGCAGCACCCGCTCACCGTCGGCGGAGAGCACCAGGGTGCTCGCCGTGATGTGCTCCGGGAAGCAGGAACGACGCAGGCCGTCGGGCCGGGCTTCGAGGTGGGCGACGTAGCGCCGGCGTACGTCCTCCTGGCCCACGTCCGGGGGCGTCCAGGCGCGCAGCAGGGCCAGCGCGTCCTGGTGGAGCACGCTCAACGGGCCTCGGGGGCGCCGGGCTCCTCGCCGCCGTCGTCCTCGGACCCGGCCTGCTCGGACCCGCCCTCGGAGCCGTAGTCGAGCAGGTCGGCGAGGGCGGCGTCGAACTCCTCGTCCGTGAGCGCCTTCGGCTCCCCGACGTGCTCGCGGAAACCGAGCGGGTCGTCGAGGTCGGCCGAGGTGGGCATGAGGTCGGGGTGGGCCCAGACAGCGTCGCGCCCCTGCTGACCCTGTCGGGACCGCAGCGAGCCCCACAGGGTGGAGGCGTCGCGCAGCCGGCGGGGACGCAGCTCGAGGCCGACGAGGGCGGCGAAGGTCTGCTCCGCCGGACCGCCGGCGGCGCGGCGGCGACGCACGGCCTCCTGCAGCCTGCTCGCGCTGGGCATCCGCTCGGCGGTGGCCTGACCGACCACCTCGTCGACCCAGCCCTCCACCAGCGCCAGCGTGGTCTCGAGGCGGGTGAGCGCGGCTTCCTGAGCGGGGGTCTTCTTCGGTTCGAACAGGCCGCCCTCGAGGGCCTCCTGGATCGCGGTGGGGTTCATCGGGTCGATGTTGCGCATCGACTCCTCGATCTTCGACATGTCGATCGTGGTGCCGCGGCCGTAGTCCTCCACGGCCGCGAGCAGGTGTGCCCGCAGCCAGGGGACGTGGGCGAAGAGTCGCTGGTGGGCCGCCTCGCGCAGCGCGAGGTAGAGCAGCACGTCCTCGTCGGAGACGTCGAGGCCCTCGGAGAACCCCTTGACGTTGGAAGGCAGGAGCGCGGCCTTGTCGGAGGGTCCGAGCGGGAGCCCGATGTCGGAGGCGGTGAGGACCTCGCCGGCGAGACCACCGAGGGCCTGCCCGATCTGGGTGCCGAACATCGCTCCGCCGGCCTTGCTGAGCATCCCGATCAGCGGCCCGGCCATCGCCTTGGCCTCCTCGGGAAGCGCGTCACCCATCGCGCCGACGACGCTCTCGGCCACCGGCTCCACGAGCCGCTGCCACACCTCGACGGTCTCCTCCACCCACTCGGCGCGGCTCCACACGGCCGACGTGCTGACACCCGACGGCAGGTCGGTGGCCTGGTCGAGCCAGTGGTCGGCGAGTCGCAGGGCGTCTGCGACGGCGTCGCGCTCCCGGTCGGTGGGGGAGGGGTCCGGCTGCTGGGCCACCGTCTTGCGGGCGACGTCCTTGGCGAGGTTCCAGTTCACCGAGCCCTCGTAGGGAGCCATCATCGCCTGCATCTGGCTCATCAGCATCGACAGGTCCGGCATCCCGGGCCCACCACTCCCAGCCCCGGGGAACGCGCCCCCGAGGGAGGAGAAGAGCTGCTCGAACGGGGTGCCCTTGAACGGGTTGTTCTCGTCGCCGGGGCTGTCGTTCGGGTCGTTGGTCATGCCTCCCAACCTACTCTCGACATCAACCTCTACGCTCGTGGTGTGAGCCAGATTCCGCCCGTCGTACGCCTCGTCGACGTCCGCGACACCGCACTGTCCGTGGACGAGGTGCTCGCCGCGGTCTCCGACGCCGCTGCCGGTGGGGTCGCCCTCTTCGTCGGCGCGGTCCGCGACCACGACGAGAACAAGTCGGTGACCGGGCTCGAGTACTCCGCGCACCCGTCCGCGCTCACCCAGCTCGAGGAGGTCGCCGAGGAGGTCGCTCGGGAGTACGACGTGCTCGCCGTGGCCGCTGTGCACCGCGTCGGGGCCCTTGCGATCGGGGATGCGGCGGTCGTCGTCGCCACCGCCGCGGCCCATCGGGGAGAGGCGTTCGAGGCGTCCCGGGCGCTCATCGACCGTCTGAAGCAGCGGGTCCCGATCTGGAAGCACCAGCTCTTCGCCGACGGCACCGACGAGTGGGTCGGCACCCCCTGACACCCGTGTCGATGCCGGTGGTGGTGCCGCTGCGGCCCTAGCCTGGAGACGTGGAGATCCTGCTCTGGCTCGTGCCGACCGGCCTCGTGGCGGTCGTGATGATGGCGTGGGCCACGTGGGCGGCCCGCCCCAGACGGGAGCAGGCCGACCGGTCAGAGGCGGCCTACGAGCGGTTCGCCGCCGCGATCGCCCGGGAGCACCCCGGTGCCTCGCGCCCGCGACCGATGGTGGCGCGCGACCGCAGCACCGGGATCGCGATCCGACCCTCGCGGAGCGGCCGGACGCCCGGCTCGCAGGCGTCCACCGGGCAGACCCGGCGCACCGCCTAGTTGCGGCGAGGTGAGAAGGTGACGGCATGAGCCGCCGCACCGTGTCGAGCATCCTGGCCAGCGTGCTGCTGGCCGCGCTGTTCTACGTCGCGGCCTCGACACCCGTGCCCTACATCACCATGAGCCCCGGGCCGACGGTCGACGTACTCGCCGAGACACGCGGGGAGGAGATCGTCCGGGTCGCCGGCCACGACCGTTACGACACCGAGGGCCGGCTCGAGCTCACCACGATCAAGCTGACCGGTCCGGACCAGGCGGTCAGCATCGGCGAGGCCCTCACCGCCTGGTTCGACCGCTCCCGTGCGGTCTACCCACGTGAGGCCTTCTACGCTCCCGACGAGTCCAAGGAGGACGTCGACACCCAGAGCGCGGTGCAGATGGTCAGCTCCCAGGACACCGCGGTCGCGGTGGCGCTCACCGAGCTCGGGTACGACCTCGACACGATCACCGAGGTGCTCGCGGTCAGCCCCGACAGCCCCGCCGAGGGCCGGCTCAGGACCCGCGACCAGATCCTGTCCGTCAACGGGGAGCAGGTCAGCGAGGCCGCCGACGTCGCACAGCTGGTCCGCAGCACCCCTGAGGGCGAGACGGCGACCTTCGTCGTGCGGCGTGGAGAGCAGGAGCGGACCGTGCGCGTGGTGCCCGAGCCGTCGGACGACGACCCCGAGGTGCCGGTCGTGGGAATCGTCGTCGGGCCCAGCTACGACTTCCCCTTCGAGGTCTCGGTCAACATCGACGAGCGCATCGGCGGGCCCAGTGCGGGCCTGATCTTCTCGTTGGCCGTCTACGACACCCTGACCCCCGGCGCCCTCACCGGCGGATCGGCCGTGTCCGGCACGGGAACCATTGCGGAGGACGGAACCGTTGGACCTATTGGAGGCATCCAGCAGAAGATCATGGCAGCGGCCGGCTCCGATGCCGAGATCTTCCTGGTGCCGCCGGGCAACTGCGAGTCCGCGCTCTCGGTCGGACTCGACGACGAGGAGATGAGGCTCGTGAAGGCCCCGACGATGCACAGCGCCGTGGAGTCGATCAAGAAGTTCGTCGACGACCCCGACGCCGAGCTCCCGAAGTGCGGGTGAGCCCCGAGATGGAACGCGAGCCCCTGCTCGACGAGAACAGCCCCGAGGTGGACCCGGTGCTCGCCACCGCCGTGCGCGAGATCGAGCACCACGCCGCCGATGCGGGCTGGGACCAGCCGTCCCGGCTGTATGCCCTGGTGCCCACTGCCGACCTCCTCGCCCGGGAGCCCGGCCTCGCCTCGGCGATGGGCATCGACGAGGCGTCGGCCGCGGGATCCCTGACCCCTGTCGAGCAGGACCACACCCCGGTCGACCGGTCGCTCGAGGACGTCCTCGAGCAGATCATGTGGCCGGCCGAGGTGTTCGGCTGCGCCGCAGTGGTCGAGCGGCTTGTGCTCCCGCCCGAGGCCGACGACCAGATCCCCGAGGACCCCGAGGCGGCCGAGGAGTTCGCCGCCTCGCACCCGGAACGGCAGGAGGTGCGCATCGTCGCGGCCGCGACACGGGCCGGATCGACGTACTGCGCCCTGCGGTTCCGGTCCCACGATGACCCCACGTCCGTGGTCGAGAGCCCTGATCTCGTGCCGGCTCTCCTAGAGTTGTTGCTCAGTACGCTCGATAACTAAGACAGAGGACAGCAGTGAGCGGATTCTTCGACGAACCACCCCCGGCCCGGCCGCGACCGGCTGCGACCGCGCAGCCGCCGCAGCGATCGCGTGCGCTCATGTTCACCGGCATCGTTCTCGTGGCTGCATTCTTCGCGGTGTCGGTGTTCACAGGCATCTGGACCGACCGCCTGTGGTTCCAGAGCGTCGACTACAGCTCGGTGTTCACCAAGCTGCTCGGTACCCGCGTCCTGCTCTTCGTGATCTTCGGCCTGCTGATGGCCGGGTTCGTGGCGCTGAACCTCTTCCTCGCCTACAAGTACCGGCCGATGTTCCGGCCGGCCTCCCTCGAGCAGGCCAGCCTTGACCGCTACCGCGAGGTCGTGGACCCGCTGCGCACGTGGCTTCTGGTCGCAGTCGCCGTCGTGCTGGGACTCTTCGCAGGCGGCTCGGGAGCGGGCAAGTGGCGAGAGTTCCTGATGTGGCGCAACTCCACGGAGTTCGGCCAGACCGACCACTTCTTCGGCAAGGACATCGGCTACTACGTCTTCGACCTGCCGTGGCTGCACTTCCTCGTCGGCTTCGGCATGGCCGCCACCGTGCTGGCCCTGATCGCCGCGGTCGTCATGCACTACCTGTACGGCGGCATCCGCCTCCAGGACAAGCAGGACAAGTTCTCCGGCGCCGCACAGGTCCAGATCTCGGTCCTCGCCGGGCTCTTCGTGCTGTTCAAGGCCATTGACTACTGGCTGGACCGCTACGACATCACCTCCGACAGCTCGGGTCTGATCACCGGTGTCACCTACACCGACGACAACGCCGTGCTGCCGTCGAAGGAGATCCTCACCTTCATCGCACTCATCTGTGCGCTGCTGCTCTTCGCCAACGTCTTCCGCCGCACGTGGATGCTGCCCTCGGTCGGGTTGGCCCTGCTCGTCCTGTCGGCCATCCTACTCGGCGTCCTGTGGCCGGGCCTGGTGCAGCAGTTCCAGGTCTCTCCGTCCGAGCCGGACCGTGAGGCGCCGTACATCAAGCGCAACATCGACGCCACGCGGGAGGCGTACGGGATTGACCAGGTCGAGGTCACGCCGTACGACGCGAAGGCCACGCTGGACCCCGAGCAGCTCAGGGAGGACGCGGAGTCGATCCCCGGCATCCGTCTCATCGACCCCTCTGTCGTCTCCGACACTTTCACCCAGCTGCAGCAGGTCCGCGGCTACTACTCCGTCCCGGACGTGCTCGACGTCGACCGCTACGAGGTCAACGGCGAGATACGCGACCTCGTCGTCGCGCCCCGCGAGATCGCCCAGAGCGGTCTGCCGCCCGAGCAGCGCAACTGGGCGAACCTCCACACCGTGTACACCCACGGCTTCGGCGTGGTCGCGGCCTTCGGCAACCAGCGCGACGCCAATGGCGACGTGTCGCTGAACGACGGCGAGCCCGAGTGGGCCGAGCGAGACCTCCCGCCGCGGGGTGAGCTGACCGAGCTCAACGACGGCTACCAGCCGCGCATCTACTTCGGGGAGCAGAGCCCGCTTTACTCCATCGTCGGCAAACCCGAGGGTGCACGTGACGTCGAGCTCGACATCCCCGAGGGCGAGGCGCCCGGCGGACAGCCCCAGACCAACACCTACGACGGTGAGGCCGGGGTCCCGGTCGGGAACATCTTCAACAAGCTGCTGTACGCCATCAAGTTCAGCGAGCCGAACATCATCCTGTCCAACCGGGTCAACGAGAACTCCAAGATCCTCTACGACCGCGAGCCCCGACTGCGGGTGCAGAAGGTGGCGCCGTGGCTGACCGTCGACGGAGACGCCTACCCCGCGGTCGTCGACGGCCGCGTGGTGTGGATCCTCGACGCCTACACGGTCACGGACCGCTACCCGCTGTCGGAGAAGCGTTCCCTGGAGGAGATGACCCGCGACAGCCTCCAGCCGCAGACCGCCTACGCGACCTTGCCGACCGACCAGATCAACTACATCCGCAACTCGGTCAAGGCGACGGTCGACGCGTACGACGGCACCGTGACGCTCTACGAGTGGGACGAGGAGGACCCGATCCTGAAGGCCTGGACCGGTGCCTTCCCCGACATCGTCGAGCCGAAGGAGTCGATCCCCGACGACCTGCGAGCGCACATGCGGTACCCCGAGGACCTGTTCAAGGTCCAGCGCAGCATCCTTGCTCAGTACCACGTGACACAGCCGCGGCCCTTCTACGAGGGCTCCGACCGCTGGCGCGTGCCTGAGGACCCGACCAAGACGGCGCAGTCGCAGCCGCCGTACCGCCTCTCGGTCCGCACCCCTGGCAGCCCCGAGCCGGTCTTCTCGCTGACCAGCGTGTACGTCCCCGAGAACAGGCAGAACCTCGCCTCGTTCATCTCCGTGGACGCCGACGCGGCCCGCGACGAGTACGGCACGATCCGGATCCTGCGACTGCCCAGCAGCACCCAGATCCCGGGTCCGTCCCAGATCGCCAACCAGTTCGGTGCCGACGAGGACATCCAGAACGCCCTGCTGGCCTTCACCAGGACCAACTCCAAGGCGCTGTACGGCAACCTGCTGACCCTGCCGGTCGGCGACGGACTGCTCTACGTCCAGCCGCTGTACACCCTGCGTGAGGCGGGGGAGGGCACCTACCCGGTGCTGCGCTACGTCCTCGTCTCGTTCGGACGCGACGTCGGCTACGGCCCGACCCTGGCCTCGGCGCTGGACAACGTCCTCGGCGTGACCGGCTCCGACGAGTCCCTCGCCGAGCCGGGAGAGGCCGAGGGAGAGCCCGGGCAGGAGCCCGGCGAGGACGAGGTCCCACCGGACGTCTCGACTCTGCTGTCCCAGGCGGAGGAGGCCTTCGCCGCTGCCGAGCAGGCCCTCCAGGACGGTGACCTCGCGGCGTACGCGCGGAACACCGAGCGGGCACGCGACCTGGTCGCCCAGGCGATCGAGCTCTCCGGGGCAGTACCGCCTCCCGCCGAAGACGGCGAGGCCGGCGGTGATGAAGGGGAGTGAGCGGCCCCACACTGCTCGATTTGGAGTGAATGCGACCCGTCCCGTAAGGTTGGGCTCACCGACGCGGGGTGGAGCAGTTCGGTAGCTCGCTGGGCTCATAACCCAGAGGTCGCAGGTACAAATCCTGCCCCCGCTACCATGTGATGTCTCAGGACATCGGCGACACCCGGACCTGCAAATGCAGGTCCGGGTGTTGTTCATTTCTGGGGTTTTCGGGTGGGTCCTTTGGGTGTGCCCGCGGGCTGGTAGTCGCGGCTGGGGTCGAGGATGAGCTCTCGGAGTAGCTCGCCGGTGGC
>DATHVS010000095.1:0-18975 GCA_035461195.1 Nocardioidaceae bacterium
GGCGAGCAGGCTCTCTATGCGGTCGCGGATCTCGTCGCGGACCCGGCGCACGGTCTCGATGTCCTTGCCGGCGGGATCTTCGAGCTCCCAGTCCTCGTAGCGTTTGCCGGGGAAGATCGGGCAGGTGTCGCCGCAGCCCATCGTGATCACGACGTCGGAGTCCTTCACGGCCTCGGTGGTGAGGATCTTCGGCTGCGCGGCGGACATGTCGATGCCCTCCTCGAGCATCGCCTCCACCGCGGCGGGGTTGACCTGGTCGGCGGGCGCGGACCCGGCGGACCGGACCTCCACGGCGCCGCCGGAGAGGTGTGTCGTGTACCCCGCCGCCATCTGGGAGCGGCCGGCGTTGTGGACGCAGACGTAGAGGACGCTGGGCTTGCTCATGCGGACGCCTTTCAGGAGAGGGGTACGCCGGAGACTCGGCTGTCGTGGAGGGAGCCCGCCCCGCCGCGGGGGAAGAACCTGCGGGCCCAGAGGCTGACGTAGACGAGCCCGACCAGCACGGGCACCTCGATCAGCGGGCCGACCACGCCGGCGAGGGCCTCGCCACTGGTGACGCCGAAGACGGCGATGGCCACGGCGATGGCGAGCTCGAAGTTGTTGCCGGCGGCGGTGAAGGCGACCGTCGTGGAGCGCTCGTAGCCGAGTCCGACCGCCCAGGCGATGGCCAGGGAGCCGGTCCACATGATCGCGAAGTAGGCGAGCAGCGGAATCGCGATCCGGGCGACGTCGAGGGGGTTGGAGGTGATCGCCTCGCCCTGGAGGGCGAAGAGCAGCACGATCGTGAACAGCAGGCCGTAGAGGGCGAACGGGCCGATGCGGGGAAGGAACGCGGACTCGTACCACTCGCGGCCACGCCGGGCCTCGCCGACGCGACGGGTCAAGTAGCCGGCCGCGAGCGGGATGCCGAGGAACACCACGACGCTGCCGGCGATCATCCAGGGTGAGACGTCGAGGCCGGTGGTGTCGAGCCCGAGCCACCCGGGGAGGACCGAGAGGTAGAACCAGCCGAGCAGGCCGAACGCGACGACCTGGAAGACGGAGTTGAGGGCCACGAGCACCGCCGCCGCCTCCCGGTCGCCGCAGGCGAGGTCGTTCCAGATGATCACCATGGCGATGCAGCGGGCGAGGCCGACGATGATGAGGCCGGTGCGGTACTCCGGCAGGTCGGGCAGGAAGACCCAGGCGAGGATGAACATCAGCGCCGGGCCGACACCCCAGTTGAGCACGAGGCTCAGCACCAGGGTCGTGGTGTCGCGGGTGACGGTGTCGAGCTTGTCGTAGCGGACCTTTGCGAGCACCGGGTACATCATGAGCAGCAGGCCCAGTGCGATCGGCAGCGAGACCGACGCGACCTTCACCGCCTCGAGGGCGTTGTCGAGCCCCGGGATCCACCGCCCGGCGAGGAGGCCTGCGACCATGGCGAGGCCGATCCACACGGGGAGGAAGCGATCGAGGGTCGAGAGGCGTTCCACGACGGGGGCCTCGGACGGGGTCTGGAGTTCGGTGCTCATCAGGGGTAACGTATCAATCTATGCTGACGTCAGTCCAGAGTGATGTGTTGCGGGTCCTCGCCGACCCGCTCCGGATGCGCATCGTCGAGCTCCTCTCCCGCGAGCAGCTGTGCACCTGCCACATCGTGGACGAGACCGGTGCCCGGCAGACCAACGTCTCCAACCATCTCCGGATCCTGCGCGAGGTGGGGCTCGTCGAGGCCGAGCCTGCCGGGCGCTACACCTACTACCGGCTCGTGCCCGAGGCCCTCGACGACCTGGCGACCTCGCTGAGCAACCTCGCCGTCGGTGCGCGCACCACCTCCGACGTACGCCGGCCCTCCTGCGACTGAGATGTGGGGCGCTCGCCTGTCACGGGGGCAGGGTGAGGCGCCGTCACGGCTGGGGGTCGCGCTCGGTGGGCGCTGCGCTCACGGCGCCGGAGCGGTTGCCAGGAGGGCCTGGATCTCCGCGACGGTTGGCACCCGACCCGAGACCACCACCCGGCCGTCGACCACGAGCGCGGGAGTGCTCATCACGCCGTAGCCGACGATCTCGCGGTAGTCGGTGACCTTCCCGACGGTGGCGACCAGGCCGAGGTCGTCGACCGCCTGCCTGGTCACGCGCTCGAGGGCGACGCAGTTCTTGCATCCGGGGCCGAGGATCTTGACGATCATGGCGAGCATTCCTTTCGTGGGTTGTCAGGCGAGCATGAAGTTGAACAGGTAGCCGACCGCGACGATCGAGGCGGCGACGACGACCAGGAAGATGGCGATCAGCGGCAGCTTGAGGACCCTGCGCAGGAGGATCATCTCCGGCAGGGAGAGCGCGACGACGGCCATCATGAACGCAAGCAGCGTCCCCATCGGGAGGCCCTTGTCGTAGAGCGCTCCGACCAGGGGCAGCACGCCCGCGACGTTGGAGTACAACGGGATGCCGATCAGGACAGCGACGATCACCCCGAACGCAGCGCCCGGGCCGGCGTACCTGGTGAAGAAGTCCTCGGGCACCCACCCATGGATGACGGCGCCCACACCGATGCCGACGAGCAGGTAGAGCCAGATCCTGCGAACGACGGTGACGACCTCCTCCGCACCCATCTGGATCCGTTGCGGGAAGGTCAGGCCTGCGGTGGACTCGACCACCTCGCCGCCGAGCCGGGTCTCGAACACGAACGGCTCCACCCAGCGCTCGGCGCCGAGACGGCCCAGGACCCACCCGGCGACGATCGCGATGGCTAACCCGGCCCCGATGTAGACGAGCGTGACCTTCACGCCGAAGAGGGTGAGCAGGAGACCCACGGCGACCACGTCGACCAGCGGGCTCGCGATCAGGAAGCTCAAGGTCACGCCGATGGGGACGCCGGCGGCCACGAACCCGATGAACACCGGCACCGAGCTGCACGAGCAGAACGGGGTGACCACACCCATGCCCGCGGCCATGACGTTGCCGAGGCCCTCACGCCGCCCCCCGAGCAGTGCCCGGGTCCGCTCGACGCTCATGTACGAGCGCGTCACCGTGATCACGAAGATGATCCCCGACAGCAGCAGCCCGATCTTGACGATGTCGTAGAAGAAGAAGTGCAGGGCCTCGGTGACCCGCGCGGCAGGTGGCATGGACAGCAGGTCGTAGAAGATCAGGTCCCAGAGCCGCTCGTTGACCCAGTAGGCGAGCGCCCAGGCGGCCGCCACCAGCGCCAGGGTGGACACGCGTCCCCTGGTGGAGGCGGGCCTGCGCTCGACGACGGTCGTCATGGCCGGCCGACCTCGATGGGGAGGGCACGGCGCATCTGCTCGAGGGCGTCGTCGGTGAGCTCGTAGTCGACCCACCGGCCCCGACGGACTGCCACGACCAGGTGCGCCTCGCGGAGGACCTTCAGGTGGTAGCTCAACAGGTTGGGGGCGACGCCGGTGACCTCGTGCAGGTTGCAGACGCAGGTCCTCCCGTGGGACAGCCGGTGGAGGACGGTCCAGCGGACGGGGTCGGCGATCGCCGAGAGCGTGGCGAGGGAGCGGTCCAGGTCCGGGGCGGCAGCTGCACTCGATTCGATGCGGATTGAATCAACCACACTCGAAACGTAGATCTGTGCGGCTGCCCACGGGCAGGGGCCGAGGTGCTCAGTCGGATGGGGCCTTGGGCCCTCGTGGCTGCACGGGGGTACCTGGGGCGAGCCGGAGGGGCTCAGCTGAGGCGGCCGGGGCGGCGTACTTCCCACGGCAAACTGTTCCTTCCCATGGCAAGTTCACCGTGGGAAGAGACCAATTGCCTGCATACCTTGGTAATTGGTCGCGCCCGGCGGCTCAGCCGAAGCGGCCGGAGATGTAGGCCTCCGTCGAGGGGTCGTCGGGGACCGAGAAGATCTTGCGGGTGGAGTTCATCTCCACGAGGCGACCCGGCCTGCCGGCGCCGGCGAGGTTGAAGAACGCCGTGTCCTCGGAGACCCGGGCGGCCTGCTGCATGTTGTGGGTCACGATCACGATCGTGTAGTCGGTCTTCAGCTCGTGGATCAGGTCCTCGATCGCCGAGGTCGAGATCGGGTCGAGCGCCGAGGCCGGCTCGTCCATCAGCAGCACCTGCGGCTCGACGGCGATCGCCCGCGCGATGCACAGCCGCTGCTGCTGGCCGCCCGAGAGGCTCGCCCCGGGGCGGTTGAGGCGCTGCTTGACCTCCTCCCAGAGGTTCGCGCCGCGCAGCGACTTCTCGACGACGTCGTCGGCCGCGGACTTCTTGATCTTCTTGTTGTTCAGCCGCATGCCGGCGATGACGTTGTCGTAGATCGACATCGTCGGGAAGGGGTTGGGCCGCTGGAAGACCATGCCGATCTGCCGGCGTACCTGCACCGGGTCGACCTCCGCGCCGTAGAGGTCCTGGCCGTCGACGACCACCTTGCCCTCGACCCGCGCACCCGGGATCACCTCGTGCATGCGGTTGAGCGAGCGGAGGAAGGTCGACTTGCCACACCCGGACGGGCCGATCAGGGCGGTCACCGACCGGGCGGGGATCGTCATGGAGACACCCTCCACGGCGAGGAAGTCGCCGTAGTAGATGTTCAGGTCCGAGACGTGGATGCTCTTCGCCATAAGACTCTCAGCTCGATTTCTTCGACGGGGACTCGCGGGACTAACGGCCGGTCTTGGGGGCGAAGCGGCGCCCCACCGCACGGGCGATCAGGTTGAGGGCCATCACGATGGCGATGAGCACGAGGGCCGCGCCCCAGGCTCGCTGCTGCCCGAACTCCGCGGGGACGCCGGGCTGCGTGTAGGAGTAGTAGATGAAGACCGGAAGGGTCATCATCCGCTCGCCGAACAGGTTGAGGTTCAGCGAGTCGGTGGACCCGGCGATGATCAGCAGCGGCGCGGTCTCGCCGGCCACGCGGGCCACGGCGAGCGTCACGCCGGTGATGATGCCACCGAGTGCGGTCGGTATGACCACCTTCACGATCGTGCGCCACTTCGGCACCCCGAGGGCGTACGACGCCTCGCGGAGGTCGTGGGGGACGAGCCGGAGCATCTCCTCGGCCGACCGGACCACGATCGGGATCATCAGCAGCGACAGCGCCACCGCGCCGCCGAAGCCGAACCGGATGCCCTCACCGAAGAACAGCACGAACAGGGCGTAGGCGAACAGGCCGGCGACGATCGAGGGGATGCCGGTCATGACGTCGACCAGGAAGGTGATCCACCGCGCGAGGCGGGAGTTGCCGCCGTACTCCACGAGGTAGATCGCGCTCATCAGCCCGACCGGGACGGAGATCACCGCCGCGGCGGCCGTGACGAGCAGGGTGCCCATGATGGCGTGGTAGATGCCGCCGCCCTCGCCGACGATGTTGCGCATCGAGTAGGTCAGGAACTCCGCATCGAGCGCCCCCAGCCCGTTGCTGAGCACCTCCCATACCAGCGAGACCAGCGGCACCAGAGCGATCCCGAAGGCCACCCAGACCAGGCCCGTGACCAGGCGGTCCTTGGCGGCGCGGGGCCCCTCGACGGCTCGGGCCCACAGGGGCAGGGCCACGAGGAACAGCACGATCCCCGTGACCGCCCAGGCGACAGGCCCCCACCCGAGAGTGAGGGTGAGGAGCCCGGAGGACGCGGCGGCCAGGGCCACGACGAGGGCCGGCGCCCAACGGGGCAGCTGCGGGTGGGTGAGGGGGAGGTGGGCACGCCGGTCGACCGCGGACTCGTGCTCGGCCCCGACCGGGATCTCCTCCTCGGACTGGGGCACGGGGCGGGGGACCTGGACGTTCATCGGAGCCTCTTCTCGCTTCGGGCGACGATGGCGCGTGCGGTGAAGTTGACGGCGAACGTGATCACGAACAGCACCAGGCCGCTCGCGATGAGGGCGTTGACGCCCAGGCCGGTCGCCTCCGGGAACTGGAGGGCGATGTTCGCGGCGATGGTGGAGGGGTTGACGTTGCTGATGAGGTTGAAGGTGACCACGCCGCTCGCGGAGAGGACCATCGCGACCGCCATCGTCTCGCCGAGCGCGCGCCCGAGGCCGAGCATGATCGCCGAGACGATGCCCGACCTGCTGTAGGGCAGGACCGAGAGCCGGATCATCTCCCAGCGCGTCGCCCCGAGGGCGAGCGCCGCCTCCTTCTGGAGGGTCGGGGTCTGCGCGAAGATCTCGCGAGTGATCGCGGTGATGATCGGCAGCGCCATGATGGCCAGCACGATCCCGGCGGTCAGGATCGTCTTGCCGGTGGTCGACGCCGGCCCCGCGAAGAATGGCAGCCAGCCCATGTTCTCGTCGAGCCAGAGGTAGGCCGGGACCAGCTGGGGGCCGAGGAAGGCGATCCCCCACAGGCCGTAGACCACGCTCGGCACCGCGGCCAGCAGGTCGATGACGTAGCCGATGGGCTTGCTCAGGGAGCGAGGGGCGTAGAGCGCGATGACCAGGGCGACACCCAGCGACAGCGGGGTGGCGATGATCAGGGCGATCGTGGCGGCGAGCAGCGTGCCGAACAGCAGGGGCCAGATGAAGGCTGCGAGGTTCGGTTCGCCGCTGAGCTTCCCGGGGGGAGCGTCGATCGCAGGGAGGCCCTCGATGGTGAGGAACACCGCGACACCGGCGAGGGCAAGCATGATCAGGATCCCGGCTGCGCGTGCGGCGCCGGAGAAGATGAGGTCGCCCTTGCGCTGGTGGGGCCTGCTCGCCGTGGTGCTCATGGGGCGACCGCGATCTCTTCGATGATGTCCATGGCGGTCTCCTGGATCGCGTCGGAGAGCGGTGCGGAGCCGGCCGACTCGGCCGAGGTCGCCTGGCCCTCGTCACTGACGACGTAGGTCAGGTAGCCCTTCACCAGGTCGGCGGTCTGCTGGTCGGGGTAGGTCTGGCAGGCCATCAGGTAGGAGGTCAGCACGACGGGGTAGGCGCCGGCCTCCTCGGTGGCCCGGTCGAGCACGTAGACCATGCTCTCCTCGGGCCGGCCCTCCAGCCGCTCCGAGACCTCGAGGATCTTCGCCGCGGCCTCCGGGGTGGGGCCGACGTACTCCTCGCCGACCTTGATCAGCGCCACGTCGAGCCCGCCGGCCTGGCTCTCGTCGGCGTAGCCGATAGTGCCCCGGCCGTTGCGGACCGCCGAGACGACACCGGCGGTGCCCTGCCCGGCCTCGCCGGACTTGATCGGCCACACACCGTCCGGCTCGTGAGGCCAGGCGTCGCCGCCGGCCTCGTGGAGGTACTCGGTGAAGTTGTCGGTGGTGCCGGAGTCGTCGGCCCGGTGGACCGGTGTGATCCGCGCGTCGGGCAGGTTCGCGTCGGGGTTGTCGCGGGCGATGCGCGGGTCGTTCCAACGGACGATCTGCTCGTTGAAGATCCCCGCGAGCACGCCGGGGGAGAGGCGGAGGTCTTCGACGCCCTCGAGGTTGTAGATCACCGCGATGGGGCTGACGTAGTTGGGGATCTCGATGGCCGGTGTCCCGCCGCACCTCTCGCGCGCCCCCTCGAGCTCGCCCTCGTCCTCGGAGAGGAACGCGTCGGACCCGGCGAAGGCGACGCCGCCGGCGACGAACTGCTCGCGGCCGCCACCGGAGCCCACGGGGTCGTAGTTGACCGTGGCCGCCGGGTTGATGGTCTGGAAGCCGGCCTGCCAGGCGCCCTGGGCGGCCTCCTGGGCGCTCGAGCCGGCGCCGTTCAGGGTCCCCGAGAGGTCACCCAGTGCGTCGGGGTCGATCCGCTCGTTGGGTGGGGTGCACGCCGCGAGCAGGCTGAGTACGCCGAGAGCCGCCAGGCCGGGGGTCAACACGCGGCGGCGGGGTGTGCGCTGCAACTGCGGCTCTCCTGTGTCTCGAGGTCACGGCCTGGCGTAGCGACCGTAGGGACGCCCGGTGAAGCGATGTGACGTTCCAGGTGAACGGACAGTGAACGATTCCAGCATGAAGGGGTGGTTCTTGGCGAACGCGAGACGACGGTCACACGGAACCGGCGATTCCCGGACGATTGCCACGGACGAGCCCACCATTCCCCCCGAGCAGGCAGTCGGAAACACGACGGCATCTGTTCGGCGGCCGTTCACCTAGCGCGGTCGAGGCGTTCACCGCCAATGCCTAGCGTCCAGGCACGTCAAGTTGGCTCGGCCGTCGCTCGTGACGGCCTGATCTGAGAGGCACATCCAAGTGAAGCGACGTACACACACCCTGGTCGTCGTGCCGGCCGGCATCGCGCTGGCTCTCACGCTCACCGCCTGCGGTGGCGACAACCAGGCCGCGGCCAGCGGGGAGGGCGGCGAGAACGTGAGTGGCGAGGTCGTCGTCGACGGCTCCTCCACCGTCCAGCCCCTCACTGCCGCAGCGGGAGAGTTCTTCGCCGAGGAGCAGGCCGGCGTCAACGTCTCCGTGGCCACCTCCGGCACCGGCGGCGGTTTCGAGAAGTTCTGCCAGGGCCAGACCGACATCTCCAACGCCTCGCGCCCGATCAAGGACGAGGAGGCTGCGCTCTGCGAGGAGAACGGCGTCGAGTTCACCGAGCTCCGGGTCGCCACCGACGCGCTGACGGTCGTGGTCTCGGCCGACAACGACTTCGCCCAGTGCCTCACCGTCGAGGAGCTCAACACCATGTGGGCCCCCGAGGCAGAGGGCAAGGTCACCACCTGGGACCAGGTGAACCCGGACTTCCCCGAGGAGAAGCTCGAGCTCTACGGCCCCGGCACCGACTCGGGCACGTTCGACTACTTCACCGACGAGATCAACGGTGAGGAGGGTGCGAGCCGGTCCGACTACAACGCCTCGGAGGACGACAACGTCCTCGTCCAGGGCGTCGCAGGCTCGGCGAACGCGGTCGGCTACTTCGGCTACACCTACTTCGAGGAGAACGCCGACTCGCTCCAGGCCGTCGAGATCGACAGCGGCGAAGGCTGTGTCGCTCCGAGCGCCGAGGCAGCCGGCGACGGCTCCTACACCCCGCTCGCCCGCCCGCTGTTCATCTACGTGTCCAACGCGTCCTACGCCGACAAGGCCCAGGTCTCCGCGTTCGTCGACTACTACGTCGGATCCGTCAACCAGGTCGCCGAAGCCGCGCAGTACATCCCGCTGAACGACGAGCAGCTCGGCGAGCTCGAGGACTCCCTCGCCGAGCTCCAGGGCTGAGCACCACCACTGCAGACAGGACCCCAACACGTGAGCTCCACTGCGGCCCCAGGGGGTCCGCCCGTCGGGACGGGCCCCCGCACGGGGATTCCGCCACATCCGCAGCCGGCCAGGTCGGTCGACCTGTCCCGGCACAGCAAGCGCTACGGCGAACGCGTCGCCATGCTCCTGCTCGGAGCGTCGGCCGCACTCTCGGTGGCGGTGACCGTGGCGATCGTGCTCGCCCTCCTGCGACCGGCCCTCGCCTTCTTCCGTGAGGTGCGGCTCCTGGACTTCCTGACCGGGACCCGCTGGGCGCCCACCTTCTCCAACTCCGACTTCGGCGTGCTCCCCCTGGTGACCGGCACGCTGTGGACCACCTTCATCGGCCTGCTCATCGCCGTGCCGTTCGGGCTCGGCGCAGCGATCTACCTCTCGGAGTACGCCCACGAGCGAGTCCGCCGCATCCTCAAGCCGGTCCTGGAGATCCTCGCCGGCATCCCATCGGTGGTCTACGGCTACTTCGCGCTCTACTTCGTCGCGCCCGTGGTCCTCAAGGACCTGCTCAACCTGAACGTCGGCACTTTCAGCGTCCTGGCCGCAGGCCTCGTGCTCGGCGTGATGATCATCCCCACCGTCGCCTCGCTGTCGGAGGACGCGATGAGCGCGGTGCCCCAGGAGCTGCGACAGGGCTCCTACGCCCTCGGCGCCAACCGGATGCGCACGACGCTGCGCGTGGTCTTCCCCGCCGCCATCTCCGGGATCACCGCCTCCATCGTGCTCGCCCTCTCCCGAGCCGTCGGTGAGACCATGATCGTCGCGCTCGCCGCTGGCACTCGAGCCCAGGTGGTCTCCTCCCCGCTGGAGGCGGGCCAGACGATGACCGGCTTCATCGCCCAGACCGCCACCGGAGAGAGCTCGCCCGGATCGCTGACCTACAACACGCTGTTCGCGGTCGGCCTCCTGCTCTTCGTGATCACGCTGGTCATCAACCTCGTCGCCGCCTCCATCGTCCGTCGGATCCGGGAGGTCTACTGATGTCGTCGATCGGTTCCCTGGCCGGCCGGCCGATGAAGGCCCAGAAGTACGGCGACCGCAGCCACGGCTCCATCGCTTTTCTCGTCGCCCTGTGGCTCGCACTCGGCTTCGCGGTGCTGACGCTCGCGGTCCTGATCATCGATGCGATCACCGACGGTGCCGCCCGGCTCGACTGGGAGCTGTTCACGCGCTACAGCTCCCAGATCATGCCGGAGCAGGCCGGTGCCCGTGCGGCCATCCTCGGCTCGGCTTGGGTGATCGCGGTGACCGCCTTCCTGGCCCTCCCGCTCGGTGTGGCCGCCGGCGTCTACCTGGAGGAGTTCGCCGACGAGAAGCGCTGGTACAACAAGCTGATCGAGGTCAACCTCACCAACCTCGCCGCCGTGCCGGCCATCGTCTACGGCATGCTCACCGCAGGGCTCGCCCTGGCCATCGGGCTCGAGCGGCGGGTCGTCCTCGCCGGCGGCATCGCGCTCGCGCTGCTGATCCTGCCGGTGATCATCATCGCCACCCGCGAGGCGGTCCGGGCGGTTCCGCAGGAGATCCGCCAGGGCTCCCTGGCACTCGGGGCAACGCCGCTTCAGACCGTGTGGCGTCAGACCCTCCCTGCCGCGGTCCCGGGCATCGCGACCGGTGCGATCCTCGCTCTGTCGCGGGCGCTCGGCGAGGCGGCTCCGCTGCTCCTCCTCGGCGGGCTCGTCTTCGTCAACTACGACCCCGACGGCCTCTTCTCCGGGTTCACCACCCTGCCCATCCAGATCTTCAACTGGGCCTCCCAGCCCCAGCCTGCGTTCCAGCAGGTCGCCTCGGCGGCGATCATCGTCATGCTCGTGCTGCTCCTGATGATGAACGCGCTCGCCATCTACATCCGCAACCGCTACCAGAAGCGCTGGTGATCACTCATGGCTACCTACTCGACCGGCACGGCCCACACCTCCTCGCCCCTCCCCGGTGAGCCCCCGCCCTCCGAGGTTCGCGAGGAGCACCTGCGCGTCACGGGCGGGCTCAAGCACCACGTCGCCCACCGGCAGGTGGCCCCCGAGGTGGACCCCGTTATGGCCTGCGAGAACGTCGACGTCTACTACGGCGACTTCCGCGCGGTCACCGACGTGTCGCTGAGCTTCGGGAAGAACGAGATCACCGCGCTCATCGGCCCCTCGGGCTGCGGCAAGTCGACCCTGCTGCGCTCCCTGAACCGCATGAACGACCTCGTCGAGGGCGCCCGGGTCGAGGGCCGGGTCAGCTACCACGGCAAGA
Source organism: Nocardioidaceae bacterium (assembly GCA_035461195.1). Classification (GTDB taxonomy): domain Bacteria; phylum Actinomycetota; class Actinomycetes; order Propionibacteriales; family Nocardioidaceae; genus Nocardioides_C. The sequence goes on from DATHVS010000095.1 coordinate 11,351, forward strand.
ACATCTACGACCGTGACGTCGACTCGATCGAGGTACGCCGGCGCATCGGGATGGTCTTCCAGAAGCCCAACCCGTTCCCCAAGTCGATCTACGACAACATCGCCTACGGTCCCCGCGTGACGGGCATGGGGGTGAGCAGCATGGACGACGTCGTCGAGGAGAGCCTCACCCGGGCGGCGCTGTGGGACGAGGTCAAGGACAAGCTCAAGCAGTCCGCCTTCGGCCTCTCCGGCGGCCAGCAGCAGCGGCTGTGCATCGCCCGCACGCTCGCGGTCAAGCCGGACGTGATCTTGATGGACGAGCCGGCCTCCGCCCTCGACCCGATCGCCACCGCGCGCATCGAGGACCTCATGCTCGAGCTGCGGGAGGACTACGCCATCATCGTGGTCACCCACAACATGCAGCAGGCAGCGCGGGTGGCGGACCGGACCGCCTTCTTCACGGCCCTGGCCGAGGAAGGCACCGGCGACCGCACCGGCCTTCTCGTGGAGTACGACCTCACGAGCACCATCTTCCAGAACCCCCGGGACAAGCGGACCGAGGACTACATCTCCGGCCGGTTCGGGTGAGGGGCGGCACCGGTGTCCTCCTCGCCCAGCGTCCTGCCGCCCGAGCCCGCTGACGAGCACGTCGTCCGGGCCCGGGCGAGAGACCGCACCTGGTCGGCGACGGTCGGTGTCCTGCTGCTCGTCGCCGACCCCGACGGTGGCGAGGGCTCGCCCCTCGACGCCGAGCTCCACGCCGCGGGGATCAACACCGTCTGGTGCCGCGACGGCGCAGAGGCTCTCGTCGAGTACGGCCGCTGCCGCCCCGACGCGGTGCTCACCGCTCCCCGGCTCGAGGTCGTCGAGGCCCCGACCGTCGTACGCACCCTGCGCAACGCCGGGTGCCGGACCGTCCTCGTGGGCGTCGGACCGCACGACGTCCACGTGGCCGGTCCGGCCCTCGTCGCCGGGGCCAGCGGGGTCGTCGCGCGGCCCTACCTCGCCGGCGAGGTTGCGCAACGGCTCGAGCCCGAGCTGCATGACCTCGAGCACCGCGTCCGGCTGACGTACGGCCCGCTCGAGCTCGACCCCTGGGCCTACCGTGTCCGCGTCGGCGGCGTCGTCATCGAGAACCTCCCGCTGAAGGAGTTCGAGCTGCTCCGGCTCTTGATGGCACACGCCGACCACGTCGTGACGCCCGAGCAGATCAAGGCCGCACTGTGGGGCGAGGGGGCTCCTGGGCCGTCGTCCAACGCGATCACCGTCCACGTCGGGCGGCTGCGGCACCGCCTCGAAGGGGTCGCGGAGATCCGGACGGTGCGAGGCCGGGGCTACCGCCTGACCGTGAGCCCCGGGGACGGCGTCAACGGAAGCTGACGTCGTGGTGCTCGGTCGCCACGACCTGGCCCTTGCGGTGGTGCACCACGAACACCGACCCCGGCGCGAGCGGCTGGGGCTCGAGGCCGAGCGCCTCGAAGACCCACGGCAGCACCGGCCGGTGCGTGCACAGCACGCTCGCCTGCTTCAGGGCGAGCAGACCCTGCACCTGGTCGACGACGGTCTCGGCGGTGGCGTCCTCCTCCGACAGGTCGTCGGTGTCCTCCATGTCGAGGTCGGCCACGTCGGCGTAGGGCGCCACCGTCCGCCAGCACCTCCGGCTGCTCGAGGTCAGGATGTGCGTGACGCCGTAGGCCCCGAGCACCGGCACCACCTGCTCGGCCTGGAACTCGCCGGCCTTCGTGAGCGGGCGCTCCCTGTCGTCCTTGTTCCACGCCTTGCGCGACTTCGCCCTGCCGTGGCGCAGGATCACCAGCGGGTAGGACTTCTTGCGCACCTGCTCGAACTCGGTGAGCGTCACGAGGTCGTAGTCGTAGTGGAGCTGCTCGCGGGCCTTGTCCAGCGGCAGCCAGACGACCTCGTCGATCTCGTTGTTCGGCTTGTACCTCGACACGTCGTCGTCACCCACCACGCGCCCCGCCCAGTAGTACACGCGCTTGCGCCGCCGCTCGCCGTTCTCGACCCAGTAGCGCTGGGTGGACAGGGGTGGGCCGAGCCGGATGTCGAGGCCGGTCTCCTCCGCGACCTCCCGCACCGCCGCGGTCGTGACGTGCTCGCCCGGGTCGAGCTTGCCCTTGGGGAAGGACCAGTCGTCGTACTTCGGCCGGTGCACGAGCAGGACGTCTCCGCCCTTGCGCGTGACGACCGCTCCGGCGGCGAGCACATCGGAGGGGCGACGGGGTGACTGCGCCATGCCGCTAGTCTCACACCACTGCCGACGAGGACGGAGCAGACCCCGGTGCACAGACGTGTGGTTGTGGTGACGGTCGCGCTCGCCCTCGTCGTCGCGGCCGCTGCCTGGTTCGGGTGGCGGGCCATGCAGCGTACGTCGTACGAGCAGGCCGTCGCGATGATGCCCGAGTCCACGCTGCGGGCCACCTGGACCGACTGGGCCGCAGTGCGCTCCCTCGCCGACGGGTCGGACCTCGGTTCGTCCGCATCCACCCGTGACGTGTCCAGCTTCCTGCTGCGGGCCTACGAGCTCGACCTGACCTCCACCTCGGCGGTCGTGGACTCGACGTACGTCATGAACCGCCGCTACGGCATCTCGCCGCTCGACGCCGACTGGGAGATCTACGGCCAGTCCCGCGAGGGCGCCGTCGTCGCCATGCGCTTCGGGGACTCCGTCGACCTCGCCGGTGTCGAGCGCAACCTCCGGCGCCTCGGCTACACCCCACCGTCCGAGGGCGCCGGCTCCGGCGGGGTCTGGCGTGGCTCGGCCGACCTGGTCGCCACCATCGACGTCACCCTCACCCCCGTCATGCAGCACGTCGTCGTGCTCCCCGAGCAACAGGTCGTGCTGCTCTCCGACAACCAGGGGTACGCCGAGTCCTCGGCCGAGGTCGTGGCCGGTGACGCGCCGGGCCTCGACGAGGTGGCCGGTGTCCCGGCGCTCGCGTCGGCCGCGGGGGAGCCTGCGACGGCGGTGCTGTTCGCGTCCGACTTCGCCTGCGAGGCCCTCGGCATGGCCGACGCCGACCCGGACGAGCAGGCCCTCGCCAAGGAGCGGATGGCCACCACCGGCGGCATCAGCCCCCTCGCCGGGGTGGTCGTCGCCATGCACCCCGACCGAACCCTCACCGTCGGCATGCACTTCGAGAGCTCCTCCCGCGCCTCGGACAACCTGCGGCCCCGGGTCGAGCTCGCCTCCGGGGAGGCCCCGGGGCAGGGCGGGACCTTCGAGGAGCGGTTCCGGGTCGTCGAGGGCGTCGCGGACGGGCAGGAGATCGTCATGGACCTCGAGCCGGCGGCCGACGACCTGCCCCTGCTCAGCGACCTCACCAACGGCCCCCTGCTCTTCGCCTCCTGCTGACCCGGCCCGGTCGACGCACCCCCTCGTCCGTTGCCCGTTCCCGGTGTACCCCTGCCCGACGCGTCCCGGCGGCGCCGACGCCCACCTGCCCCCGGGTAGTCCGTGAGCAAAGTGCTCCCGCGCGCCCGTGGCTGGAGCGTTCTGCTCACGGACTACCCGCGGGGCCTGAGACGCCCGACCTAGGTGGGCCAGTCAGAGGCGCCTTCGGCCTCCCACTGCCTCCGAAGCTCCTCACGCCAGAGGTCCTCGGCGATCACCTCGTCGAGTGTCGACTCGGGCTTCCACCATCCGGGTGGGTCGACGGTCCACGCGCGATCGCCGGGCGAGAGGAATCTCGCCCGGCGCCGAGTGGCGTGCATGCGATCGACCACTCTCGACCGGTCGGCAAGATCTCGTCCCGTGATCTTGAAGTACTCCAGGCCGAGCCGGCGGAAAGAGTCCTCACGCTCCACGTCCCGCGTGTGTCGCTCTGCGGTCCGGTGATCCGCCCCATCGAACTCCCCGACCACTCCGGCCTCGACGTCGAGCAGGTCCGGCCGGCCGACGAACCGGCCGCTCCTGGTGAACACCGGCCGGTTGCAGGCGGGCGTCGGTAGTCCGGCGTCGAGCACCCACACGAGTCGCATCACCGTCTCCTTGGGCGAGAGGCTCTGCTCCGAGGCCAGGAGGAGTGCGCGGCGTACCTGCTCGACGCCGGTCCAGCCGGGGTGCTCTGAGACGTAGGCGCGCATCATGCGCAGTGAGACCAGGTCCGCCGCTGCAGCCATGTCGGCTGCGACGACTGCCGCCCGCAGGTGCTGGGCATAGCGCATCTCGTCGAACAGGGCCCGGGGCGGGGTCGTTGCGGGCATCCCGTGTCGACGCGTGATCTCCGGCGCGAAGAGCCTGTCGCGAGACACGGTGCAGGCATCCGACTCAGAGAGCTGGTGGAACGGGCCGGGGTTCAGAGGTACGGGCAGCCTGGTGCGCCCGTCGCCTGCGAGTCCGTCGAAGAAGGTGGCGCCATGCAGGCGCAGGGACGCCCATCCCGTGACGGCGCCGCCCGGAGGGAGCCGGGCTGCCTGCTCGAGGACGCGCTGCTCGGGGACGTCGTCGCGCACAGAGGCCGGGACGTAGCGGCCGTGTGACGTCTGTCGCCACTTGGAGCCGCGCGCTTGCCCCGGTGTGGGACCGTCGCGGCCGTGCCGGTCGATGGGAACAGGGGGGACCAGGCCGCGTGGAGGGTCGCAGCGCGGGTGCCAGCGGTGGCGTGGTCCGGGCATGGCGAGAGCATGGTCCGGCGAGCCGCCTCACGCATGCGGTCGTCCACAGGCACGACCTGGGACGGATAGTCCGTGAGCAAAGCGCTCATGCAGGCTCGCACGAACGACAGTTTGCTCACGGACTATCCGGGAGGGGAGCTACGGCGCGCGGGCAGGCAGGCGGTACGCCGAGGAGCCCGGTGTCGTGGGTCAGCGGCCGCGACGCCGCTTGGACTGGATCAGGACGTCCTGCATGTCGCGCAGCGGCGCCCCCTCGGCGTCGAAGGCGTGCCGCTCCCACTCGCCGGACGGCTGGAGCCACCAGGAGGCGGTCGTGTCGTCGAAGGCGAGGTCGAGGAGCGCGCCCACCTCGTCGACCTGGGCCTCGTTGGGCAGCTGGACCAGTGCCTCGACGCGCCGGTCGAGGTTGCGGTGCATGAGGTCGGCCGAGCCGATCCAGGCCGTGGGGGAGCCGGCGTTCTCGAACCAGAACACCCGGCTGTGCTCGAGGAACCGCCCCAGGACCGAGCGGACGCGGATGTTCTCCGACAGGCCCGGGACGCCGGGTCGGACGGCGCAGATGCCGCGGGTGAGGAGGTCGACGGGGACGCCGGCCTGCGACGCGGCGTACAGCTCGTCGATGACCGCCTCGTCGACGATGGAGTTGGCCTTGATGCGGATCCGGGCGGGCTTGCCGTCGCGGTGGTTGGCGACCTCGCCGTGGATCCGGTCGATCAGGCCGACGCGGACGGAGTCGGGGGCGACGAGAAGGCGCTGGTACTCGGTGTGCCGCGAGAACCCGGACAGGTTGTTGAACAGGTGTGCGACGTCCTCGGCGATCTCGGGGTCGGCGGTGAGGAGGCCGTAGTCCTCGTACTGCCGGGCCGTCTTGGGGTTGTAGTTGCCCGTGCCGACGTGGGTGTAGCGGCGCAGGCCCTCGGCCTCGTCACGGACCACGAGCGCGAGCTTGCAGTGGGTCTTGAGCCCGACGAGCCCGTAGACGACGTGGCACCCGGCCTGCTCGAGCTTGCGCGCCCAGCGGATGTTGGCCTGCTCGTCGAAGCGGGCCTTGATCTCCACGATCACGAGCACCTGCTTGCCGGCGTCGGCGGCGTCGATGAGGGCGTCGATGATCGGGGAGTCGCCGGAGGTGCGGTAGAGGGTCTGCTTGATCGCGAGCACGTTCGGGTCGTCGGCGGCCTGCTCGATGAACCGCTGCACCGAGGTGGAGAACGAGTCGTAGGGGTGGTGCAGGAGTACGTCGCGCCGCCGCAGTGCCCCGAAGACGTCGACGGGGGACGCCGTCTCGACCTCGGCGAGGTCGGTGTGGGTGGAGGGGACGAACGCGGGGTACTTCAGCTCGGCCCGGTTCAGGTCCGCGATCACCCCGAGGCCGCGCAGGTCGAGCGGCCCGGGAAGCCGGAACACCTCGGCCTCGGAGACCCCGAGCTCGGACACGAGGAGCTCGAGCGTGTGGTCGTCCATCGAGTCCTCGACCTCGAGCCGGACGGGCGGACCGAAGCGCCGGCGCAGGAGCTCCTTCTCGAGGGCGGCGAGGAGGTTCTCGGCGTCGTCCTCCTCGACCTCGAGGTCCTCGTTGCGGGTGACCCGGAACGTGTGGACGGCGAGCACCTTCATGCCCGGGAAGAGCTGGTTGAGGTGCTCGGCGATGACGTCCTCGAGAGGGACGAACCGTTGCTCGGCGACGGAGACGAGCCTGGGGAAGTTCGGCGGGACCTTGACCCGGGCGAAGTGCTCCTTGCCGGTCTGGGGGTTGCGGACCAGGACGGCGAGGTTCAGCGACAGGCCGGAGATGTAGGGGAACGGGTGGGCCGGGTCGACGGCGAGGGGGGTGAGGACGGGGAACAGCCGCTCCCGGAACTGCTTCTTGAGCCTCTTCTGCTCCTCGCGTGAGAGGTCAGCCCAGCGCAGGAGCTCGATGTCCTCCTTCGCCAGCGACGGGACGATCTGGTCCCGGAACAGCGCCGCCTGGCGCTGCATGAGGGCGCCCGTCGTACTCCAGATCTGCTCGAGGACCTCACGCGGCATCATGCCGGAGGCGGCGCGAACGGCGACCCCTGCGGCGATGCGGCGCTTGAGGCCGGCGACGCGGACCATGAAGAACTCGTCGAGGTTGGAGGAGAAGATCTCCAGGTAGCGCACGCGTTCGAGCAGCGGCAGGGTGTCGTCCTCGGCGAGCTCGAGCACACGGGTGTTGAAGTGCAGCCACGAGAGCTCGCGGTCGAGGAACCTGTCCTCGACGAGGGTCGGCACGGTCTCGGCAGCATCGTCCATGGACCCATCGTCCCACCGCGACCTGAACGACGGGTAGCCAACGACCGCAGCGCGTAGGCCTCGGATGTATCTTGCGCGCATGGCCCACGCAATCGCCGAGAAGGTCGAGCCCGCCGCCTTCCGAGCCCTGATGGGCCTGCCGCGTCCGCTGATGCGTGTGCTCGCCGGGCGGCCGGTCGTCGTCGACGGCCAGGTGCTCGACAGGGAGACCCAGTGGATGCTCCGGCTCCAGAAGCTCCTGCGCGAGCCCCCGGCCGAGACGCTGCCGTTCCCCGAGGCGCGCGCCGCGATCCTGCGCCAGTCGAAGCTGGTCGGCGGGCAGCAGCCCATCGGCCTCGTTCGCGACCTGGAGGTCCCGGGCGCGGAGGACGAGATCCCAGCGCGGCTGTACGTCCCCCGCAGCCAGGTCGCGAGCCCGAGGCCGTCACCGCTGCTCTTCTTCGTCCACGGCGGCGGGATGATGTACGGCGACCTCGACTCCCACGACGCGCTGTGCCGCTTCCTCGCCGAGCGCGCGGACGTCCGGGTCCTCTCGATCGACTACCGGCTCGCACCCGAGCACCGGTTCCCGGCCGCGGTCGACGACTGCTGGGCATCGTTCCAGTGGGTGAGCGAGTACGCCGAGCAGCTCGGTGCGGACCCGGAGCGGATCGCCGTGGGGGGTGACTCGGCCGGCGGCTACCTGAGCGCGGTGACGGCGATCCGGGCCGCCGAGGCGGGGCTGCCGTTGAGGTA
>DATHVS010000096.1:0-6124 GCA_035461195.1 Nocardioidaceae bacterium
CCGCTGCTCGAGCTGCTCGATGCGCATGCGCTGCTGCGCGCGCGCCATCTCGTCGCGGTGGACGGCGTTGACCAGCTCGTCGTGCTCCTTCAGCAGGTCACGGGAGCGGGCCCGCACGGCCATCAGCTCCTCCTCGCGGCCTCGGCGGGCCTGCTCCACGGCGGTGCGCTCGGCCGCTGCCTGCTCGATAGAGGTCTCCAGGCGACGGAGTACGACGGCAACGGCCCGCCCGACCGCCTCGGCGGTTCGTCCCTCGCGGATCACCCTCTCGCGGCGGGCGGCTGCCTTGGCACGGGCCTCCTTCTCTGCCTGGGCCGCCCGCACGAGTGAGTCGGCGCGACCGGACAGCGCCCGGGCCCTCTCCTCGGCGGTGCGCAGCGCGAGCCGGGAGTCCATCTCCTTCTGCCGGGCCGCCCGTGCGTCCTCCGCGAGGCGCTCGCGCTCGGAGGTGTCGGGCTCCTCCTCCGGGGAGCTCTCGGCGGCGGCGAGCCGCTGCTCGAGCTCGGCAAGGCCCGCGAGGTCCTTGTCGCGGGCAGCCTCGGCCGCCTCGATCGCCCTGGTCAGGCGGTCGGCCTCGCCCCTAGCCGAGCGGACCTGGGAGCCGTGCTGCCCGAGCTCCTCCGCCACGGCCGCCAGGGTCGCGTCGGACTCGTGGAGCCTGGCGAGCGCCACGTCGACGCGCTGCTTGGCCTGGGCGCGCTCCTCCTCGAGGCGCGAGAGGTCGAACGCGAGCCGCTCGCAGGCGTGGCCGGCCTCGGCGAGCTTCTCGGCGGCCTCGTCGACGGCGGCCTGGACCTCGATCAGGCTCGGCTGCGAGGAGGACCCGCCGGAGGCGAAGTGGGCGCCGAGCAGGTCGCCCTCCCTCGTCACGGCCGTCAGGTCGGGAAGCTCCTCGACCAGCGCGCTCGCGGCGGCGAGGTCGTCGGCCACCGCGACCTTGAACAGCAGCCGGGACAGCGCGGGGCGCAGCTGCTCGGGGGCCTCGACCACGTCGGTGGCGTAGACGACGCCCGGGGGCAGGCCGGGCCAGGCGGTGTCGTCGACGGCGGCTCCACCGAGGAGGATGCCTGCCCGGCCGAGGTCCTCGCTCTTCAGGTGCGCGATCGCCCCCAGGGCTGCGCCGACGTGCTCGACGGCGACGGCGTCCGCGGCGCTGCCGAGCGCCGCGGCGATCGCCGCCTCGAAGCCGGGACGGACCGAGAGCAGCGCCGCCACCGAGCCGAGCAGACCGGACACCGAGTCGCTCGCCGCGAGGAGGGCACCGGCCCCGTCCTTGCGGTTGAGACCGATCTCGAGCGCCTCCTTGCGAGCGGCGAGCGCACCCCGCTCACGATCGGCAGTCTGCGCCTCCTCGCGGGTCTTCGTGAGCCGGTCCTCGATATCGGCGAGCGCGGCAGCGGCCGCCTCGTGCTCGGCGTCGAGACCCTCCTCCCCCGCGTCGAGCCCCGCGACCCTCGTCTCGAGGGCGGTGAAGTCGTGCCGGGCACGCTCCGCACGGGCCAGCGCCTCCTCGCGGGCGGCGGTGAGGCGGCCGAGCTCGTCGGCGGCGGCGGCCGAGCGACTCTTGAGCGCGTTGACCTGACCGTGAAGCCGGGCGAGGCCTTCACGCCGGTCGGCGGCGGCGCGCAGGAGGCCGGCGACCCGCCGGTCCTCCTCGGCGTGACGACCCTCGACCTCCTGCCGGGCGGCAACGGCCGCTTCGAGCGACGCGCGGTTCTGCTCGACGTCCGCGTTGATCTCCGTCTCCTGGGCCCGTACGCGCTCGGCCTCGGCGAGCAGCTGCTCAGGGTCACGTCCGGACCCGCCCGAGGGCTCGTCGGCGGCGTCCCGGGCGTTGCGGGCACGCTCCCCGGCCAGGCTCGCGGTGCCCTTCAGCCGCTCCCGCAGCCCCGACAGCGAGAACCACGTCTCCTGGGCCTGCGACAGCGCGGGGAGGTCCTCACGCAGCGCGGCCTCGAGACGGGCCTCGTTCTGGCGGGCCTGCTCGATCGCGGCCTCCAGCTCGCCGCGACGCTCCATCAGCACCGACTCGTCGGCGAGCTCCTGCTCGAGCGCCGTGCGTGCCGTGACCAGGTCGTCGGCGAGCAGCCGAGCGCGGGCGTCGCGCACGTCGGCCTGGACGACCGCGGCCTTCCGGGCGACCTCGGCCTGCCTGCCCAGCGGTTTGAGCTGGCGGCGGATCTCGGTGAGCAGGTCGTTGAGGCGGGTCAGGTTGCCCTCGGTCGACTCGAGCTTGCGGAGCGCCTTCTCCTTGCGCTTGCGGTGCTTGAGGACACCGGCAGCCTCCTCGATGAAGCCACGGCGGTCGTCAGGCGTGGCATGGAGGATGCTGTCGAGCTGGCCCTGCCCGACGATCACGTGCATCTCGCGACCGATGCCGGAGTCCGACAAGAGCTCCTGGACGTCGAGGAGGCGGCAGGACTGCCCGTTGATGGCGTACTCCGAGCCACCGTTGCGGAACATGGTCCGGCTGATCGTCACCTCGGCGTACTCGATGGGCAGTGCGCCGTCGGAGTTGTCGATGGTGAGCGCGACCTCGGCGCGGCCCAGCGGCGGGCGGCCGGAGGTGCCGGCGAAGATGACGTCCTCCATCTTGCCGCCGCGCAGCGACTTCGCGCCCTGCTCGCCCATCACCCAGGCGAGGGCATCGACGACGTTGGACTTGCCGGAGCCGTTGGGGCCGACGATGCAGGTGATCCCCGGCTCGAGCTGGAGGGTCGTCGCGGAGGCGAACGACTTGAACCCGCGGAGCGTCAGGCTCTTGAGGTACACGTGCTTTGGCTCCTCACGGTGCGCCGTACTTCGGGTCGAACAACAGATCATGCCGTGGGGAAGTCAGCAGGCAGCAGCCTACCCGCTCGATGCCCGGAATCGTCGCACCACCGCATCGGGCCACGGCCGGCACACCGCCCGACCGGCCGCCGGGACGCCTCGCACCGCGTCGCAGCCGGAAAAGGATACCTCCCCCGGACGCGCTCCGGCCCGGCCCTCGTCGAGGACCGGGCCGGGCTCACCTGCTCGTCAGAGCCGACCGAGAGGCCGTGGCCGCTCCGCTCCCTGGCGTACGACGGCGCGCCGGCGGAGCACGACGTACCCGAGCATCCCGAGGATCGTCAGCGAGATGGGCAGCGCGTCCTCGGGCCAGGAGAAGACGGCGAACGGGTTCGTGGAGGCGAGCGAGAGGTCGATCTCGCTGGTCAGCTCCACGCCTCCGGGGAGGTCGACCGCGTAGACGTCGAGCCCTCGGACGAGGTCCACCGAGTAGGCGAGGTTGGTCTTCTTGCCGGTGGCGACGCCGTTCTTGTTGTAGACAGGCATCCAGTAGCTGTCCCACACCTCGGAGACGCCCCAGGTGGCGTGGCCGTAGGACTTGATCTGCTGCGGGTCGCGGACGTCGACGAACTGGGTGCCACCGCCGTAGAACCCGACCGCGACGATGCCGGTCTGGTGGTAGTCGAACCAGTGCGCGGAGCAGAAGGCGTACTGCGGCACGGGGAAGGTCCCGAGGTCGTCGAGCTCGACCTTGTCCAGAGGAACGACGGAGCCCTGCTTGCCGTCGAGGCGCTTGACGTGCCAGGTCTGGAACGAACCGGCCTTGGAGCAGTCGGTCTGCTCGTAGTCCTCCTCCGTGACGAGCAGGATGTTGCCGTTGGCCAGCGACGGCGGCGCATCCGGCTTGAACGCCGAGGCGTTGGGACGGAACGAGTTGTGGTGGATGAAGTCGTTGTAGCCGCCCTCACCGTCAGGGTCGACGACGTCTCGGGCCATGCCGGTGCCGGCGACGAACCTCGGCGCGGTCGGGTTGCTCACGTCGAAGATCGCCGAGCCGTCGTACCCGGTGTGCGTGCCGTAACCGGCGCCGTCGAAGTTCCACTTGTGCCCCGAAGCAGGTGAGCTGAAAGGCTGGACGCCTGCGGTGTTCGGGTCCGCGTCGACCTCGACCGGGTTGTCGAGGTCGGTCAGGTCCATGATGGAGAAGGTGCCCGCGGAGCCGCTGCCGGCGGAGTAGGCGTAAGTGCAGTCGGTCTCGGCGATGCACGCCACGGTGTGGGTGCTGGTGGTCGCCGGAGCGCTCGAGCGCAGGTAGGGGTTGGCCGGGTCGGTCACGTCGACGACGATCAGCTCCTTGCCGAGCAGGGAGCTGCTGGTGTGCTGGATGTCGGTCGACACGTCGTACAGGTCGACCCCGATCAGGGCGAAGCGCTCGGTTCCCTGACCCGTCTTGCGCTCACCGCAGTTGATGGCCTCGTTCTCGAACACCAGGTTCGGCAGTGAGCCCACCTGCTTGGGGGCGAGCGGGTCGCTGACGTCGAAGACCCTGATCGAGTCGAGGTTGGACATCACGAAGATCGGCGCGGACTTCATGAAGCAGCCCGAGATGCCCGTCGAGCCGGGCTGGGCGGCAACCAGGTTCACGTTGGCGCTGCTGATGAGCGGGATGTTGGTGCCTGCGGAGTACTCCGAGCGCATCTTGTCGGTGCGCTCCTTGTCGGCGTGGGCGAAGGCCCCGGTGGCCGGCACCAGGGTGAGGGCTGCGGCCGCGACGGCAACGGTGATCGCGCGCACGGCAGCCCGAATCGAGGTCGAGCTCATGTGGGGTTCCCTCCCGGCAGGAGCCGTCCGGTGTGAACGGCGTCACTCCCCAGCAGATTCCCCCTCGCGAAACCACGCAAACCTCCGGCGGTCTCGACCAGGGCCGACAAGTCGGTCCCGCGACGCAGAAGGGCTGTCCCCGCCGGCGGCAGGTGTCTTCTCAGGCTCATCCGGTGTCCTCGTGGTGCCACCGCCCCCTGTGAACGGCTCGTGTCGTGACCAACGACGGACCCCCGGATGGGTCACGCCCCCGCAGGCACACCCGTCGCGTCGACGACGAGCTCCCACAGCCGGCGTACCTCCTCGGGAGTCGGCGCCCGACGCCCCACGTGCACGGTGGGCCGGGGGGCCCTGTCGTGCCAGAGAAGCCCGGTCCTGGCATGTCCCTCGGGGGCGGCGAGGAGCCACACGGCCGTGTCCGCGCCCGACTCGGCCGAGCGCAGGAGTGGCTGGAGGAGACGGGAGAAGCCGGGCAACGACTCCGTCAGCCCAGGGGTGCCGGCCCACCCGGGGTGGGTGCTGTGCACCGCGATCCCCTCCCCGACCAGGTGGCGCGCCCACTCCTCGGCCAGGTGCACCTGCATCCGCTTGGTCCGCGCGTAGGCAAGGGTCCCCGTGTAGTCGCCGCGGGTGTACTCGGGGTCGTCGACCCGGAGTGGCTGGGTGTACATGCCGCCGGAGGTCACGAAGACCACCCGGGCGTCGCCGGCAGCGGCGAGCGGCCCGCGCAGGGCGTCGGTGAGGATGTGAGGTCCGAGGACGTGGGTGGCGTAGGTCAGCTCGTGCCCGTCCTCGGTCTCCGTGCGTCGCGGGGGAAGCACGCCGGCGTTGTGGACCAGCGCCCGCAGACGAGGAGCCTCGCGGGTCAGCGCCTCCGCCACTGCCGGGAGCGAGCCGAGGTCGCTGACGTCGCACCGGTCGACGTGGAGCACGGCGTCCGGGAGGTCGGCCAGGATCTCCTCGCGTGCGGCCTCACCTCGCTCGACGTTGCGGCAGAGCATGCGGACCTCGGCACCCAGCCGAGCGGCGCCTGCCGCCGTCGCCTTACCGAGGCCGGAGTTCGCCCCGGTGACCGCGACCACGCTGTCCGCCAGGGCTCCCGGCGCCGGGTCCTCGGGCCACCAGGAGCGCCTGAGAGACGGGCCGATGCGGGTGTAGCCGAGGACGACAGACCGGTCGAGCGCGTGGTCGACGCCGCGGACGAGAGAAGGCGGGAGGGTCATGCAGCGAGCCTACGAGGGGCCCGCGCGGTGAGGGGGTCGAATCCGGACCGTCAGGCGGGCTGCATGCTCTCGTCGAGCGAGCGGAGCTCGGCGTCTGCGGCAGCGGCGGCGAGCGAGTCGTTCTCGGCCGAGAGCCGCAGGAGAGCGGCCTCGAGGTCTGCCACCTGGCGTCGGAGCCGACGGTTCTCCGCCATGAGCTGGGCGAGTGCGCGCGGGTCGGTGCTGCTCATGTAGCCGAGAAGCGCCTTGGCCATGTGTGTCCTCCGGAGGAAGAGTCAGGTCACACCGCAAGACCGGCTGTGGCCGGG
>DATHVS010000097.1:0-11127 GCA_035461195.1 Nocardioidaceae bacterium
GCGCGGTGGAAGCCATAGGTCCGACGTGACGAGGGAGGCAGCATCGCGACGTACGACGCGGAGAGCGCCAGCCCTACCGCGGCGACGTCGGTGACCATGTGACCCGCGTCGGCGAGGAGAGCCAGCGAGCCGCTGAGGACGAAACCGACGACCTGGACGACGATCGTCGACGCGGTGACCACGAGCACGATCTTGAGCCGTCGTCTGTCCTCGGCCCGGCCCGCAGCGTGCGCATGGGGATGCGCCCCGTGAATGTGCCCTGCACCCATGGAGGTCACAGTAGACGCCGGGCGTCGGCGAGACGCTACGTTGTGCGCGTGACAGGACACTCGCTGCTGGTGGTGCCGCTGCCCGGGCTGCTGTCGGTCATGCCCCCTCTCGCCCGGGACGCGACGGTCCCGCACGTGCCGCTGGCCGAGCCCTTCGCCGACGTCGACACCATCGACGAGGGGGTCCTCGGCGAGCTGAGGTCCTACTTCGCCGACGTCGTGCCGTTCCCGGTCCGCGTCAGCGAGGTCTCGCAGTTCCCCGGCGGGTCGGCCTACCTCGCCCCCGAGCCGGCCGCCCCGTTCCGTCACCTCACCCAGGGTCTGGCTCGGCTCTTCCCCGAGCTCCCACGACCACGGGGCACCTTCGACCTGGTGCCGCACGTGAACGTGGAGGTCGGGCCGGACGAGGACATCGAGCGCCTCCGCGCAGACCTCCACCCCTGGCTCCCGGTCGCCACGCTCGCTCGGGAGGCGGCCCTGTGGCTGCGCAAGGAGGGTGGTGTCCGGGTGCTCGCCACCTTCCCGTTCGGCACCAGCGCCGCCTAGCGCCAGCTCTGCTCCGGGCGGCCGGTGCACGTGGGACCAGAGGGGTCCGTGCGCTAGCAGGTGAAGTTGTGAAAATCGTGAACAACACGCCGCTGGTCCACCTAGGCTCCCTGAGGACGGCCGGTTTCATGGCTTCCGCGGCGAAGGTCCGGTTCGTCACCATCGACCGTGGTCGCAGACGAAGCGACGAGCCTCCCCCTGGAACTCCTCATGTCTCAGACCGTCACCCGCACCCTTCGCAGCCTGGTCGTCGCCGTGGTCGTCGCGGTCACGCTCACCGGCCTCCAACCGCTCGTCCCTGCCACTGCGATGCCGATCGAGGGCTACCCGTCCTACCAGCCGCAGAGCAAGTGCAGCCCCCACCCGAAGCCCGGGACGCTCATGCTGGCCGACCACCTCCTGAAGAGGTACCCCGGGTCCGGGTCGTCGGGCATCTCGCGGTCCTGCGGCTCCTCGGGGATCTCGGAGCACAAGGAGGGACGTGCCTTCGACTGGCAGCTCGACGCCACCTCGCGGCGCGACCGCGGCTACGCCCAGCACTTCCTCTCCCGCATCCTCGCCACGGACAGCCGCGGCAACCGGCAGGCCCTCGCCCGGCGCATGGGGATCATGTACCTCATCTGGAACGACCACATCTGGTCGGCCTCCACGGGCTACCGCAGGACCCCCTACCGCCACGGTGCCTGCAAGAAGCTCAGCACCTGCTCGGCCACCCTGCGCCACCGCGACCACATGCACATCTCGCTGACCCGTCGCGCGGCGCAGGGCCGGACGAGCTGGTACGTCCGGCAGAGTGCGTCCAAGGCGACCTCGAAGAAGACGGCGACGGCGAAGGCATGGGCCACCGCCAGGGCACGCGCCACGGCCAGGTCGACCGTGCGAGGGTCGACCGCCCGCGCCACGGCGAAGGCGAAGGCCAGGGCGAGCGCCACGGCGAAGGCCACCGCCAGGACCAGAACCGAGGCGAAGTCGAAAGCCAGGGCCAAGGCCAAGGCGAGGGCCAAGGCGAAGGCGAGGTCGCTGGCGACCACCAAGGCCCAGAAGAAGGCCCAGACACGAGCCGCGGTGAAGGCCAAGGCCCGCGCGAAGGCGAAGCGGGACAAGGCACGCGAGAGCCGCCGGGCCGAGCTGCCGCCGGGCATCATCGACCTGCGCGACCAGCCCTACAAACGGATCCGGGTCCGGGCCGACGGCAAGGTGGTCGAGACCAGGTTCAAGCTTCGCGCCGGCGTCACCTACTCCCTCACCGCAGCGGGCCTCTACAGCTACGGCACCCCGCGACAGGTGGGCGACGCCGTCTGCACGTGGGCGCCCCGGGAACGGTCCTGGGTCCCCGAGCCGAAGCGCGCCACGAAGCGCAAGTTCGGCCGGCTCGCCCTCGTCGTGAACGGCAATCTCCCCTTCGGCGACGCGTGCCGTCCACGGAAGCACACCTACCGCACCACGATCACCCCTGCCAAGGACCAGCCGCTGCGGGTCCGGGTCGCCGGCCGGCACCCCTCCTCGGCCGGAGGGCTCAGCCTGGTCGTAGGCCGCAAGGGTGCCAAGGTCGCGGACGCCCTTCCGACGTACCCGGAGCTCACCCCAGCGCCGACACCGGTGACCTCGGCACCCGACGGCTTCCGGATGATCTCCGAGACCGTGACCCTGCGCGCCTCGGGAAGGGGCACCTGGACCGTGGGCAGCCTCCAGCCGCGAGTGGCCTACCGGCTGACCGTGTCGGGTGTGGTCGGTCTCGGGCGTGGGGTCCGGTCGGACGGACGGTGCATCGCCGTGCGCGGCACGTGGTACCGCCGCGCCTCCATCGACCCCCGCGTGCCCGACCAGGAGCACGGCCGGCTCTACGTCGACGGGGTGCCGTTCAACGGCCGCCCGACCTCACCCGGGTGCACCTCGCACACGTACAGCGCCGACCACGTCGCCGACTCGCGCGGCCGGCTCCGGCTCGACCTGTGGGACCCCCACGACCGCAGCGACAACACCGGCGAGCTCCGGATCAGGGTGCAGCGCCTCACCCCGATCAGGCAGCCCGACCCCGCGGACAGGGAGCTCCCGCGACCCCGGCGCGAGGAGTGGAACCAGGCGCGCGACGTGTTCGAGGTGAGCTCCGCCCGTCGCCCGGGCCGGGTCTCCACGATGCGGGTGCGCAAGGGCGAGACCGTCCGGGTCGTCGTACGCGGCCGGTTCCGCTCCCACGGGTACGTCGCCGACGCGTCCTGCGTGAGGACCCCGTCCGGGTGGCGCACCACGCTCCCCGACCTCGCCCTCGGCCAGGACCCGCTCGACGTCTGGGTCGATGGGCGTCAGGTCCGATGGCGACCACTGGGCAGCCGGAACGGGGAGTGCTCGAAGGAGTCCCGCTACGCCACGAGGTTCGTGGCGAGGAAGCACGGCCCGCTCCGGGTCGGCGTGTTCGACCTCGACCACCGCGACAACAAGGGCACGCTCGAGGTCACCCTGCGCCGCCTGGAGGGGTGACCGCCGCCCGGGCGGTGACTGCTCAGGTCAGCGCGGCCATCAGCGGCGGCAGGATGAACAGCATGCCCATCGACCACGTGACGTGGGTCAGCATCGGCGCGAGTATTCCGCCGCTGACCCGACGCTCCAGACCGACGAGGAGACCGAGGACCGCCGCGGCGAAGACCAGCATCACGTTGCCCGTCGCAACCGTGATGAGCGTGTAGATCGCCGTCGACACGAGCACCGGGTGGGACCCCACCGCGGCGTACAAGGCACCGCGGAAGAACAGCTCCTCCGCCACGCCGTTGACGAGCGTGACCACCGCGATGACGGGGAGGGAGCCGAAGCGGGCGTGGTCGAGGACCTCGTCGACGCTCGAGCTCAGGAACGGTACCTGCGCGACGAGCAGGGCGCCCACGGTGAACACCGCGACGGCGGCCAAACCGATCGCGATCGGCTGCAGGATGGGCCGCCTCAGGTTGGAGCCGACCTGGACCCTCCCCGCGTGCAGGGGGCCGGAGAGGAACGCGCCCGCGGTCCACGTAGCGGCCAGCGCGAAGGTGAAGAAGTAGAAGGCAGGGTCACCCGGAGTGGTCGCCAGGGAGAGCCCGAGCAGGGCTGCCCCCACGGCGAGAGTCACCACGACGACCACGCGGCGCCGGCGGAACATCCGGGCGGACTGCTGGTGGTCCCGATCGACGGGTGAGACGAGCGTCGAGTCGACGAAGCGGGTCAGCCAGCTCACAGGGCTCCCTTGTCACGGAGCCGGTCGGCCAGCGCCTCCTTGACCATCTCGTCGTAGCCCATGAGCTCGACGGGGACGACGTCACGGATCGAGTCGTCGGTGACGACCACCTCGTTGTCCATCGACTCGATCAGGTTGCGCCCGGTCTTCGCGTCGACGTCGGTCACCAGGGAGAGCCACTTCGACGACAGCTGCGGGGTGAGGACCGGTACGACGACGATCGGCACGTCGCGTCCGTTCTGGATCTTCGAGGCCCGCCGGAGCATGTCGCGGTAGGTCAGCACCTCAGGGCCGCCGATCTCGAAGACCCGGCCCATCGCCTTGTCGTTGTCGAGCACCCCGACCAGGTACCGGACCACGTCGCGCAGCGAGATGGGCTGGGTCTTCGTGCCGACCCAGTGCGGGGCGACCATGGCGGGGAGGTTCTTGACGAGCTGGCGGGTGATCTCCCAGGAGATCCCGCCGTGACCGACGACGATCGCCGCCCTCAGGACCGTCACCGGCACCCCGGACTCCCCGAGCAGCTTCTCGACCTCGCGGCGCGAGCGCAGGTGCGCGGAGAGCTTGGCGTCGTCCACCCCGAGACCGCCGAGGTAGACGATCTGACGCACGCCGGCCTTGGCGGCCGCCTCGCCGAAGGCCCCAGCGGCCCGGGCGTCCTTGCGCGCGAAGTCCTTGTCGTCGAGGGAGTGCACGAGGTAGTACGCCACGTCCACCCCGCGCAGCGCGCCGGTGAGCGTCCGGGGCTCGAACACATCACCGCGGACGGGGTCGCCGAGCCCCTCGTAGTCGTCGGGCCGCCGGGTCATCGCGCGGACCTCGTGACCCTCGTCGATGAGGGCTCGGGTCAGGTGGGAGCCGACGAAGCCGGTCGCTCCGGTGACGAGCACGGTCAGCGGCATGGGATACCTCGCTCAGGGTGGGGGCGCCGCGGGCCCGCTCGGCCCGCCTCCTGGGGACCAGAGTGCCCGAGACGGGCAACCTCACGCGCCGAACAGGGGCCGAGGGCACTCACCGCCGGTTCTCGGCGATCACGCGCCTGTACCAGTCGAAGGAGTCCTTCGGCGTGCGCCTCTGCGTCTCGTAGTCGACGTGCACGAGACCGAATCGCTTGGTGTACCCCTCGGCCCACTCGAAGTTGTCGAGCAGGCTCCAGGTGAAGTAGCCGCGCACGTCGACGCCCGCCTCGATCGCCTGGCCCACGGCGCGCAGGTGGCCGTCGAGGTAGTCCACCCGGCGCGGGTCCGCCACCCTGCCCTCGGCGTCGGGCTCGTCGTCGTACGCACAGCCGCTCTCGGTGACGTAGACCGGCGGGAGGAGGCCGTCGTACTCCTGGCTCATCATCACCAGCAGGTCCCGCAGGCCGTCGGGGACGACCGGCCAGCCGAAGTCGGTCCGGGGGTAGCCCTCGACCGGCACCATCACGAACGGCACGTCGACCCCGGAGAACGGGCTGCCCTCGGGGCCCGGCGTCGACGGGCCCGCGACACGGGTCGGGACGTAGTAGTTCACGCCGTAGAAGTCGATCGGGCTGCTGATCACGCGGAGGTCGTCCTCGACCGGGCCGGGCATCAGCGCCGCGTAGCCGTCGGGGTAGCTGCCGCGCAGTACCGGGTCGGCGAAGACCCGGTTCCACAGCGTGCTGTAGGCCTGGGCGGCCGCCTTGTCCTCGTCGCTGTCCGTCGCGGCCCACACGGGCGTGTGGTGCGCGGCGGTCCCGATGCTGCGCGCACCCGTGGCGCGCAGGGCCTGCACCGCACGGCCGTGACCCAGCAGGAGGTGGTGGGCCGCGGGCAGGGCGTCGAACATCAGCCGCTTGCCCGGCGCGTGCATCCCGACCGCGTATCCGAGCATGGTCACCACGTTGGGCTCGTTCACCGGGACCCAGTGCCTCACCCGGTCGCCGAGACGCAGGCCGACGAGCGTGGCGTACTCCGCGAACCGCTCTGTCGTGTCGCGGCTCAGCCAGCCGCCCGCGTCCTCGAGCGCCTGCGGCAAATCCCAGTGGAAGAGCGTGGCCATCGGCGCTAACCCGGCCTCGAGCAGCTCGTCGACGAGGCGGTCGTAGAAGGCGAGCCCCTCGGCGTTCGCGCGGCCCGAGCCCTCCGGCTGGACCCGCGGCCACGAGATCGAGAACCGGTAGCCGTCGAGCCCGAGCTCCTTCATCAGGGCGAGGTCCTCGGGGTACCGGTGGTAGTGGTCGCACGCCACGGCCCCACTGCTGCCGTCGGCGATCCGGCCCGGCTCGTCGCAGAACGTGTCCCACACGCTGCGCCCACGGCCGCCCTCGTCGGCCGCCCCCTCGATCTGGTAGGCAGCCGTGCTCGCCCCGAAGACGAACCCCTCCGGCAGGTGCGGGTAGTCCCTCGTGCTCTCCATACCTGTCACCATCGCACGATTCCCCGCCGACCCGTCCCGTCTGCCGCGGGTGACCCCGCCGACCCGGCACGTCTGCCGCGCCGGGGCCGAGGCTTGACCGGTACGCCGAGGTGCTGCCACGTTCGAGGGGTGAGTGAGGACCGCCCAGCGACGTACTTCGAGGACGCCGACGCCTGGCGCGCGTGGCTGGAGGAGCACCACGCCTCGGCAAGCGAGCTGTGGCTCGGGTTCTGGAAGAAGCACACGGGCCACCCGGGCCTGACCTACGAGGAGGCGGTCGAGCAGGCGCTGTGCTTCGGCTGGATCGACGGCGTGCTCAACCGGGTCGACGGCGAACGCCACCGCATCCGCTTCACTCCGCGGCGGCCGGGGAGCAGCTGGAGCAAGGTCAACGTGGACAAGGTGGCCGAGCTCGAGCGGCAGGGCCTGATGACCGAGGCGGGGCGGGCGGCCCATCAAGCGGGGAGGAACAACCCCCGCGGCAGCTACTCCTACGAGAACGACGAGGAGGTCGAGCTCGACCCGCGGTACGCCGCACAGCTCGAGGAGGCACCGGCGGCCCGGGCGTTCTTCGAGACGTGCCGACCGTCGTACCGCCGCAACGTCGTCCGCTGGGTCATGGACGCCAAGCTGGAGGCCACCCGGGACCGGCGGATGGCCCAGGTCATCGCCGACAGCGAGGCCGGCGAGCTCGTGAGGCCGTTCTGGTACGCCCGGGCCGAGCGCGACTCCTGAGCAGGTCGGCTCAGGTCGAGAAGAAGGAGTCGTTCATCCGCGGGTCGGGGGCGAACGGCACGACGGCGAGCCGCATCCCCGTCTGGACGTAACGTTGCTGCTCGACCTTCGCCACGACGGAGTTGGCGCGCTCGCACTGGCTCTCGGACAGGTAGAACGCGAAGAGCCGCAGCCGCTCCCGCGCGGCGTAGAAGCTCTCGAGGTTGACCTCCTCGGCGTTGCCGATCGCCTCGAGGTCGAACAGCGCCTGCTCGACGTCCTCGGGGCGGACGCGCGGTGCGAGCTCGGGGTGCACGTCGATCATGCCGTCGTCGCTGACGATGACGATCAGGCACGGCGCCGAGGACGCCGCGGTGTAGCGGACCGCGGAGTTGTAGCGCGCCCCACGTCCCGGGTCGCCGACGCCGGTCGCGATCCCGTCGAGGATCACCCCCACGGCGTGACAGGTGCCGTCCGGGGTGAGGAGGACGGCCCCGTCGATCTTGGTGAGCGAGCGCAGCATCCGGCTGCCGATCGGCTGGGGGTCGATGGCGAGCGCCTGGGGGGCGAGCCGCTTGGCCTCCTGGGCGGCGGCGGTCGTGACCACGAGCATGGTGCCCTTGCCCTGGCTCACGGCAGTCTGGGCGAGTCGCCAGATGGCCCGGATGTCGTCGTCGTCGACACTGGCGAAGACCCGTCGCATGGAGTCCACGAACAGCGAGGGGGACATCCGTGGCCGGGGCAGCTGGGGGTGGCCGTTGGCGACGCGGAGCAGGGGCGAGCCCTGGTGGGACATGGTCCAGACGCCCTGCTCGACGATGGTGAAGTGGTAGAGGTCCTCGGTGAGGCCGTCGTACTCGTCCGAGCTCGCCCCGAGCCCGTAGATCGTCGTCCCGTCGATGAGGAGCGCGAGACGGTCGTCGGTGATCTCGAGCAGCTTGCGGAACTGCAGCCGTTCGCGGACGGAGATGGGGTTCTTCAGCCGGATCGCCACGTCGACGTACGGGTGGCCGTCGGGGGCGAGGATCACCGTCCCCCAGCCGGCGCGGCCTTCGTAGGCGGTGGACGCGAGTGCCTCGAAGGAGTCGAAGAGGCCCTTGGCGAGGCTCTCCCCCGCGATGAGGGCGGCGGAGAAGACGAGGTGGTTGGCCGAGCGGCGGATCGCGTCGGTGGGGACGTCGTCCTCGATCGGGGAGATGGTCCGGGGTGGCTTGGCGGCGAGCAGCGCGTGGGTCGCGGTCCGGAGCAGCTCGCTGATGATGCCGTGGGCGAGGGAGACGGAGAGGGGTGCGCCGTCGACGTGGGTCGTCTCGAGCCGGGGCAGGGCGTCGAGGGCCTCGCTGTCGACGGAGATGACCGGGTGCACCTCGTGGTCGCCGACGGATGCGGACTGCCCGACGAAGAACGTGCGCCCCGCGCCGGCGAGCGCCCGCTCCATGGCCGCCGCGACGGCCGCGGCCCGTGCTTCGTCGCGGGACAGCTCGTGCCGGGCCCGGTGCAGCTCGTCGCTGGCGAACTGCATGTCGTGGACCGGGGACTCCTCGTAGCGGCGCTTCGCGTCGAGCACCGTGCCGCCGAAGTCCTCCGCGGTGAACGCCGGGTCGAGGCCGTCGCGCGTCTCGAGGCACACCCGGGCGGTGTCCTCCCCGCCCGAGGCGAACCCGACCACGTACGCCTCCGGGTTGAGGATCGCCCCGATCTGGTCGAGCGCGCGGTCGGCGGCACCGTCGAGGGAGATGCGGAACTGCTGCTGGTAGCCCCACATCGCGTGGGAGAGGTCCGGCTCGGACATGGCTGCTCTCTGGTGCTCTACGACGGATCACCCACAGGTGCCCTGACCGAGGCATCTGCAAACTCCGACATGTTCCTTCCCAAACCGGACCAGACCGACCACCGTCCGCACTCCCGACGACACCGCCCTCACCCGCTGGGGACCTTCGCCCCTTCAGTGCAGCGTGTTCCGGCGAGACGCTGGGGGAACCGGAAACCACCCCTGCCCGAAAGGAGTGAACACGCATGACGACTGTCGCCAAGCGCAGCTCGAGCCCCATGGCCGAGATGCTCGACTGGCTCGAGTCCAACGCGCCGCTCAACCTCCGTGGCCTCGGCCTCGCTCCGTACGTCAGGATCGAGGACTTCGTCGAGGAGGACGCGTACGTGCTCCGGGCCGAGCTTCCCGGACTCGACCCTGAGAAGGACGTGGAGGTCAGCATCGAGAACGACATGCTCACCATCCGGGGTGAGCGTCGTGAGGAGACCAAAGAGAAGAACCGCCGCGAGTTCCACTACGGCTCGTTCCGGAGGACCGTCTCCCTGCCCAAGGGCGCCGACGCCGACAACATCACCGCGTCGTACACCGACGGGGTCCTGGAGGTCCGGGTGCCCACCACGGCCGAGGTCGCACCGTCGGTGCGGATCCCGGTCCAGCGCAGCGAGTGAAGGAGGCAGGACGTTGCGCGCATCAGTAGGCGACTGGATCCACGTGGCCGGGACACACGTCTCCGACCACGAACGGGACGGCGAGATCCTCGAGGTCCGCGGAGAGAACGGCACGCCGCCGTACGTCGTGCGGTGGTCCGACACCGGGCACGAGGCACTCGTCTTCCCTGGACCCGACGCGAGCATCCGACCCGCCGACCCCGAGGCCGGGCAGCCCGGAGACACGCAGCCGCCTGGCTGATCGGGGCGACTACCACTGTGGTGTGGACCCTTCCCGAGCGGTATGCCGCTTGTGGAGGGTCCATGACCCCGCGTTACAGCAGGGGCTGGGGTCAATCGTGGATGTGGCGGACCTTCTCGTGGGTCACGGCCTCGATGTCCTCGGCCGCGGCGTGCAGCAGCCGATGCGCGAGGTCGGAGAGGGCGCGGGCGGTGGCGAGCTCGTCCCCGATCTCGGGGACGTCCCGGTCGGCCGGGTTGAGCCGCGCCGTGCCCGTGCCGGTGAGTGTGACGTTCTCCGAGGGACGTAGCCGCGCCTCGGCGTGGGTCTGCCCCTCATGCTCCCCGATGTAGATGTCCACGTGCCAGGTCTTCGTTGCGTTCGTCATGACCCCATTGCGACACGAGCGCAGAGGGAGACGTCAGGGGCGAAGGTCCCCGATCCGCAGCACCGCCGCGCCATGGACCCGGTCGGCGTCGAGGTCGTCGAGGGCGACGTCGGCGCGGTCGAGGGGGTACGGCGTGACGGTCGCGGTGACCCCGAGCCGTGGCGCGAGCCGGAGCAGCTCCTCCCCGTCGGCCCGGGTGTTGGAGGTGACGCTGGTGACGGTGCGCTCGCGGAACAGGTGGCGCTGGTAGTCGAGCGGAGGTACGTCGCTTAGGTGGATGCCCGCCAGGGCCAGGGTGCCGCCGCGGTCGAGCGCTTCGAGGGCGGGAGGCACCAGGTCGCCCACCGGCGCGAAGGCGATGGCGGAGTCGAGCAGCACAGGTGGCGCGTCGTAGGCGCCGCCTGCGCTGGCCGCCCCGAGGGAGAGGGCTAGCTCGCGGGCCGCGGCGTCGCGTGTGAGGACGTGCACCTCGGCGCCCCGGGCCATCGCGACCTGGGCGGTGATGTGCGCGCTCGCCCCGAAGCCGTAGATGCCGAGGCGGCCGCCGGGCGGGAGGTTCGCGCGGCGCAGGGCGCGGTAGCCGATGATCCCGGCGCACAGCAGCGGCGCGGCCTGCTCGTCGGGCAGGTCGGCGGGAATGTCGTAGGCGAAGGCTGCCGGCACCACGGCGTACTCCGCGTAGCCGCCGTCCTCGTCCCAGCCGGTGTAGCGGGACGCGGGGCACAGGTTCTCCTCGCCGCGGCGGCACCACGCGCACTCCCCGCACGTGTGCCTCAGCCAGGCGATCCCGACCCTGTCCCCCTCGGCGAACCGGCCGACTCTCTCGCCCACGGCGGCGACGGTGCCCACGACCTCGTGGCCGGGGACGACAGGGACCCGGTGCGGCGGCAGGTCGCCGTCACGGACGTGCAGGTCGGTGCGGCAGACACCGCACAAGCTCACCGCGACGAGGACCTCGTCGGGGCCG
>DATHVS010000098.1:0-54547 GCA_035461195.1 Nocardioidaceae bacterium
TGGAGACGATCGCCGGGGGAGCCGTCACCTACGACGAGCTCGCGGCAGCAGTGAACGACGCCGCCGGGCAGAGACCCTGACGGCAGTCACCTCCTAGTCCGAGTGAGGGGTGGTCTCCCTGAAGGCTGACGGGAATCGTTCCCTGGCCTCGTCCTCGGTGATGTCGTCGTAGCCCATGTCGCCACTGATGACGCTGCCGTACCAACCCCAGTCCTCGACCCACTCGCGTCGGAACCGGTCCCACCTCTCGTACCGAATCCCCGCAAGGGCAGTTCGTCGGTACAGAACTGGGCCGACCGTGAGGACCCAGTACGCGGGTTCCTGTAAGGGGTCGGGCATCGCCACGTTCCCAGTTTGCCACTGCCCCGGACGGCCGAGGAGGGGAACCCGTAGGCGGAGCAGCTGGCTGGCCGCTCCCCGCCGTACTTTCAGGCCGATCGGCAGGGGCTCTACCTGACCTCGTTGTTGGGACTTTCGTGGTTCTCTTGGAAGCCGTACGTGGTCTCAGGCTTCAGTTGGCCACCTCCGCGCCGGCGTGGGTGACCACCCGAACGGCCCTAGGGTTGTTCTTCTGCGCCCGGCGCACCCCGTCGGCCACCTGCTGGTGGTCTCGGTTGTGGCTGGCGATGCTGTGGCTGTCGTTGCACTCGTAGCCGCAGTCCAGGCGCCGATAGATGCCCAGGGTCTCGTTGTGTATCCAGCGGATTGACAGCCCCCACGCTTGGCGGTGCTGCCAGCGATGCCATTCCCAGCCATCGGCCAGAGTTGAGTCCCCGATAGTGGTGTAGCGCGGTCGCCGTGATCGTCACCGGCGTGTACGGCAGACGTAGATGCGGCCACCGCGTGATCCTTCGAGTGAACCTCTCACAGAACCCTCGAACGGAGTCATCACGATGACCGCACCACGCATTGTCGACCCTGCTGGCCTGCTTGGTGAAGCCCTCGCCGAGGCGAGTCCTGATCTGATGCGCTCGCTGCTGCGGACGATGAGCAATGCCCTGCTCTCAGCTGACGCCGATGCGGTGGTCGGTGCCGAGTGGGGATGTCCCACACCGGGTCGGGCCGCGCAGCGCAACGGGTACCGTCGCCGCCCGTTGGACACCCGCGTGGGCACGATCGACGTCGCGGTCCCCAAGCTGCGCAAGGGCACCTACTTCCCCGAGTGGCTGCTCGAGCGCCGCAAGCGCGCTGAGTCAGCGCTGATCACCGTGGTCGCCGACTGCTACCTCGCCGGCGTCAGCACCCGACGGATGGACAAGCTGGTCAAGACCCTGGGCATCGACTCGCTGTCGAAGTCGGAGGTCTCCCGGACGGCTGCCGACCTCGACGAGCACGTCGAGGAGTTCCGGCACCGGCCCTTGGACACGGCGAGGCCGTTCACGTTCGTCGCTGCCGACGCGTTGACGATGAAGGTCCGCGAGGGCGGCCGGGTGATCAACGTCGTCGTGCTGCTCGCGATCGGCGTCAACGGCGACGGGCACCGCGAGGTCCTTCGGGATGCGCGTGGCCACCAGTGAGACCGGGGCGGCGTGGAACGAGTTCGAAGCCGACCTCGTCGCCCGCGGCCTGAGCGGCGTCCGCCTGGTCACCAGCGACGCTCACCAAGGGCTGGTCGAAGCGGTAACGGCGGACTGCCCGGCGCATCGTGGCAACGATGCAGAACACGCTACGCCGCCAACCTGATGTCGGTCACGCCGAAGTCGATGTGGCCTGCGGTGAAGGCGATGCTGCACAGCGTCTACGACCAGCCCGACCGTCCCGCGGTGCACGCCCAGTTCGACCGACTGCTCGACTACGTAGACGGTAAGCCGCCCGAGGTCCACGACCACCTCGACGCCGCCCGCGCCGACATCCTGGCCTTCACCGAGTTCCCCAAGGACGTGTGACCCAGATCTGGTCCAACAACCCCACCGAGCGCCTCAACCGCGAGATCCGACGCAGCACCGACGCCGTGGGGATCTTCCCTACCGCGAGGCGACCGTGCGTCTGGTCGGTGCAGTCCTGGCCGAACAGACCGACGAATGGGCCGAAGGGCGCCGCTACCTCTCCGAGGGCTCCATGGCGCTCATCGATGTCACCGAGCCCGAGAAGACCCCCGAGATCACGAAGGAGGTAGCCACCGCCGAACTCATCGCGTCATAGTTAGCCCGACCCCGCGAAGCCGCACACGCATCCCGACAGTTACACCACGGAAGGGACGTCACCCTCACTGCCTGCTGGCGAGAAACTGAATGTGCCATCGGCCGGTGCTTCCATGCTGGTAGCAAGTTGCTCATGGACCGTCCAATGGGCGGCCGCCCTTGGTCGGCAGGGCGGCTCGGTCCGCAGATAGTCCGCAACAGAACCGACGGCGGTCAGCGTCATCCCCGTGCCCAACAGAGAAACCGCAGGTCGCGGCTGTTTCCGTGGTCTCGACCCCAACCAACGACGCCGGATTGGTTCCGCTTCAACGTCTGAAGGTCGGCGCTCCGGCCGGACCGAAGTCTCTCGAGTCACCGCCGGCGACCGTGGCCTTCCGGGTTCGCCTGCGTTGCGCTCGTGTAGGAATCGCCTGCGCCGACCTCCCGCGACCTGCCGAACGAGGGTGATTGGAAAGACGGTATGCGCGGACAAGAATTGGGTACTCAATCCGAGACAGGAGTGTCCGGCATGGGGAGCAAGGTTGGGGCCGGATGCGTGAGACAAGGGAGGGGTGAGCCTGATGGCAGAGGACTCACGCCGGGTCAAGGAGCTCGAGGCGGAGATGTCTCAGCTCATGGAGGACGTGGAGCGCTACCGGAGCGCGGCTGAGGACGCCCTGCAACAGCTCGACTGGTGCATCGGGTACCTGGCGGGTAGCCAGAAGGGGCGCGTGGCGAGGGTTCTCGGCGCGAACCGGGCGCACATACGCCGTGAGTACCTACGGCGGGACGGGTATTCCTCGCCGACGAAGGCGGCGAGCCGTTCGGACTAGCGCAGCCCGAACGATCCAGCCGCCCGGCTCTTGCCGGACGGCCGTCGACCGCTGCCCGCATCACGCCGACCGGTCCCGCCCGGACAGCGTGGATGAGCGCCGTACGCCGCGCTACCTGCGGATCCGCTGCATCGCCTTGCCGGCCATCCCCTCGGCCCTGCCGACCAGGACGTCGGCGAGCACGATCGCCTTGAAGCCAAGACCGTCGGACTTGGGCATGACGCCGAGCTGCTGAAGCAGGTAGAGCGAGTCGTAGATGAGGACGTACTCGCGGATCAGCCCGTCCTCGAACCGGATCAGGTTGGTTCCGCTGAGGGTCACCGCCTTGCCCGTGGCGGGGATCCCGGTCTCGAGGGCCGACCCGGTCATCGTCGCCTTCAGCGTCCACGTCGTCATGGCTGTGGACGGGTCCTCACCCGTGAACAGCTGGTAGTCCTCCTCGACGAGGGCGAGGTCGGGGAAGGACGAGAACGTGTCCTCGAGGTGCGCCCTGACGGCCGCCTTCCCGCGAGCGGGCTCCTCGAGTCCGGGGTCGATGTAGACGACGTCGTCGGTGAGGTGGTCGAGGATCGCCTGCACGTCGTGGTCGCTCCAGGCCTTGAACATCTCGTCGGCAATGGTGCGAAGCTGCGCCTTCGTCATGGTCGCCATCGTCTGCCTCCTGGTGGCGTCTCGCACGGCCGTGTCTCGGTCGCTCAGCCACCGGCATCCAGGTTCCTCCCGACCAGGCTGAACGGCTAGAGGCATAGGTCCCAGCGTGACGAACCAGCGGACTCGAGGGTGCTTCTGCCATAACCCCACCAGCCGTCGGGAGCGTGCAACACTCGACGTAGGGGGAGATCATCATGAACTGTTCTCATCACATGTGGGACGACCCGGCAGGGCCGCTTTGCACGCGCAGTGACAGCCACGACACAGACGCACCGGGTGGGCACGTGTACGAGTCGCGCGACGGCAGCTTCACCAACAGCGAGCCGGCAGGCGCTGACTGACCGACGCAACGCCGGCCGATGTCCCCTGTCCGGTGGAACCCGGGACCTCTGGCCCTGCCGCGAGGCCGAAGTCCGGAGCGAGCATCGAGGCATGGCACGACGAACGCCGCAACCGACCCCAGAGCACGACGAAAGGCACGGCCTTCTCCAGGCCACCGTCGACGTCTTCCTCGACCGCACCCGCGCGGTCGCCGAACTCGTGGCCAGCGCCGGCGGCGGAGCCCTGGAGAAGGTGCCCGAACCCGTTCCGACGGCGGTCACGCGCATGCTGTCCTCGCTGCGTCAGCTCGCCGAGCAGGCCCCGCCGCTGACCGCCGAGCTCGAGGTCCTCATGGAGGAGGTGCACGCCAAGCGCCTCAGCATCCAGGCGCTCCAGGCGGAGCTGAGCGCCCTCGACCATCAGCTCGAGGTGCTCGAACGTGCGCTCGCCCCCGTCGAGTCCTGGAGCAGGCAGTGGCAGCGGCTCCAGCACTCGCTGACCGACACGTTGAACCTCCCGAAAGCCTGAGCCGGCGCCTCACCGCGTTACGCCGCCCGCCGGCGTACCTCGGCCACCACGCCTTCGGGGCCGAGGGCGACGATGTCGCCCACCCGCTCTCCGTCGACGAGGACCGATCCGGCGGTGGTGGCGCGGTTCATCTCGCGCAGCGCAGCGCGCGTGCCACGGCGCCGCCGCACGGCGCGGAAGACCCGCGGCAGGAGGTAGGCGGTGTTGTTCGCGCCGACGATCTGGACGTCGATCCCGGGCAGCTCGTGGCGCAGCCGCAGGTACGTCTGCGCCACGAGCCCCGTCTCTGCGTCGTGCTCGTGCGGACCGCCGATCCTGCCCTCGAGACAGATGCCGTCGGGGGCGTCGCCGCTGCAGCACCCGGTGCCGCCGTGGGCGTCCGTCCACGGCCTCACGAGCACGACGCCGAAGGTCATCGCGGCGTGGTGGCGGTGTCGTCGCCGACCGGGCTACCCATCTCGTCGTAGGTGGTGCGACCACCGCCGCGCAGGGCCAGGACCGCCTCGACGATCAGCCAGATCGCGAGCACGAGGATGATCCCGTCGAGAGGGGCCAGCAGCTGCTCGCTCCAGTGCTCGGCCTGCATGAACTCCCTCAGCTGGATCACCAGGGCCCAGGTCGTCATCGCGAGCAGGAACACCAGGGGTACCACGGCGGGCAGCGGGTTCCGCTTCATCCGGAGGATCCAGACAGCGATGACGGTCAGCGCCAGACCAGCGGTCAGCTGGTTCGTCGTGCCGAACAGACGCCACAGCACACCGAACGTGTATCCGGCGTCACCACCTGCTTCACCGCCCGGGATCAGCGCCATCGAGAGTGGGATGACGACCGCAACGACACCGGCCAACGTGAGGTTGCGCGCCAGCTTGTGCCACCCGACGATCTCCGCGATCTCCTGCACGATGTAGCGCTGGAGACGGACGCCGGTGTCCATCGTCGTCGCCGCGAACGAGATGACCACCACGGCGGCGAAGATGACAGCGATGGCGACGGGCACCCCGAAGTTGTTCGCGAACTGGCCGACACCCTCGACGAAGTTCCCCAGTCCACCCCCGGCTGCGGTGGCGTAGTCGGGGTAGAGGGCATCCCAGTCCGCACGGGTCGCCGCAACACCGGCCGTGGTCGCCAGCACCGCCCCCGTGGCAAGGCTTCCCTCGCCGACCGCGCCCATGTATCCGACGTAGCGGGCGTCTGTCTCCTTGTCGATCTGCTTGGCCGTCGTGCCCGAGGAGACCAGCGAGTGGAAGCCGGAGATGGCCCCGCACGCGATCGTGATGAACAGGAACGGGAATATCGACAGGGACCCCTCCGGCACGTCGTTGACCATAGGCGCGACGACGGTGTTCCAGCCCACCAGCATGCCGAGCCCGATGACACCGAGGGCGATGAAGAGCTGGTGGGAGTTGATGTAGTCGCGCGGCTGGAGCAACAGCCAAACCGGGAGTCGCGAGGCCACGAAGGTGTAGGCGAAGAGCAGGAGGATCCACAACGTGCGCGGCTCGATGCCCAGCGGCTCCGCCACCGCGTCCAGGGTGATCGGCACCTGCTGGCCGACCCAGATCAGGAGGTACAGGATGACCACGCCGACCAACGACGGGACGAGCGCAGCCGAACGGGTCCGGTAGATGTACTGGCCGATGAAGATGGCCAGCGGGATCTCCACCACGATGGGGATCACCGCACCGGGATAGGCCACGAAGAGGGTCGCGATGACCACGGCGAAGACGGCGTTCACCAGCGACAGCAGGAAGAAGATGATCAGCAGGAACAGCGTCCGAGCGCGCTTGCTGATCACGTCATGGGCGATGGTGCCGATGTTCTTCGCACGGTGGCGCAGGGACACCGCGATGGAGCCGAAGTCGTGGACGCCGGCGGCGAAGATCGTGCCGAGCACGATCCAGGCCAGCGCCGGCCCCCAGCCCCAGAAGACCGCGATCGCCGGGCCGACGATCGGGGCGGCCCCGGCGACGGAGGTGAAGTGGTGCCCGAACACCACGTGCTTGTTGGTGGGGACGAAGTCGATCCCGTCGTTGAACCGGTGCGCGGGTGTGACGAACGCCGGGTCGAGGGCATAGACCCGGTCGGCGAGAAAGGCCGAGTAATAGCGGTAGCCCAGGAAAAACAGGACTCCCACCACGGCGGCCACAGCGATTGCAGGCACGATGAGCTCCTTCCGGCGATCCCCCGACAAGTTTTGAGTTGTCGCGACTGGGAGGCTCGCAGAGGCATCATCTCGCCGATGTGATCTGGGTCTCAAGGGTGGCCTGAAGAGTTGAGGCCGTAATGTGACGCTATGACGGAGGCGGGGTCGTGAGCTGGGGCGACGTGGCCGACGTGGTGTCGGCGTCGTCGCTCGGCGAGCTGTGCTGGGTGGACACGGCCGGTCAGCCGCAGGCGCGGGGGGTCGTGGCGCTCGTCCGTGGGGAGCGTCCGGTGCTCGCGTTCACCTATGCCGACGAGCCGGTGGCCCGCGAGGTGGCCCGTGCTGCCCGGACCGCGCTCGCCTTCACCGAGACCCGTTCGGCGGCCCAGGGGTTCCGCCCCGTGCTGGTCACCGGACGCCCCCGGCTGGTCGAGGACCCCAAGGGCGATCTGTACCTCGAGGACCTGGTCGTTCAGGAGCTGCGCCGCTACCCGCCGTCGCGGCTGCTCGCCGACTCCCCGCTGCTCATGCGCGAGCACTGGTGGTACCTCCCGCGTCTCGTCGTCGAGGTCGACGTCGACGCCGTCGAGCCGATGCCCCCGCGCAGCGCCACCCACGACCACGTTCTCGTCGTCGCCGACGACGCCATGCCCGTCGTACGCCTGGCGGGGATACGCGACCGGTTCGACGACCGGCTCGAGGTGGACGTGGAGGGGCGGTCGACCCCGTCGGGACCCGCGGTCCTGTTCGGGCAGGACGCGTCCTTCCCCGACCTCGAGCAGTGGGCCCAGTGGAGGTACCGCGGGGTCTGGGACGGCACGAGTCTCCTCGTCGAGGAGGCCCCTGCCCACACGGGGCTCGGCCCGGTGCCCGGCCTGCTCCAGCGGTGGCGGCGACAGCGCGCCCTCGAGCGGGCGTGCGTCCGAGCGATTCCCCGAACCGTCAGCCGAACCGACCGAGGGTGACCAAGGAGGAGTTGTGCGCGCAGTAGTCGTCCAGAGGACAGGTGGACCGGAGACGCTCCAGGTCGAGGAGGTCGAGCCTCCCCGGCCGGGGCCGGGTGAGGTGGCCGTCGAGGTGGCCGCGGCGGGCGTGAACTTCATCGACGTCTACCAGCGGACCGGCGTCTACCCCCGGGACCTCCCGTTCGTCGCCGGGTCCGAGGGGGCGGGCACGGTCGTCGAGGTCGGCCCCGACGTCGACGACTTCGCCGCGGGCGACCGGGTGGCGTGGGCCATGGTGCCCGGTGCCGGGTACGCCGAGCGGGTGGTCGTGCCCGGCGACCGCTGCGTGACGGTGCCCGAGGGCGTCGACTCCGAGACGGCGGCAGCGGCAATGCTCCAGGGCATGACCGCGCACTTCCTGAGCGAGTCGACCTTCCCCGCCCGTTCCGGCCAGACCGCACTCGTCCACGCCGCTGCCGGGGGTGTCGGCCTGCTGCTGACGCAGATGCTCGCGGCCAAGGGAGTGCGCGTGCTGGCAACGACCTCCACCGAGCAGAAGGCCGCCCTCGCTCGCGAGGCCGGGGCTGCCGAGGTGGTCCACTACACCGAGGCCGACGTCGTCGCCGAGGTGCAGCGCATCACCGACGGTCGAGGCGTCGCCGTGGTGTACGACGGGGTCGGCCGGTCGACCTTCGACGCGAGCCTGGACTGCCTCGCGCCGCGCGGGATGATGGTGCTGTTCGGGGCCTCCAGCGGGCCTGTGCCGCCCTTCGACCCCCAGGACCTGAACAAGAAGGGCTCCTTGTTCCTCACGCGCCCGTCGCTGGCCCACTACATCGCCTCCCGCGGGGAGCTCGTCGACCGCGCCTCGTCGGTCTTCGAGAAGGTCGCGGTGGGTGAGCTCGACGTACGGGTCGGCGGGCGTTACGGCCTCGAGGAGGCAGGTCGTGCCCACGATGACCTCGAGGGTCGGCGTACCACCGGCAAGCTGCTGGTGGTTCCCTGACCGAACCGCCTCACGCCTCCGCGTGGGCAGCGGCGAGAAGCTTCTCCATCGAGCTCGTGATTCCCTTCGCGAGGACGTCGACGTCGGGCACGCTGTCGTAGTCGGCGGTGATGCCGAAGGTGAGGTTGCCGCGGTAGGAGTAGATCGCTATGCCGGTGCGGACACGGTCGGCGATGGGCACCCACGGAAGCAGCTGCTCCACCTCGCGACCGAGGGCGTAGAGCGTCATGGGTGGTCCGGGCACGTTCGTGGTGACGGTGACGACCTGGCGCTGGGGGATGTGGAAGGCCAGCCGGATCGCCGCGGCGACGGGCGGGAACGGACCCAGCTCGGAGAGGGAGGTGACTGTCTCGCCGGCCTCGGGCTCGTGGGCGTTGCGAAGGGCGTAGATGCGTTCGCGCATGGCGAGCAGTCGCAGCACCGGGTCGGCGATGTCCACGGGCAGGTAGGGCAGCATCAGCGAGACCCGGTTGTCAGGGATCCCCTCGGCGCCCTGAGGCCGGGTGGAGACCGGGACGAGCGAGCGGATCGTGTGCGGGCCGGTCTCCTCACCGCGGGAGAGGAGTAGCTCCCGGAACGCCCCGCTCACCACGGAGAGGGCCACGTCGTTGACCGTCCCGCCGAAGGTGCGGCGCACCGTGCGGATGTCGTCGAGCGAGACCGTCGCCCAGGCGTACCGCCGGCTCTCCCCGATGGGTCCGACCAGGGATGACGCCGTCGTGGGCACGGCCGCCCTGCCGATCGCCGCGAGCCCCCGCGCCGCCTGCCCCGTGCGCCGCACCAGGGGACGTGGTGAGCGCAGCGACACGGCGAGAGCCCGGACGGCAGTGACCGGGACGGCGGCCAGGCCCCACATGCCGCGCAGCGCCATCTCCGCGGTCGAGGGCGGGGGCTGCGGCAGCCAGTGGTCCTCCACGGGCGGGCCGGGCTCCGGGGTGAGGTCCAGGATCAGGCGGTAGATGTCGTTGCCCGAGACCCCGTCGACCATGCTGTGGTGCAGCTTGGAGATGAAGGCCCACCGGCCGTCGGCGAGGCCCTCGACGAACCAGTACTCCCACAGCGGGCGGTGGCGGTCCATGCGTCTCGACATGACCCGGCCCATCAGGTGCGCGAGCTCGTCGGGACCGCCCGGTGCGGGCAGGGCGGTGTTGCGGATGTGCCACCCGGGGTCGAAGCCCGGGTCGTCCACCCACGCGGGCGGGCCGAGGTCGAAAGGGACGGTGCGCAGCTTCTGCCGGTAGCGGGGGAGCAGGGGCAGCCGTCCCTCGATCGCGTGGAGGAACTCCTCGAACGGCGGCACCGGGCCCGCGAACACGGTGATCGAGCCGATGGCCAGCGAGACGTTCGGGTCCTCGTCCTCGAGGTCGAGGAAGGCCGTGGCCAGCGGGGTAAGGCGCTCCATGCTCCGATCATCCCGGCCGGTCGGCCGAGACACTCGGGTCGAAGGTCACCCCTCGCGGGGTCGACCGGCCGGGCCCTCAGGTGCGCAGGTAGGACGCGCCGTTGACGTCGACGATCGTGCCCGAGGAGAACCGGGCGCCTTCCGAGGCGAGCCAGACCACCGCCGAGGCAACCTCCTCGGGCTCGGCGACGCGCCCGAACGGGGACTGGTCGAGGATGGCCTTGCCGTCGGGCCCCTCGAGCACCTCCCGTGCCATGTCGGTGCGGACGAACCCCGGAGCGACGGCTGCCACCCTGATGTCGTGGGGCGCGAGAGCCAGGGCCATCGACTGCGTGAACGCGTTGAGACCGGCCTTCGAAGCGCCGTAGGCGGGGTTGTCCGGCTCACCGCGGAAGGCCCCACGGCTCGTGACGTTGACGATCGCTCCGCCACCTGCGGCGACCAGGTGGGGCAGGGCGCAGAACGTCGCGTTCGCGGCGCCGGTCAGGTTCGTGGCCAGGGTGCGTGACCACGCCTCCCGCCACTCGACGTAGGACGTCTCCAGCGGCGGATGGGCCACGAAGATGCCGGCGTTGTTCACGAGTACGTCGAGGCCCCCGAGCTCGTGGGCCGCGCGGTCGACCGCTGCGCGGACGGCGTCGGGGTCGGCCAGGTCGGCCTGCGCGGTCACGTGACCGCCACCCTGCAGCGATCCGACGGTCTCCTCGGCCGCGTCGCGCGAGCTGCCGTAGTGCACGGCCACACGGTCCCCGGCCTGGGCGAACATCGTCGCGATCGCTCTCCCGATGCCTCGGGACGCACCGGTGACCAGCACGCGGCGGCTCATCGGACGATCTCCCGCACGCCCGCGACAAGCCGGTCGACGTCCTCGTCGTTCGTGTAGGGGGCGATGCCCGCTCGCACCGCGCCCGTGTCCCCGAGGCCGATCCGGCGCGAGGCCTCGATCGCGTAGAAGTGGCTGGCCGGTGCGTTCACGCCGCGCTGGGCGAGAGCCTGGTAGACCTCGCCGGGTGCGTGGCCGGCGAGCGAGAACAGCACCGTGGGGGTACGTCGTTTCGGGGAGCCGTGCAGGGTGACCTCGCTCATCGCGGAGAGGCCTTCGACCAGCCGGGCGAAGAGACGGTCCTCGTGCTCCTCGACTGCGCGCATCGACTCGAGCACCCGGCTGCGCCGGTCGGTGGCGTCGGAGGCGATCGAGGCGATGAAGTCGACCGCCGCGGTGGTGCCGGCGAGGAGCTCGTAGGGCAGGGTGCCGAGCTCGTAGCGTTCGGGCACGGCGTTGCTCGAGGGGAGCAGCTTGTCGGGCTCGATGCGCTCGAGCAGGTCGGGGGAGGCGGCGAGGACTCCCAGGTGGGGGCCGAGGAACTTGTAGGGCGAGCAGGCGTAGAAGTCCGCGCCGAGCTCGCCGACGTCGACCGCCGCGTGGGGCGTCAGGTGCACGCCGTCGACGTGGAGGAGCGCCCCGACCTCGTGCACGGCCTCCGCGATCGCCGTGACGTCCGGCCGGGTGCCCAGCAGGTTCGAGGCACCCGTGACCGCGACGAGCCGCGTCCGGTCCGACAGCTGCGCACGGACGTCGTCGACGGTCAGCTCGGCTGTCTCCCGGTCGAACTCCACCCAGCGCAGGGTCGCCCGCGCCGTCTCCGCAGCGGTGACCCAGGGTCGGATGTTCGCGTCGTGGTCCAGACGGGTCACGACAACCTCGTCACCGGGTCCCCACTGCTGCGCGAGAGCCCGGGCGAGGTCGTAGGTCATCTGCGTCATCGACCGCGCGAACACCACGCCCTCCGGCGTACCCCCGAGCAGGTCGGCGACCGCGGACCTCGCCTCCGCGACGACCTCGTCCGCCCTGCGCTCTGACTCGGTGACCGCGCCGCGGTTGGAGATACCCGACGTCAGCGTGTCGGCGACGGCTCGGGCCACCTCGACGGGCACCTGTGTGCCACCAGGTCCGTCGAAGTAGGCCACCCCCTGCTGGAGCGCCGGGAACGATGATCGGATTCGTGCGACCTCGAGCTGCATGGCGCCATCTTGCACGACGCAGGGCAACGCTCCGGGCCGCGTGCACGTTTGCGCCTCTCGCGGTGGGGCACATCGTGGCGAGGGAGAGGGACGTCGCATCGAGGGATCCCCGGTGCAATGACGAATAGAGGGAGCAATGAGCAGTAACGCGAAGGTAGTCGTCGCCGTGGCGAGCGGCTACCTGCTAGGACGCAGCAAGAAGATGAAGCTTGCGATCACAGTCGGCAGCATGCTGGCCGGACAAAGGATCGCCACCGACCCGCGTGGCCTGATGAAGCAGGGCCAGCAGCTCGTGCAGGGCAACGAGGAGCTCTCTCAGATCCAGGAGCAGATCCAGAGCAAGCTCCT
Organism: Nocardioidaceae bacterium; assembly: GCA_035461195.1. Classification (GTDB taxonomy): domain Bacteria; phylum Actinomycetota; class Actinomycetes; order Propionibacteriales; family Nocardioidaceae; genus Nocardioides_C. Next base: position 12,319 of record DATHVS010000098.1, read on the forward strand.
CGAGGCCGCGAAGGCTGCCGCACTGGCGACACTCAGCTCGCGCATGGAGCTGTTCAGCGACTCGCTGCGCGACCGCACCGACTCGCTCCGTGGCTTGGCCGGGGAGCTCGAGGAGGCTGCGGACGAGGCCGAGGACCAGGAGCCCCAGGACGAGCAGGAGTCCGAGGACGAGCAGTCCGAGGAAGACGAGCAGTCCGAGGAAGACGAGCAGCAGTCCGAGGACGAGCAGTCCGAGGGCGAGCAGGCGAAGAAGGCTCCGGCCAAGAAGTCGTCGGCGAAGAAGACCGCGAGCAAGCGGTCGAGCTCGTCGGGAGCCGCGAAGAAGTCGGCGGCCAAGAAGGCTCCGGCCAAGAAGTCGGCAGCCAAGAAGGCTCCGGCGAAGAAGTCGGCGGCCAAGAAGGCTCCGGCCAAGAAGTCGACGGCCAAGAAGTCGACAGCCAAGAAGTCGAGCAGCTCCGGCGGCTCGCGTAGCAAGAGCTGAGAGGGGTGTTCGCGATGGCAGACGAGAAGAACGAAGAGCAAGAGTCCGGTGGACTGAAGTCTTTGGTCGACGAGCTTCCCCTCGACCAGCTCAAGGACGATCTACAGGGCGTTTTCGCCGCGCTCGGTGACAAGGCAAAGGACACCGTCATGCAGCGGCTCAGTGACGCCACTGACTCGCTCAACGACATGGCCCAGAACGGTGGCGTCCTGACCAAGGCGGCCGGCAAGGGCGCCAAGGCCGCAGCCGAGGGTGAGTCGCCGGTGAAGGGAGCGCTCAAGGGCGGTCTCGGCGGCGTCAAGGACAAGGTCAAGTCGGCCTTGCCCGGCGGCGGTGGCGGTGGCGGAGGCGGTGGGAGCAAGCCCACCAAGTCCACGAACATCATCGAAGAGATCGACATCGGCGCCCCGGTCGACGTGGTCTACAACCAGTGGACTCAGTTCCAGGACTTCTCGGGCTTCATGAAGAAGGTCAAGAGCGTCGAGCAGGAGGAGGACGAGAAGCTCACCTTCCAGGCGCAGGTCTTCTGGTCGCACCGCACCTGGGAGGCGACGATCCTCGAGCAGGTTCCCAACGAGCGCATCATCTGGCGCTCCAAGGGCGAGAAGGGCCACGTCGACGGCGCGGTCACCTTCCACGAGCTCGCGCCGAACATGACGCGGGTCCTCGTGGTCCTCGAGTACTACCCCCAGGGCTTCATGGAGCGCACCGGAAACATCTGGCGTGCCCAAGGCCGACGCGCCAGGCTGGAGCTCAAGCACTTCCGGCGCCACGTCATGACCCGTACGCTCCTCGATCAGGACGAGCTCGAGGGCTGGCGCGGCGAGATCCGCGACAGCGAGGTCGTCCGCGACCACGAAGAGGTGGTCGAAGAGGAGCGCGAGCAGGACGAGTACGAGGGCGAGGAAGAAGAGACGCCTGAGGACGAGTACGACGAGGAAGAGCCTGAGGACGAGGGCGCCGAAGAGGAAGAGGAAGCGCCCGAGGACGAGTACGACGAGGAAGAGCCTGAGGACGAGGACGAAGTAGAGGACGAGGAACCGGAGGAGAAGCCGCGCCGGCGCTCCTCTGCGAAGAAGAAGACCAGCTCCCGGAAGCGAAGGTGATCACGTGACATCCATGGCGCAGACACGACACGGCGGCGGGTATCTCGACCGACCGGCCCCCAGTGGACTCGCTGACGTCGTCGAGGTCATCCTCGACAAGGGGCTCGTCATCGACGCCTACGTCCGCGTCTCCCTGGTGGGCATCGAGCTGCTGACCATCGACGCGCGAATCGTGATCGCCAGCGTGGACACCTATCTACGCTTCGCGGAGGCCACGAACCGTCTCGACCTGTACGAGAAGGGCGGCAAGGACCTGCCCGAGATGGTCGAGGGGATGGCCAGCAGCGGCGCCAAGGGCAAGACCTCGGGAGTGCTCGGGGCCGCCAAGGACGCCATCATGGGTTCCGACGACGATGAGGACGAGGAAGACGAGCAGGAGGAGGAGCGTCCGCGCCGTCCTCGCAAGTCCTCCTCGTCGTCACGGCAGCGGCGTACTCGTGAGCGGGAGTCGTGACTGACGCATGACGTCACCTGCAGCGACGGAGGCGACCGTGGGCACGGATGCGGCGTACTACGTGTACGGCATCGTGCCCGCGGGCGCCCCGGTCGACCTGGTCCAGGACGCGGGGATGGGCGAGCCAGTGCAGCTCGTCGTGGACGGGCCCGTGGGCGCCCTGGTCGAGGTCGTGGATCCCGACCGGCCACTCGGCCGCCGTCGTGACCTCGTTGCGCACAGCACGGTCCTGAACACGATGGCCGAGAACGGACCGGTGCTTCCCATGCGATTCGGTTCGGTGATCCAGGGTCAGACCGCCGTGGCGGAGGAGCTCCTACGGCCGCAGCGCGACCACTTCGTGGCGCTGCTCGAACAGGTCGAGGGGAGCGTGCAGTTCACAGTCCGAGCGCGTTACGTACTCGACACGGTGCTGGCCGAGATCGTGGCGTCCGAGCCGGAGGTCGCCGAGCTGCGCCGACGTACGGCGGACCTGCCGGAGGACGCCACCCACTACGAGCGCATCCGGCTCGGTGAGCTGGTCGCTCGCGCTGTCGACGTACGCCGGCACGAGGACGCGCAGATGATCCTGGACCGACTGGCCCCTCACACCGACGACCAGGTCGTGAAGGAGGTGTCCGGCATGGACAACCTCGCTGAGTTCGCGTTCCTCGTGCAGACCGACGGGCAAGCTGATCTGGAGCACGCCGCCGAGGTGCTCGCCGAAGAACTCGACGGCCGGGTCCGGCTCAGCCTGGTCGGACCCATGGCGCTGTACGACTTCGTGCGGGAGCAGTGACATGGGCCTCCTGACCGGCCTCCTGACGCTGCCGTTGGCTCCCGTGCGCGGGACCGTGTGGGTTGCTGAACAGGTTCAACAGGAGGCTGAACGCCAGTACTACGACCCCGCGGTCATTCGTCGTCAGCTCGAGGACGTCGAGGAGCTTCGCAGCTCAGGACAGATCACCGACGAGGAGGCCGAGGAGATGGAGGACGCACTCGTCGAGCGCCTGATGGAGAGCCGGCGTCGTCGAAGCGCCGAGGAGGGATACTGAGTCATGGCAACCGAGAGCGAGAGCACGTCCTCATCGGAGGACGCCACCGAGAAGGCACCCGCGAAGAAGAGCGGCGCGAAGAAGTCGACCAGCAAGAAGTCGACGGCCAGGAGGGCTCCGGCGAAGAAGGCCGCAGCCAAGAAGGCGCCGGCGAAGAAGACAACGGCGAAGAAGTCGGCCGCCAAGAAGACGAGCGCGAGCGATAGCCGCGGTGGCCGATCGGACGCGCAGCACGAGCAGGTCGACGGAAACGAACAGCCCGAGCAGCGGGAGCAGCAGGCGCCGACGAAGAAGGTCCCTGCGATGAAGGTCGCCGGCAAGGCAGCGCAGCAGCTGGCCGCACTGACCGGTCGGGAGCCGGAGGCCGTGATCGGCATCCGACGCAACGAGGACGGCTGGGAGGTCGAGCTCGAGGTGGTGGAGAGCCGGCGCATCCCCGACTCCACCGACATCCTCGCCACCTACCGGGTGGAGACCGACGAGCAGGGTGACCTCATGGGGTACCACCGAGTGCGGAGGTACGTCCGCGGCAAGGGCGGCGACGACGACGGAGGCCGCCGGTGACTGAGCAAAGCCGTCCGCTGGTCAGCGATCGTGCCGCCGGGCCGCAGCCGCGGTATGAGATGTCGAGCAGTCGGCCTCAGCCGGCGAACCTCGCCGACGTCCTCGAGCGCATCCTCGACAAGGGGATCGTGATCGCGGGAGACATCAAGGTCGACCTCCTCGACATCGAGCTGCTCACGATCAAGATCCGTCTCCTCGTGGCCTCGGTCGACAAGGCGAAGGAGATGGGCATCGACTGGTGGGAGAACGACCCGATGCTCAGCACGCGTAGCCGTGACCAGGAGCTCGAGAACGAGAACCGTCAACTGAAGGAACAGCTTCTCGAGGACGAGAACAGGCGGTTGAAGGAGCGCCTCCAGGAGCTGGAGGCAGGTTCGTGAGCGAGGGGCTGTACTGCTACGCGATCGTGCGCGGAGTTGCCACCGAGGATCTCGCCGACGGTATCGGCATCGGCGAAGAGCCCCTGCGCCTGGTCGAGGAAGCCGGCCTCGGCGCCGTGGTCAGCGCAGTCGATCTCGAGGAGTTCGGCGAGGAAGGCCTCCGCCGCAACCTCGAGGACCTCGCCTGGCTCGAGAAGGTAGCGATGACCCACGACCGAGTCAGCCGCCACGCCTCCGAACGCGGTCCGACGGCGCCCCTGCGACTCGCCACCGTCTTCCTCGGCGAGGACTCCCTGCGTGCCCAGCTCGCGCGGTGGCACGACGACGCCGAGCGTGCGCTCGACCGCATCGAGGGACGCAACGAGTGGAGCGTGAAGGCGTACGTCGATGAGGCGGCGCGTCCCGCGGCAGGGGAGGAGGAGCCTTCGTCCTCCGCGGACGGGACAGGCGTCGGCAAGGCCTACCTCCTCAGACGACGCGCCGAGGCCCAGCGACGTGAGGCCGCGGCGCAGGCCGATGCCGCGACTGCCGAAGCAATCCATGCGGCACTCGCGACGGTCTCGGTGTCGGGACGCCGTCTCGCCGCCCAGGACCGCAAGCTGACCGGCCACACCGGCGAGATGATCCTCAACGGCACATACCTGGTCGACCAGGAGAAGGTCGCTGCGTTCAAGGAGGCGGTCGACCGGATCGCGGGCTCGCACAGCCACGTCCGCGTGGAGCTCGGGGGGCCCTGGCCGCCGTACTCCTTCGCCTCGCTGGACCTGACATGACCTCCCACGACATCACCGGCGGTCTCGTCTCGCGACCCTCGGACAACCCGGCCAACGAGGCCTTGAAGCCGGTGGCCCTGGTCGACCTGCTCGACCGGCTGCTGGGTGCCGGCGTCGTCATCTCGGGCGACCTGGTGATCTCCCTGGCCGGGGTCGACCTCGTCCAGGTGCGCCTCCACGCCCTGATCGCCTCGGTGCGAGCGGAGATGGTGCCGGAATGAGCGAGGGATACTCCCTTCCGCGCAGGATCGAGACCGACTCCGAGTCGGTGCAGCGCGACTTGATGAAGCTCGTGCTGACCATCATCGAGCTGGTGCGCCAGCTCATGGAGCGACAGGCCCTCCGCCGGGTCGACGAGGGAGACCTCACCGACGAGCAGGTCGAGGAGCTCGGTGTCGGTCTGATGCGCCTGGAGGAGGCCATGACCGAGCTCCGGGAGCAGTTCGACCTCGCGCCGGAGGACCTGAACCTCGACCTCGGCCCCCTCGGCACCCTTCTCGACTGATCCGCGACGCGCCCGTTCAGGCAGGCTTGATGTTCTGGTTGAACCGGAACATGTTGCCCGGATCGTAGGTCCGCTTGACCTCCGCGAGCCGTTCGTAGTTTCGGCCGTAGTTCTCCGGCACTCGTTCCTGGTCGTCGCCGGAGGCGAAGTTGGTGTATCCGCCCGACTCGGAGTGCGGTGCGGTGGCCTCGTAGTAGCCGCGCACCCAGGCGATGTTGTCCTCGTTCTGCGACGGGTCCGGCCACATCCCCGCGATCACGGTCGCCAACGTGGCGTCGCGGTGGCCGAACGCGGTCGCGTCGTGGGGCACCCGGTGGCAGGCGCCGTTGATGGGGTAGATGTGCACGGTGGAGTTCACCGCAGGCAGCTTCGGCCCGTGCTCGAGGTGGGCCTCGATCGCGTCGTCGGTGAGCTCACGGACGAAGTTGGCCTTCCAGTAGTGCTGCAGGCCCGGGGGCACGATCGCGTCGAAGGCGCTGTTGATCGCCGGGTAGGGCATCGGTCCGACGTGCTCGGCCATGACGGGGGCGACGTCGTGGAACGGCTGGAGCGACCTCTCGCCGTCCTCGACGGCGCCCGCCCAGCAGGCGACGAGCAGGAGGAAGGGTTCGCCGTGGCGGTCCTCTGGGATGAACGGCAGCGGCGGCGCGAGCTGGAAGGCGGGGAAGACCCCCATCTCCTCGGGGGCGTCCTTGATGTAGTCGCGGTAGAACTCCAGGACCGTCCGGGCGTGCTCGAGCTCGAAGACCATCGGCCCGCCGTAGACGTCCGTGAGCGCGTGCAGCTGGTACTCGAAGGACGTCACCACGCCGAAGTTGCCGCCTCCACCACGGATCGCCCAGAAGAGGTCGTCGTTCTCCTTCTCGCTCGCCACGTGCAGCGTGCCGTCGGCGGTGACGACATCGGCCGAGATCAGGTTGTCGCAGGACAGGCCGAGCCCTCGGGACAGGTGGCCGATCCCGCCCCCCAGGGTCAGTCCGCCGATGCCGGTGGTGGAGACGACCCCGCCGGTCGTGGCGAGGCCGTAGGCGTGGGTGGCGGCGTTGAAGTCGCCCCAGGTGGCACCGCCCTCGGCGCGGGCGTTGTGGGTGTGCGGGTCGACCCGCACGCTCCGCCGCGGCGAGAGGTCGACCACCACGGCGTCGTCGGCGGTCCCGAAACCGGGGACGCTGTGCGAGCCACCGCGGGTGGCGACCGGGAGGCCGTTGTCCTGGGCGAAGCGGACGGCCGTCATCACGTCGCCGGTGTTCGCGGGGCGGACGATGACGCGGGGGCGGCGGTCGATCATCGCGTTGTAGACCCGGCGTGCGTCGTCGTACTCCGGGTCGTCGGGCGTGATCACCGGTCCGCGGACAGAGTCCTTCAGGGACTCCAGGGTCATGGGGGGCATTTCCGCTCCTCCGGATCTGGTCCACGGCAGTTGCGTGGTGCGAGGAACGCGGCTGACCGCGGAAATAGGCTGGGGTTCTCCTCGAACGTAGACCCGCACCGCCGAGTGGCTGAAGGCCCGTTCGGGCTATCGACGCCCTGGTGTATCCGTGCCACTCGCGGGCTGTACCGGCCCGAATGACCGTTGCTGCTCGCCGACGCCGGTGGAACGCTGTGAGAACGTGCACGCAGCGCGCCACAGGAGGTCCGCATGACGCTCTCGATCGACGACGTCAGCACCCAGGCCAGGATCGCCGACGCCGGCGAGGACATCACGCTCGAGGAGCTGGCGCTCGCGGCTCGCAACCATGCAATGCCCCTGGAGGCGATGAGGTACGACGTGACGCCGCCCGGGCTCCACTACGTGCTGGTCCACTACGACATCCCCCACGTCGACGCGGACTCCTGGTGCCTGGAGATCCACGGATGCGTCGAGAAGCCCATCTCCGTGGACTTCGAGACGCTGCAGGACCTGCCCCGGCACAGCGCGGTCGTCACCCTCGAGTGCGCAGGCAACGGCCGGGCGCTCCTCAGTCCGCGGCCGGTCAGCCAGCCCTGGCTGACCGGGGCCGTCGGCACCGCCGAGTGGATCGGGGTCCGCCTGGTCGACCTCCTCGAGGACGCAGGGCTCACGTCCGAGGCGGTCGACGTCGTGTTCACGGGGGCCGACCACGGCTTCGAGCGCGGCGTCGAGGACGACTACCGGCGAGGTCTGAGCCTGACGGACGCCACCTCCCCGGACGTGCTCGTCGCCTACGAGATGAACGGGCAGCCCCTGCCGCCTCAGCACGGCTACCCGGCCCGTCTCGTCGTACCCGGCTGGTACGGCATGGCGCACGTGAAGTGGCTGCGTGACATCGAGGTCATCGACCACGGGTTCGACGGCTTCCAGAACGCCGTGGCCTACCGCATGAAGCAGGACCCGGCCGAGACGGGGACACCCGTGACCAGGATCGAGCCGCGAGCCCTGCTGGTCCCTCCGGGGTCGCCGGACTTCATGAGCCGCACGCGCATCGTTCGGCCGGGGATGCACTCGCTCGAGGGGCGCGCATGGTCCGGGTGGGGCGCCGTCAGGCAGGTCGAGGTCAGCGACGACGACGGCCGCACGTGGTGGCCGGCCGAGGTCGAGGAGGCGCCGGACCGGCATGCTTGGCAGCGGTTCACCGCTGTCTGGCAGGCCGACCCCGGCGAGCACGTGCTCCGGGCGCGGGCCCATGACGAGACCGGGAGGGTCCAGCCGGTGGAGACCGCCTGGAGCGTGGGCGGGTTCGCCAACAACGCCGACGCAGGGGTCCGCGTCGTCGTGCTCGGGGAGTGACTCAGCTCGCCGGGTAGGGGTTCTGCCCCAGCAGACGAGCCAGGTGCGCGGCGTTGGCGGCGAGTGTCTTCGTCGTCTGGTCGGTCGTCTCCGGGCGGGGGTCCTTGTCCTGGTAGTCGGTGCCCTGCATCGCCTCGCCGACCCAGTAGGTCACGCCGTTCGGCGGGATCGTGAAGCCCACGTCGCTGAGCGCCTGGTACACCTCCGCGCTCACATGGTGCGCGCCGTCCTCGTTCCCGACGACCGCCACCCCGGCAACCTTGCCGTAGGTGAGCATCCGTCCCTCCTCGTCGGTCTCTCCCAGCTCGGCGTCGAGACGCTCGAGCACCATCTTGCACACCGCGGAGGGCTGGCCCAGCCAGATCGGGGTGGCGAGCACGAGGATGTCCGCGGCGAGGATCTTGCTCCGGATCGCGGGCCAGCCGTCGCCGTCGCCCTCGTCGGTCTGCACGCCGAACCTCACCTGCTCGTCGACGACGCGCACCGTCTCGCCGGTCACGTCGTGCTTCGCGAGTGCCTCGAGGAGCTCGTTGCCGAGCAGCTCGGTGCTCGACGAGGTGGGCGCGGGCTTGAGGGTGCAGTTCAGGACGAGTGCGCTCAGTGTGCTCATGAGGCGACGGTGCCCGACGTACCGCCCCTTCATGCCCGTGCGGCACGCCCGGACGCGGTAGGGGACGATGGAGGCGATGAGCCTCACCGACCTGCTGCCCGCCACGCCGCCCGCCGACGCCGACCCCGACGCCCTTCTCGACGCCTTCACGTCCTGGACGGCCGAGCAGGGGATCTCGCTGTACCCGGCCCAGGAGGAGGCGGTCATCGAGATCCTCACCGGCGCGAACGTCATCCTCTCCACGCCCACCGGGTCGGGGAAGAGCCTGGTCGCCACCGGCGCACACTTCGCGGCGCTCGCCGAGGGGCGTCGGACCTACTACACGGCGCCGATCAAGGCGCTCGTGAGCGAGAAGTTCTTCGCCCTGTGTGAGGTCTTCGGTGCCGACAAGGTCGGGATGATGACCGGCGACGCGAGCGTCAACGCGCACGCGCCGATCATCTGCTGCACCGCGGAGGTGCTCGCCAACCAGGCACTGCGCGAGGGTGCGTCCGCCGACGTCGGACAGGTCGTGATGGACGAGTTCCACTTCTACTCCGAGCCCGACCGTGGCTGGGCCTGGCAGGTGCCGCTGCTCGAGCTGCCGCAGGCGCAGTTCCTGCTCATGTCCGCGACGCTCGGCGACGTGTCGTTCTTCGCCGACGACCTCACCCGGCGCACGGGACGTGAGACCGCGCTCGTCACCAACACCGAGCGACCCGTCCCGCTGAGCTTCGCGTGGGCGCTCACCCCCCTGCACGAGACGCTCGAGGAGCTGCTCACCACCAACCAGGCTCCGGTGTATGTCGTGCACTTCACCCAGGCGGCCGCCCTCGAGCGCGCCCAGGCGTTGATGAGCATCAACGTGTGCACCCGCGAGGAGAAGGACAAGATCGCCGAGCTGATCGGCGACTTCCGGTTCAGCAAGGGGTTCGGGAAGACCCTGTCGCGCCTGGTCCGCCACGGCATCGGGGTGCACCACGCCGGGATGCTCCCGAAGTACCGCCGCCTCGTCGAGCAGCTGGCCCAGGCCGGTCTGCTCAAGGTCGTCTGCGGCACCGACACGCTCGGGGTCGGCATCAACGTCCCCATCCGCACGGTCGTGTTCACCGGCCTGACCAAGTACGACGGCCGCCGGCAGAGGGTCCTCAAGGCCCGAGAGTTCCACCAGATCGCCGGGCGGGCCGGGCGGGCCGGCTACGACACCTCCGGAGCAGTCGTCGTCCAGGCCCCCGACCACGTCGTCGAGAACCACAAGGCCCTCCAGAAGGCCGGAGACGACCCGAAGAAGCAGCGCAAGGTCCAGCGCAAGAAACCGCCGGAGGGGTTCGTGACCTGGACCGAGGACACCTTCCAGCGGCTCGTGGCCGCCGAGCCGGAGCCGCTGCAGAGCCGGATGCGGGTGACACACGGGATGCTGCTCAACGTCATCGCTCGTGAGGGCAACCCCTTCGAGGCGTTGCGGCACCTCCTGCGCGACAACCACGAGGACAGCCGCAGCCAGGTCCGTCTGGTGCGGCGCGCGGTCGCGCTCTACCGGACCCTGCTCGCCGCAGGAGTCGCGGAGAGGGTCGACCCGCCCGCGGCGGACGGCCGCACGGTGCGGCTGGTCGAGGACCTCCCGCTGGACTTCGCCCTCAACCAGCCGCTGTCGACGTACGCCCTGGCCACCCTCGAGACGCTCGATCCCGAGTCTCCGACGTACGTCCTGGACGTCGTCTCCGTCATCGAGGCGACGCTCGAGGACCCGCGCCCGGTGCTCGGTGCGCAGGAGCACAGGGCCCGCGGCGAGGCGGTCGCGGAGATGAAGTCCGACGGCATCGAGTACGACGAACGCATGGACCTTCTGGAGGACGTCACCTACCCGAAGCCGTTGGCGGACCTGCTCGAGCACACCTACGAGGTCTACTCTCGGAGCCATCCGTGGATCACCGAGAGCGCCCTCTCGCCGAAGTCGGTGGTGCGGGACATGTACGAGCGAGCGATGACCTTCGGGGAGTACGTCGCGTTCTACGGCCTCGCCCGGTCCGAGGGCATCGTGCTGCGCTACCTCGGCGACGCCTACAAGGCGCTGCGGCAGACGGTTCCGGAGAGCATGAGGACCGACGAGCTGGCCGACCTCGTCGAGTGGCTCGGCGAGACGGTGCGGCAGACCGACTCGAGCCTTCTCGACGAGTGGGAGCAGCTCTCCCACCCGGCCGACGACCCGGAGTCGGCGGTCGACCTCGTCGAGGCGCACACGCGGCGTGCCGAGCCGCGGCCGATCAGCGCCAACGAACGGTCCTTCCGGGTGCTGGTCCGCAACGCCATGTTCCGGCGGGTGGAGCTGGCGGCCCGCCACGCCCACGAGGAGCTCGGTGAGCTCGACGCCGAGCAGGGCCTGGACGCCGAGGCCTGGCGGGAGGCGTGCGAGGCCTACTTCAAGGAGCACGAGACGATCGACATCGGCCCCGACGCGCGGGGACCACAGATGCTGCTCATCGAGAAGGACGAACGCACCTGGCGGGTGCAGCAGATCGTCGGTGACCCCGAGGGCCACCACGACTGGCGGATCCTCGCCGACGTCGACCTCGACGCCTCCGACGAGGCGGCCGAGCTGGTGATGCGTGTGGAGGGTCTCGTACAGCTCTGAGGCCTCTCGCCGGCCGATCTCAGGGCTCGCCGGTCTCCGGGGGCAGCAGTCCGTCCTCGAGGGCCCGCTGGCGCAGCTCGATCCGCGTGGAGGCGGGTCGACCTGCGTCGGCGTACCGCTTCCGGATCCGGGACAGGTAGGTCTTGACCGACTCGACGCTCACCGGCGGGTCGAGGGCGGCAGCCACCTCGGCGTACTTCATGCCCGTCGCGTACAGCCGCAGCACCTCGGTCTCCCGGTGGGTGAGGTCGACCGCGCTGCCGCAGTTCGGCGGCACCCACTTCTCGCCCTTGGACACCGCCACGATCGCGCGGAGCAGGTGCAGGGCCGGGTCGTTCTTCCACACCAGCCCGCGGGCCGTCGAGCGGGAGAGGATCGGAGCGGCCTCACGGTGGCTGCGGTCCGCGTGCAGGAGGACGGGGAAGCCCTGCTTGTCGAGCAACCGGATGTTCTCCTCGACACGCGAGCCGTCGTGCAGCCTCACGTCGAGGAGCACGAGGTCGAAGAGGCGTCGAGTCCGTAGCAGGCCCTGCACCGTGGCGGCGCCGGCCACGAACTGGGCAGGCGAGTTCTGGGTCGACAGCAGCGCTCTGACTCCCGCCACGAGCAGGTCGTGGTCGTCGACCACGCCTACCTTGATCCTGTCCCCCGCGTCCACGCCTGCTCCCCACGGTCAACCCGCCCCATTGCTTGGCAGGCTACCTCCGGGTCACGGGCGTGTCCCCCCTTTGCATGACACGGGTGGTCCGGACCAGGGGCCCGCAAAGTTTTACCTTGGATTCGCCCCCTTACGTCCGTTTCGGTACGGCTTTGCCCTATTTCGCTCCGTGCGAGTTGTACGACGTGTCGAGTCCCGGTTTCGGCATTATCGCCATATGAAGCTGGTGCATTTCCACACACTGCGCTCGGGAGTGCAACGCAACGCCTCGCCCGCCACGGAGCGAGCCCTCGTCGCCATGGAGAGCACGCTCCGCGACCTGCTGACCGGCACCGGACTCTTCGACACCGTCGAGGTCGAGCACACCGCCGACCCCGACCAGCTCGTCGTGGCCCTCTGCCAGTACCGACACAACCTTACCGAGGACCAGGTGGCTGCCGCGGTGGAGCGCATCTGGGAGGAGGGGGTGAGCTACCCCTTCTGGGAGGTGCACTGGACCGTCGCCGACGACGGGTACGTCGAGTTCGAGGGCGCGACCCGAGAGAGCGTCCTCGGCCGCTACGCGACCTTGCACCTCGTGGCGCAGCGGTCCGCGGTGCCGGCCCAGAGGTCCCCGCTGTCCTGATCCGGCTACCCTCGGCCCGGTGACGAGCACCGAGCCTTCAGCCGAGCTCGACCGGGGCATCGCCGTCGAGCCCCGGGGCGACGGCGCGTACGACGGCCACCTCGACCCTGCATGGAGCATCGGCGCGGGCATCAACGGAGGCCTTCTCCTCGCCGCCTGCGCCAACGCTCTCCGGGAGACGTTCGCCGGCGAGGGGCACCCCGACCCCCTCTCGGTCAGTGCCTACTTCCTGTCCGCGGCCGAAGGGGGCCCGGCCCGCTTCACCACCGAGGTCGTACGCCGAGGGCGCAGCATGTCGACCGGCACGGTCTCCCTGTCCCAGGACGTCGACGGGACGCCCGTCGAACGCGTCCGGGCGCTTGCGACGTTCGGCGACCTCGGGGCCCTCCCCGACGAGGTGCGCACGACAGCCGTCGAACCGGACCTCCCGCCGCTGGAGAGGTGCGTCGGCTCCAGCCTCGCCCCTGCCGACTTCCGGGCGAAGGCGCCCCTCCTCGACAGGTTCGACCTGCGGCTCGACCCGGACACCGTCGGCTGGGCGGTCGGACAGCCCTCCGGCCGGGGCGTGATCCGCGGCTGGCTCGCGATGGCCGACGGCCGTGAGCCCGACCCGATCTCCCTGCTGCTGGCCCTCGACGCGCTCCCGCCGGTGACCTTCGACCTCGGCATCCCGGGCTGGGCCCCCACCCTCGAGCTCACTGCCCACGTGCGGGCGATGCCGGCACCCGGCCGGCTCAAAGTCATGCACGCGACCCGCAACTTCGCCGGCGGCCTGCTCGAGGAGGATGCGGAGATCTGGGACTCGGCGGGTCGGCTGGTCGCCCAGTCGAGGCAGCTGGTGCGTGCCCCGCGGGCCCCGAGGGGCTGACTGGCTCGACCGGAGGTGCGTATCGGACGGTCCTGAGGCGTCGAGACCGTCCGCAGCTCACATGCGCGACGGCCCAGCGCGCCCCACGTCAGTCGAACCGCGCCCGGTCCATGGCGAGGACGTACCGGCGTCCCGGGTACTCCGACAGGGTCCACAGCTCGTCCCGGGACGGCCAGTAGGCCAGGTCCTCCACCCCCACCGGGAGCACCCGTGCATGACGCCGGAACGCTCCGGGGCGTCCGACGTACAACGAGCCGCGCAGGTAGCGCCCGGCGCTGGCGGTGACGTACCAGCGACCGTCGACCACCGTGGCTCCCTGCATGCCCTCGACACCCTGCGGCGACAGCGAGACGGGGTGGGCGTGCCCCTCCTCGGAGACGCGCAGCAGCGCGGTGGTCGCGTCGAGCGCGAAGTCGGCGAGCCGCGTGCTCGCCCCGCTGCGGCCGTACTCACCGGCGAGGAGTCGGGGCTCGCCCCCGGACCGGTCGAGGGAGAGGAACGAGTAGCGCATGCGCTCGTGTCCGTCCTCCGCGAAGGCGTCATAGGTGAAGCGCACCGGGAGCAGGTAGCGGTAGCCGAAGCTGCCCGTCCCGATGCCCAGCCGGTCCCGATCGCCGAGGGCTCCCACCCGCAGGACGTCCCCGAGGTGGAACGTCGAGAGGCCGCGAGCGGTGCCCGCGACGTGCAGGTGGTCCCCGTGCCACACGATCCCTCCGGCGTGCACCTTGTGCGGGCGTACGTCGACCGAGCCGTCGTCGCGGATGAAGGCCTCGACGAGCAGCACGTGCCGGTAGCGCGGCTGGTCCTCGGACAGGTCGACGACGGTGATGCGCGAGCCCTTGTGCATCCCGGCGAGGTCCTTGGAGTACCAGCTCGTCAGCACGAGCCGGCGCCCGTCGTACGCCTGCGCCACCCCGCAGTCGGCCGTCGTGGTGATCCCCTGCGGCCACCATAGGCGGCTGTGGGTGTCCTCGTCGTCCCACCGGAACCCCCACGACGCCGCAGGGGCGGGCACCCGGGCGTGACGCGCGTCGCGGTTGAGGTCCGTGAGGACACCGCCGAGCGCGACGCGGCCGCCTCCTTGGGCCGCCAGCGCCGAGGCGAGCGCCTCGACCTCGGCCGTCCGCTCCTCGCTGCGACGAAGATGCACCCCGGGGCTCAACTAACCTGACCTCCGATCGTTCACAGGGCCTGCGCGACCCTGTCCCGACTCTCGCGCGAACCTACCTGAAGGAGGCCGTCGTGGCGCTGGTCATGGGCGCGGCGATTGTGTGCCAGGGACGGGTCCTCGCCGCACGGCGCACCACACCGCCTGACACCGCCGGCGGCTGGGAGTTCCCGGGCGGCAAGGTCGAGCCGGGCGAGTCGCCCGAGTCGGCGATCATCCGCGAGGTCGCCGAGGAGCTCGGCTGCGGCATCGAGGTCACCGGCCACCTCGCCGGCGAGGTCGCGGTGCGCGGCGGCCACACGCTCCGGGTCGCCCTGGCTCGCCTCACCGAGGGTGAGCCGGTGCCGCGCGAGAACGAGCACGACGCCGTCCGCTGGCTCGGACCCGAGGAGCTCGAGGACGTGCCGTGGCTCCCGGCCGACGTGCCCTTCCTGGCGGAGCTGCGCGAGACCCTGGCCGGCGATCGACTCGAGAGGGAGGCCGGCCGATGACCCTGCTTCGTGCGGTGTTCTACGAGGAGGACGACGCCCGTGCCGTCGCCGCCCGTCTTGTCCAGGACGGCTTCGAGGCGACCGTCGCGCGCGAGCGCCTCGCCGGCGAGGACGACGACGAGGACCACCCCTGGGCGGTGGCGACCGATGCCCCGGAGTTCGTGCTCGACGTGCTGGTCGAGGCCCACGACGGGTGGGTCGACCACGACGCGACGACCGGGGCCGGGCCGGTCGACGTACCTCCTCCGCCGCCGCTGCCGGACGCCCCACGCCGGATCAAGGGTCACTTCACCGACGGCTAGGCTGACCGCCATGGAACAGCGGATGTTGCTGGTGCACGCCCACCCCGACGACGAGAGCATCAACCAGGGCGCCACCATGGCGAAGTACGTCGCCCAGGGCGCGAAGGTCACCCTCGTCACGTGCACGCTCGGCGAGGAGGGTGAGGTGCTCGTCCCCGAGCTCGAGCACCTGGCCTCCCACCGCGACGACACCCTCGGGCAGCACAGGATCACCGAGCTCGCCAACGCCATGAAGGAGCTCGGCGTCACCGACCACCGGTTCCTCGGCGGCCCCGGGAGGTTCCGCGACTCCGGCATGGTCTGGCACGAGGAGGGCCACGCGGTGGCCGGTGAGGACGTCGAGGAGGGGACCTTCTGGCGCGCGGACCTCCTCGAGGCGTCGACGTACCTCGTCGAGATCATCCGTGAGGTGCGGCCGCAGGTGATGGTGACCTACGACCAGTTCGGTGGCTACGGCCACCCCGACCACATCCAGGCGCACCGGGTGGCCATGTATGCCGCCTCGCTCGCCCCGGCCCGCTCGTTCCGGCCCGAGCTGGGAGAGGCGTGGGAGATCGCCAAGATCTACTGGGGGGCGATGTCGGAGAACCGGATGCGTGAGGGGCTGCGCCGGCTGCGCGACTCCGGCGACACCACGGCCTTCGAGGGCATGGACCCCGACGGATCCCTCGAGCCCTTCGTCACGCCCGATCACCTCATCGACGCCGTGGTGGACGGGCGTGAGTACGTCGAGGCGAAGATGGCCGCCATGCGGGCGCACGCCACCCAGATCGCCGTGGACGGGCCGTTCTTCGCGCTCTCGAACAACATCGGCAACGAGATCTGGGGCAGCGAGTACTTCCGCCTCGCGAAGGGGGCCAAGGGGCCGGTCGACGAGGACGCCCTCGAGACCGACCTGTTCGCCGGACTCGGATGAGGCTCCTGGGCTACCTCCTCGCACTGGTCCTCGGTCTCGCCGCCGGCATCGCGGCGGTCGCCCTGCACCGCACCGTCCCCGGTCTTGTCCTGAGCGTGGGCACCGCCGTGGTCGTCATCCGGACCCTCGGGATGTGGCTGCCCCGCGCCGCCACGGCCTTCGCGGCCGGCTGGCTGGTCGTGCTCGTCGTGGCCGTGGCCGGACGGGGCGAAGGGGACTACGTCGTCTCCTCGGACACTCAGGGCTGGCTGTTCATCGTCTCGGGTTTCGTGGTTCTGGTCACAGGTCTCCTGTGGGGACGCCCGACCACCACCCGTCGCGATTCCGGTTCAGGGGGTCTGCCGACCTAGGATGGCGCGTTGTGAGTGATCTGTCCCTCAAGGAGAGAGTGGCCGACCGGCGCGTGGTGACGCTGCTGCTGGCCGGTCTCGTGCTGCTCTTCGGCGGCCTGTACGTCGCCGGCTACCTCTTCACCGGCGACAAGGTTCCCCGTGGTACGACGGTCGCCGGAGTCGACATCGGGGGCCTCGAGCCCGCTGCGGCACGAACCACCCTGGAGCAGGAGCTCGCCCCCCGCGTCGAGGAGCCGATCGTCGTGGCCGCCGACGGCCGCCGTGCCAAGATCTCCCCGGACAAGGCGGGCCTGGCGGTGGACTACGAGGGCTCGGTGGAGCAGGCCGGTGGGGGCCGCAGCTGGAGCCCGGGCCGGATGTGGGCCTTCTTCACCGGAGGCAAGGACTACGACGCCGTCGTCACCGTCGACGCCCCGCAGCTCGGTGCCAGGCTGGAGAGGCTGGCCAAGCGGGTCGACGAGCCCGCCGTCGAAGGCAGCGTCACCTTCGAGGACGGTCAGGCAGAGGCTGGCTACCCGGAGGCCGGCCAGGAGCTCGACCGCGACGCCGCCCGGGCCGCGGTCACCGATGCGTTCCTCGAGGACACCTCCGGCGAGGTCGTGGATCTCGAGGTCCGGGAGGTCGCACCCGAGATCACCCGCGAGGACGTCCGGACCGCCATGGAGGAGTTCGCCAACCCGGCGATGTCGGCCCCCGTCATCCTTGTCCTCGACAACGAGGACGTCGTGGTGCGGCCGGAGGCCTACTCAGGTGCCCTGTCGATGAAGGCCGAGGACGGTGAGCTCGTCCCCCACGTCGACCGGAAGAAGCTCATGCGAGCCATCCGTCCCGCGATGCGCTCGGTCGCCCTCGCGCCGCAGCCCGCCACGGTCCGCCTCGTCGACGGCTCGCCGAGGGTGATCCCGGGGAAGAACGGCGTGACCTTCGACCCCGAGGAGGTCACCGACGCCTTCCTCGAGCTCGTCGTCGCGCGCGGCGAAGGGCGCACGTTGGAGGTCGAGACGGTCGTCGACAAACCCGACTTCACCACCAAGGACGCGCGCGACCTGAAGATCAAGGAGGTCGTCTCCTCCTTCACGACGCAGTACCCCCACTCGGAGTACCGCAACACCAACCTCGGCCGGGCCGCTGAGCTCGTCAACGGCACGGTGCTCAAGCCGGGGGAGACCTTCAGCCTCAACGACACCGTCGGCGAGCGGACCGCCGAGAACGGGTTCACCGAGGGCTTCATCATCAGCAACGGGGTCTTCAAGGAGGACTTCGGCGGCGGGGTCTCGCAGGTGGCGACCACCCTGTTCAACGCCGCGTTCTTCGCCGGTCTCGAGGACGTCGAGCACAAAGCTCACTCGTTCTACATCGACCGCTACCCGATCGGCCGCGAGGCCACGGTCGCCTGGGGTGCGGTGGACCTGAAGTTCAAGAACGACACCCCCTACGGCGTGCTCATCCAGGCGTGGATCAACCCGTCCAGCTCGTCCTCCTCGGGCAAGATGAACGTGCGCTTCTGGTCGACGAAGTACTGGGACATCACCGCTGGCGTCTCCGACCGTTTCAACCTCACCGAGGAGAAGACCCGCTACATCGACAGCGAGGACTGCGTGCCCAACGAGGGTTACGGCGGCTTCGACGTCGAGGTCTACCGCTACTTCCGCAAGCCCGGGAGCGACGAGCTCGTGCGGAAGGAGACCATTCGCACGAGGTACACCCCCTCCGACACCGTCGTCTGCGGCAAGCCACCGGGAGGCTCGGGCGCCTAGGCGACTGTCCCGTTCCTGTGGGGGTCCCGTTACCCGCCGGTGGCGGCCCCGTGGGCATCGCCGGACCAGGCTGGAGGCATGGACATCGCAGCCTTCCAGCGACTCCGCAACGGTCTGCGGCTCAACGCCGCTCCTGCAACCACCCAGGTCCGCAAGGTCATCGAGCGCGGCCTGCGTGAGGAGCTGCTCGCCTCCGGAGTCTTCGCGGAGGTCGAGGTCGGCGGCTCCGACGACCCCGACCGCCTCGTTCTCGCCCTGGGCACCTTTCGCGCCGACGCCGACGACGAGGCCGTGGCCTTGGAGGTAGGGCGGGCGTGGGACTTGCTCGCCTTCGACCACTGGCAGGCCCACTCCCTCCGCACCGAGGACGGTCACGTCGAGCTCCAGGCCGCCACCGTGGACCGCCCTGCCGGTCGCTTCGTGACCGTCCACATCGTGGCCCAGCGGGCCACCGAGTCGGTCCCGCCGATGCCCCAGCAGCGCCGGCCGGAGGCTGCAGAGGCGCCGGTCCTCGCCTGCAGCAGCTAGCCGCGCTCGCACACGACGTCGTAACGGGCCCGGGCCGGGCTCGTTGGACATCGCATGCGTGCCGCCTTCGTGACCCTCACTGCGCTGGCCGTCCTGGGGCTCTCCGCAGCCTCCGGGGTGACCGCCCCCGCGCAGGCCACGGTCGACGCACCCTGGTCGACGTACCCGACCCTCGACCGCGACCCCTTCGGCGCCAACGACTGGTCCTGCCGGCCGACCCAGGAGCGTCCGTACCCCGCGGTGATCGTGCACGGCACGTTCGGTGACCGTGCCTCCCTGCTCGACGCGCTCTCGTTCGCGCTGACCGGTGACGGCTACTGCGTCTTCGCCCTGGACTACGGCAACCGGGCCACGGGTCCGATCGAGGAGTCCGCCGGCGAGCTGCGGGACTTCGTGGCCCAGGTCCTGGAAGAGACCGGTGCGCAGCGGGTGTCGATCGTAGGCCACTCGCAGGGCGGGATGATGCCGCGCTACTACATCAAGAACCTCGGCGGCGACGGGCTCGTCGAGGACCTGGTCGGGCTCGCGCCGTCCAACCACGGCACGACGGTCTCGGGTGACGGCGGGTCGGGGTCGACTCAGGGCTGCGAGGCGTGCGACCAGCAGCAGGCGGGGTCGGAGTTCCTCGAGGAGCTCAACCACCCCGACGAGACCCCCGGCGACGTCGACTACACCCAGGTCGTGACGCGCTACGACGAGGTCGTGGTGCCCTACACCTCGGGCTTCCTCACCGGTGCCCGCTCCACCAACATCACGCTCCAGGACTACTGCGCCGCCAACACCGCCGAGCACCTGACCATCCCGATGGACCGCCAGGCGGTCGCGTGGGTTCTCCACGCCTTCGGGCAGGAGGGCCCCGCCGACCCCGACGCGCCGATCGGCTGTCTCTGAGCCTCAGGGCGTGGTGAGGTAGCGGTAGGCATGGTGGGTGACGAAGCCGAGCCGCTCGTACGCCGCGATCGCACCGGGGTTGTCGCCGCGGACCTGGAGGTAGGCCGTGGTCACGCCGCGCTCGGCCGCCCACGCCAGGAGCGTCCCCATCACGACGGTGCCGAGCCCGGCACGACGGTGCTCGGGAGAGACCCAGACGTTCGTGATGCCGGCCCAGTCGTCGTCCCCGGGCACGGCTCCCGAGCCGCGGGCCACCCGCCCCTTGGCGATCACCTCGTCGCTCTCCGGTGCAGTCACCATGACGAAGCGGACCTCAGCGGGAGCCTCCAGCACCTTCCGGGCCGTAGCGCCGTGGGACACCGAGTGCTCGTCGTCGGCCAGCCACACGTCGCTCACGCGACCCGAGACGGTCACCGTGGGGGCGACGGTCGGCAGCGTCCGGCGTACGACGCGGCGGGCGGCCGAGACCGAGGCGAGCATGAAGAGCGTGTCGTCCTCACCCGGCCGGGCCGGGACCCAGCCGGCCGCGTCGAGGGCGGCCTGCTCGTCGGAGCCGACGACCACCTGGGCCCATGCGGGCAGGCCGCGCTCGACGTAGAAGGCCCGTACCTGCCCCAGCGCCGCGTCCAGGGGCACACCGGGGTCGCCGAGGGCGAGGACGGAGTTGGCGCGGCCGCTGTAGCCCCCGGCCGCACGCAAGACCCACTCACCGAGGAGCTCGCTCTCCAGACCGGGCCAGGAGGCAAGCGCACGCCGCTCGGCGAGTGCTGCCGAGACGCGCAGTCGCATCGAGGGACGTGGCGGCACTGGCTTGCCGGAGACGATGTCAGCGATCTCGATGCGGACCAGGTCGCCGGCCTCGGTGCGAACGAGGGCGAGCCCGTGGGCCCACGCCTCCATCACCCCGAGCACGTCGCTGAACGCCGGGCCGCCGCTCGGCCCGGTCTCCGCACGCAGGACTCGCCTGACGACGACGCGCTGCCCCACCACATGGGGGCCGAGGCCTGGGGGAGTGCTCACGGGACGGTGCTCACGGGGTGGGGCGGCTTTCGATGGCTGGACCGGGTACGTCCTGTTCCGACGCGACGGTGATACTAGGCTGTCACCAGGTGTACACGTGGCAACACTGCGGAACGCTGGAACGCCTGAACAGTATCCATCCGAGGAGGAACCAAGGTGACGTACGTCATCGCGCAGCCCTGCGTCGACGTCAAGGACAGGGCCTGTGTCGACGAGTGCCCCGTCGACTGCATCTACGAAGGCTCGCGCATGCTCTACATCCACCCGGATGAGTGTGTCGACTGCGGTGCCTGCGAGCCGGTCTGCCCCGTGGAGGCGATCTTCTACGAGGACGACACCCCGGAGCAGTGGAAGGACTACTACACCGCCAACGTCGACTTCTTCGACGACCTCGGCTCGCCCGGCGGTGCCGCGAAGCTCGGTGTGATCGACAAGGACCACCCGATGATCGCCGCGCTGCCGCCGCAGAATCAGGACTGACCGCAGAAGAGTGGCCGCTCCAGACCCGAGCAGCGTGCCGCCCGCCACGCCGTGGTGGGCGGCACGTGCCGTCTCCAGCAGGCTTCCGGACTTCCCCTGGGACCACCTCACCCGGTACGCCGCCCGCGCCCGCGCCCACGTGGACGGCATCGTCGACCTGTCCGTAGGGACGCCCGTCGACCCCACGCCCGAGGTCGTCCAGCAGGCGTTGAGGGACGGCGCTGACTCTCCCGGGTACCCGATGACGGTCGGCCGCCCCGAGACCCGCCAGGCGTGCGTCGACTGGCTGGAGCGGCGCCACGGGGTCACCAGCCTCGGCGTCGACGCCGTGCTCCCGGTGATCGGCTCCAAGGAGTTGATCGCCTCGCTGCCGACCCATCTGGGGCTCGGCCAGGGTGACCTCGTGGTCTACCCGCGACTTGCCTACCCCACCTACGAGGTGGGCGCCCGCCTCGCGGGTGCGCGGGCGATGGCCACCGACTCGCTCACCTCGATCGGCCCGGCGCGGGTCTCGCTGCTGTGGATCAACTCGCCGTCCAACCCGACCGGCAAGGTCCTTCCGGTTGACCACCTGCGCAAGGTCGTGGCCTGGGCCCGAGAGCGCGGCGTCCTCCTGGTCTCGGACGAGTGCTACATCGAGTCGGCCTGGGACGAGCGACCCCTCAGCGTGCTCCACCCCGACGTCTGCGACAGCGACCACACCGGCCTCCTCGCGGTGCACTCGCTGTCGAAGCGGTCCAACCTGGCCGGCTATCGGTGCGCGTTCGTGGCCGGGGACCCGACGGTGGTGGGCGAGCTGCTCGCGGTGCGCAAGAACCTGGGCCTCCAGATGCCCGGCCCGCAGCAGGGGGCGATGAGGGCGGCACTCGACGACGACGCTCACGCCGACGAGCAGCATGCCCGTTACGCCGCCCGCCGCGCGAGGCTCAAGTCCGCGGTCGAGCAGGCAGGCTTCCGAGTCGACGAGTCACAGGGCTCTCTCTACCTCTGGGCGACGCGCGGGGAGTCCTGCTGGGAGACCGTCGGCGCCCTCGCCGACCTCGGGATCCTGGTGGCGCCAGGGGAGTTCTACGGACCAGCGGGCGCCGAGCACGTGCGGGTGGCGTTCACCGCGACGGACGAGCGCGTCGACGAGGCGGTGCGCCGGCTCGCGGCGTCGTCATAGGCGGATCAGCCGTAGGACTGTCGCGGGCCGGGCATGGCGTGCACGCGCTCGATGGCCTCGCGCGGCGGTGTGGCAGTGGGCCTGCGGTGGGGGGCCGGACTGCAGATGGTGACCGCGGAGATGCTCTCGATCCGGACGACTGAGTGCCGCTCGTCGTCGTCCTGGAGCACCACACCGAACCCGTCGACGGCGAGGACGTTGCCTTTCACCCACATGCCCTCGACGAGCACCTCGACCGGTGCGCCGTTGTCGCGAGCACGGTTCAGCGCCGTGCCGATGCTGTAGATCATCGAGTCACTCATGGTCCTGGCTTCCTTCCCCCGGTAGTCCCCACCCACCCCATTTGAGCGGTCCAGGAGGACGAAGTCCAGACAAACCGGCCTCAGGGGCACGATCGACCCTGCACATAGGGCCGGGAGGACTAGTCAGGGGTCCTCCGAACGGTTGAGGCCGACGGGAGACCCTGAGTGGGGGGCGGGATGGCCCGCACGGGTGACTCCTGTCCCCCGAATGGGCGTCAGCCGCCCTCCCAGACGTCGACGTGGACGTGGTCGCGGTGCTCGAGGATCTCCCGGTCCCCGGGGCGGTCACCGGCGTCGTAGTCCCGCCAGCCCTGGACCGAACGGGGCCCGGCGGACCAGATGCGGCCGTCGAAGATGACGTGCTGGACGTCGAGGCGGTCGGCGTGGGCCACGAGGTACTGGGCGATGGCCCACCCCTTGCGGTTGTTCGCCTCGTTCACGGGGCGCACGAAGATGTCGATGGCGCGCCCCGCGTAGTGGGCGGACCCGTCGCGGTGCCCGTCGCTCACCCCGTCGGGCGCGAACCCACCGAGCGAGAGGTCCCCGAAGGCCCGCCGGAGGTCTTCGCGGACGGCGTCGGCGCGCGGGGTGAGCCCGTTCGGACCGGGCTCCTGCCTCTCCAGGCCTCCGGGTGTGCGGACGATGCAGCTGAAGCGTCCACCGGACGAGTAGCCGGTCAGTGCCGAGGCGAGTGCGCGCGCGTCGTCGGCGTGGTCCTCGTAGGCCTCCGGAAAGCCGGAGCGCTGGACGGCCTGGGCCGCCTCGGTGATCCGCATCTCGTCGTAGCGGTCGATCTTCTCGAGCTCGTCATAGAAGGCGTTGGTGGCGTAGTAGGGGTCCCGGACCTCCTGGGGCGTGCCCCAGCCCATCGACGGCCTCTGCTGGAACAGACCCAGCGAGTCCCGGTCGCCGTGGTCGAGGTTGTAGATCTTGCTCTCCTGGTACGCCGTCGCCAGGGCGATCGAGACCGCGCGGGCCGGCAGCCCCCGGCGTACTCCGATAGCGGCGATGGTGGCGGCGTTCTCGGCCTGCTCGGTGTCGAGGTGGGCCACCACGTCGCCCACCTCGACGCGGCAGCCCTCGGGGTCGGGGAACGGGCCGAACCCACGAAGCACCATGACGCCTGCGAGCGCGACCACGCCGAGGAGGGCCAGGCCGACGAGGAGCACGCGGGCCGCCCCGCCGTCCTCGGTGCTCCGGGCGCGGCGGGCCCTGAGGAAAGGGTCAGTCGTTCGCATGGAGGGCGGCGTTCAGCTCGATGCCCTCTCCCTGCCGCGGCACGGCCTCGATCGCGCCGGTCACGGAGTTGCGGCGGAACAGGACGTTGTCGACCCCGGAGAGCTCGGCGGCCTTGATCACCTTGGGCTTGCTGTCCATGTCGCGCACGGTGACCTTGGTGCCCGCGGTGACGTAGCAGCCGGCCTCCACGACGCAGCCGTCGCCCAGCGAGATGCCGATGCCGGCGTTGGCGCCCACGAGGCAGCGCTCGCCGACGGAGATGACCTCCTTGCCGCCACCGGAGAGCGTGCCCATGATCGAGGCGCCCCCCCCGATGTCGGAGCCGTCGCCGACGACCACGCCGGCGCTGATGCGGCCCTCGACCATGGAGGCGCCGAGGGTGCCGGCGTTGAAGTTCACGAAGCCTTCGTGCATGACCGTGGTGCCCGAGGCGAGGTGGGCGCCGAGGCGGACCCGGTCGGCGTCGGCGATGCGCACCCCGCCGGGGAGGACGTAGTCGGTCATCCGGGGGAACTTGTCGACGCCGTAGACGCTGACGTGCCGCGCCGAGGCCTTGAGCCGCAGGCGGGTCTGCTCGAAGTCCTCCACCGCGCAGGGGCCCTCGCTGGTCCACACCACGTTGGTGAGCAGGCTGAAGATGCCGTCCATTGAGATGGTGCGGGGTGCGACCAGCCGCGAGCTCAGCAGGTGCAGGCGCAGCCAGGCGTCGTGGGTGTCTGAGGGCGCCTGCTGCAGGTCGGTGACGACGGTGCGCACGACCCTTCGGCGCACGCCGCGAACCTCGTCCGCGCCTTCGAGGGCGGTGAGCCCGTCGGGCGGCTCGACGTGCTCGGGGGCCTCACCGAGCTGGGGGGAGGGGTACCAGGTGTCGAGCACGCCGCCTTCACCGTCCACCCCGGCGAACGTGGCCAACCCGAAACCCCAGGCGCCTCTGGGCGCGGCGGCGGTGCTCTCCGTCGAGGTGTCTGCGGACGCGTCTGTGTGCTGCTGGTTGCTGTCGGTCACGTGTGCCACGCTATCGAAGCGCGGCAAGGCACATCGGGCCGGAGGGCAACGTTCCGGCATGCGGGAGGAGGGTCACGTGGGCAACGTCGGTCGCTGGAAAGAGCTCTGCACGGACACCACCGACGGTGAGCACCTCAGCCGGCTCCGGGCGGCGGTGTCGGCGGTGACAGGATGGCCGGCATGACCTCACTCGACCTCACCGCCGACGTCGTCACCCTCACCGAGCAGCTCGTCGACATCGAGTCCGTGAGCGGCGACGAGGAGGCGATCGCCGACGCGGTGGAGTCCCGGCTGAGCAGCCTGGGCCACCTCGAGGTGACGCGGTTCGGCAACACCGTGGTCGCCCGGACTCACCACGGGCACCCCGAACGTGTCATCATCGCAGGCCATCTCGACACCGTCCCGGTCAACGGCAACCTGCCCGCTCGTCGCGACGAGGAGCACCTCCACGGCCTCGGCACCTGTGACATGAAGGGCGGTGTGGCCGTGGCCCTGCGCATCGCCGCCACGATGCCGGCCACCAACCGCGACATCACGTTCCTCTTCTACGAGTGCGAGGAGGTCGAGGAGCATCGCAACGGCCTCAAGCTCCTCGGCGAGTCCCACCCCGAGCTGCTCGAGGCGGACTTCGCGATCCTCATGGAGCCCTCCGACGCGGTCGTCGAGGCAGGTTGCCAGGGGACGATGCGCGTCGACGTGACGGCCCGCGGCGAGCGCGCCCACTCCGCGAGGTCATGGCGCGGTGTCAACGCGATCCACGCCGCCGCAGAGGTTCTCGACCGCCTCAACGACTACCAGCCGCGGCGGCCGGTCATCGACGGACTCGAGTACCGCGAGGGGCTCAACGCCGTATTCATCCGCGGCGGGGTCGCCGGCAACGTCCTTCCCGACACGTGCACGGTGTCGGTCAACTACCGTTTCGCCCCCGACCGCTCGGAGGAGGAGGCGCTAGCCCACATGAAGGAGGTCTTCGACGGCTTCGACATCGAGGTCAGCGACTCGGCGGCCTCGGCCATGCCGGGGCTCGGTGTCCCCGCTGCCGCCGCCTTCATCGAGGCGGTCGGAGGCAAGGCCAACCCCAAGTTCGGCTGGACCGACGTGGCGCGCTTCAGCGCCCTCGGCGTCCCGGCGGTCAACTTCGGCCCGGGCGACCCGCACCTGGCCCACAAGCAGGAGGAGCTCGTCCCGATCGAGCACCTGCACCGGGTGGAGCAGCAGCTGCGGTCCTGGCTGGAGGTGCCGGCATGAGCGAGAACGGGCTCCCCGAAGGTCTCAAGACCGGACCCACCAAGCAGCGCGGCCGCACCACCCTGCGGGGCAGCGCTTTCGAGCGCAGCACCACCGACCAGCACCTCCTCGACTCCCGTGGCCCGAGCGACTGGGTCCACACGGACCCGTGGCGCGTGCTGCGGATCCAGGCGGAGTTCGTCGAGGGCTTCGGCTCACTGGCCGAGCTCGGTCCCGCGATCTCGGTGTTCGGCTCGGCACGCACTCCCGCGGGCGACCCGGCGTACACCCTCGCCGAGAACCTCGGCCGGGCGCTCAGCGACGCCGGGTTCGCGGTCATCACCGGGGGCGGTCCCGGCATCATGGAGGCCGCGAACAAGGGAGCCACCGAGAGCGGCGGCACCTCGGTCGGTCTCGGCATCGAGCTGCCCTTCGAGGCGGGGCTCAACCCCTACGTCGACGTCGGGATCAACTTCCGTTACTTCTTCGCACGCAAGACGATGTTCGTGAAGTACGCCCAGGGCTTCATCGTCCTGCCGGGCGGCTTCGGCACCTTCGACGAGCTGTTCGAGGCCCTGACCCTGGTGCAGACCCAGAAGGTCACGTCGTTCCCGATCATCCTCATGGGCACCGAGTACTGGTCCGGGCTCGTCGACTGGATCCGCGGCACGGTGCTGGGCCACGGCAAGATCTCCGAACCCGACCTCGGCATGTTCCACCTCACCGACGACATCGCCGAAGCGGTCCGGATCGTCGAGGAGGCGCGCGAGCGGCACCGGCGCGGCGCGCCGGAGGACGAGGAGTACCAGAACCCGGCGGACGAGGTCTGAGCCGCCATGACGTGGTTCTTCGCCGTGCTGGTCGTCCTGCTCATGGGCGCCGTCGCCGTGGTCGCGGCGGGTGCGGGCGGATCCATGGCCGAGGTGTACGACGACCGGCCGGACTCCCGGGTCCAGGCCGACGGGCCCCTCACTGCCGAGGACATTCGCACCGTCAGGTTCACCACGGCGCTCCGCGGCTACCGGATGTCGGAGGTTGACGCCCTGCTCGAGCGCCTCGCGACCGAGCTCGACGAGGCCCGGGCTGACGCCGCACGGGCTGACGCCGCACGGGCCAACGTCGCACGGGCCAACGCCGCGGATCGGCAGGGCCGCCCGGAGACCGAGGAGGGTCACTGATGCGCGCTTTGGTCCGAGCCGAGGTCGAGGTGCGGGCACCGGCCGACGTCGTCTGGCGCTACGTCACCGACTGGCCCCGGCAGGGGGAGTGGATGCCGCTGACGCGGGTCGAACGCGTCGACGACGCCGACCGCGTGGGCGGCCGTTTCCGCGCCTGGACGGGCTTCGGCCCGATCGGCTTCTGGGACACCATCACGATCACCGTCTGGGAGGTGAACCCCGACGGGTCGGCGCGCTGCGAGATCATGCACACCGGGTCGGTCGTCCGCGGTGACGCGGAGTTCAGCGTCGTGCCCCTCGGAGCGAGCACCTGCAAGGTCGGGCTGTGGGAGCACCTCGACGTCCCGGGCGGCCCCGTCGGCGCCCTGCTGTGGCGGCTCGTCGGCCGCTTCGTGGAGCGGGGCGTGGCGCAGGTCCTGCGTCGGATGGCTGGACGAGCAGAGGCCCTGGCCAGCGGTGGGGGCCCCGGTGACTGACCCCGGCCTCCTCGTCGGGCCCGACGGACGTGTCCGGTGCAGCTGGGCGAGCTCGGCGCCCGAGTACCTCGCCTACCACGACACCGAGTGGGGGCGCGAGCTCCGCGGCGACCGGGCCATGTTCGAACGGCTCAGTCTCGAGGCGTTCCAGTCCGGCCTGTCGTGGATCACGATCCTGCGCAAGCGGGAGGCCTTCCGCGCGGCCTTCCGCGGCTTCGACCTCGAGGCGGTCGCGGCGTTCGGCGACGGCGACGTACGACGTCTGCTCGATGACACGGGCATCGTCCGCAACCGCGCGAAGATCGAGGCGACCATCGCCAACGCCCGCGCCGCGCTCGACCTGGAGGGCTCTCTCGGCGAGCTGGTCTGGTCCTTCGCGCCACCGGCTCGCCGCGCAGTGCCGCACACCTCCGCGGACGTGCCGGCAACCTCTCCGGAGTCGGTGGCGATGGCCAAGGAGCTCAAGCGACGTGGCTTCCGTTTCGTCGGTCCGACCACCGCCTACGCCCTGATGCAGGCAACCGGCATGGTCGACGACCACCTCGCCGACTGCTGGGTCCGTGGGGTCGGCTGATCACGCCACGCCGGGGACCGTTCGACCCCCATCTGCCACGCACAGGTCACGTATCGGGCATGCTCTGATCGTGACCCCGTTACTCGCCACCATCGTGTTGACCGTCTTGGCGGCCATCGTCGTCGTGCTGACGAGGGTCCGACTGTCCAACGAGGGAGAGGCGGCCGGGCGCATCTCCATCCCCACCAACGCACTCAACATGCACACCTACGCCGGAGTGCCGGCGCTGCTGACCTGGGTCGGCTTCCTGCTGACCGGCAACGGTCTCCTGGGTGCCTTGAGCCTGCTGCTGTGGTGGGTCACCGTCCTGGCAGGTCTGCTGGTCCTGGCCCGCTGGCTGCCCGCGAAGGGCCGCCACGCCTCGGGCCCCGCAGCGGACACCTGGGGCGAGGGGCCGGGCCTGTCCGTGCTCGCGCACGTGGGGATGCTGATCGGGGTCAGCGTGTTCACCGTGCTGTTCCTGCTCGGCAGCATCCCCTGACGTACGCCGGAGGCGGGACTCACCGCCCCTGGAAGACCGGCTTCTCCTTGGCCACGAACGAGCTGACCGCGTTGGCATGGTCCTCGGTCGCACCGGTCAGGGCCATCATCTGGGCCTCGAAGTCTAGGGAGGTCTCGAAGTCGTTGCCTGCGGAGTGCTCCACCGCGCGACGGACCGCCCCGAACGCCACGGTCGGGCCGGCCGCGAGGCGCTCGGCGAGGCCGGCGACCTCGTGCTCGAGCTCGCCGGGTGCCACCACCTTCGTGGCGAGGCCGAGGTCGAGGGCCTCCTGAGCCGGGATCGTGCGCGGGAAGTACAGCAGCTCCAGGGCCTTGGCCCGGCCCACGAGGCGGGGGAGCGTCCAGGAGGCGCCGGTGTCGCAGGACAGCGCGACCCCGGTGAAGGCGAGGTTGAAGCCGGCCGAGTCGGCGAGGATCCGGAAGTCGCAGGCGAAGGCGAGCGAGGCGCCGGCGCCGGCAGCGACACCGTTGACCGCCGCGACGACGGGCTTGTTCATCGTGGCGAGCGCCTGGACGGTGGGGTTGTAGTGCTCGGGCACCGTCCGGAACAGCTCGTCCGAGGAGCTGCTCCGCAGGATCTCGATGTGCTCCTTGAGGTCCTGGCCGACGCAGAAGGCGCGTCCCGACCCGGTGAGGACCACGCAGCGCACTGCCGGGTCACCGGCCGCCTCGGTCACCGAGTCGCGGAGGGCGACCTTGGTCGCGACGTCGAGGCTGTTCATCGCGTCGGGCCGGTTCAAGGTGATAGTGGCGACCCCGTCGGAGACGCTGTAGGTCACGGGCTGGTCGGTCATGAGTTCTCTCCACTCACGTCGGGGTCAAGGCAACGGTCGACGAATCGGGACGCAGCGGGCAGCAGCCGAGCGGCCTCCTCGGCGAAGAACCTAGCGGCGTCGTGCCCGGGCCAGTCGGCCGGCAGCAGCTCCACGGGCAGGCCGGGGTCGCTGAAGAGGAACTTCCGCCACTCGTGGACGAGGTGGGAGCGGACCACGAAGGCACGTTCGTCCTCGTCGAGAGCGGCCGACCCGGTGACCACGGACGGATCGGCGACGAGGGACCGCGCCTCGGCGTGCCACGCGGCGTACGCGGCTCCGAGGGCGTCGAGGTCCCAGGCCCGGCGAGCGAGGAGCGCCGGGTCACCGTCGAAGGCCTCGAAGCGGGTCGCCGTGGCCCCCTCGGCCTCGAGCAGGCCGTCGACCTCGGGTGAGGTGAAGGGGCTGATCCAGGTCGTGTCGGTCAGGGGTGCGTAGCCGAGGAACGACAGCGCCGAGCGAACCCGCTGCCGAGCCGTCCGTTGCGGCAGCGGCTCGAGCACGACGAGGTCCCAACCGCCCTTCCACCCGGTGTCGCGGGTCCGGTAGATCCGGCCGGCCGCCTCGTCGAGCCGGTGCCGGGCCCGCTCGGTGAGGGCGTAGCCGCGTCCTCCCGTCACCTCCACCGGGGTCAGCCAGCCCTGGCGGACCATGCGCGAGATGGCCGTGCGGACCGCAGGTGCGGTCACCGAGAGCGGGGCCAGGATGCGCACCAGCGACGCCACCGGCGCCCGGTCGCCCCGATGGCGCAGATAGTCCCCGAAGAGGTCGAAGAGCGCGGACCTGGCATGCACACGAGGAGTCTGCCGCAATCGGGGTGAACCCGCTTGAGGTGTCCGTTCGGTATCTCTCGGACGGTTGTTGTCGGAGAACCGGAGGAAATGAGGGATACTAGACAGGCAGCGCGGCGCACCACGGTCGTTTCCGCTCGGTGTGGGAGGGACCACGCCGACGAGGTGCCCCGCAGGACCAAGGAAGAGGTGTGCGCATGGCGGCGATGAAGCCGCGGACGGGCGACGGCCCGCTCGAGGTCACGAAGGAAGGACGCGGCATCGTGATGCGTGTCCCGCTCGAAGGTGGTGGCCGACTCGTCGTCGAGCTCAACGCCGAGGAGGCGGGTGCCCTCGGTGCCGCCCTCAACGAGGTCGTCGGCTGACGTCCCCGTGCCTCGGGCCTTCGACCCGAAAACACACTGAAAGACCCTGGACTCCCCGGAGCCCAGGGTCTTCGGTTGTCAACGCGGCAGAGGTGAGTAGGGTCGGGACGGCTGTGGCCGATCCGGGAGAAGCTCGCACTCCTCGCCGACCGCACCCGATCACCTGATGTCCGACAAAGCATCTCGAACCAGGGGGAACACCACCGTGGCACTGCCCAACTCGGTCTCGCCACCGCAGATCGCGCTCAGCAGCGCCGCCCCGACCGGGGTGGTCGGCGCGGACGTCGTCGCAGTGCCGCTGGTCAGGGACGAGGACGGCACGACCCTCGGACCGGGGGCGGCCGAGCTGCTCGACGAGATCGACCTCGACGCGTTCGGACTTCTCGAGCACCACAAGGCCACCGGCAAGGCCGGGGAGATCGCCGAGCACCCCGTCCTCTCCACGGAGGGCCTCGTCAACGACGACCTGCGCAGCGTCCTGTTCGTGGGCGTCGGAGCCGGTTCCCCCTCGGACCTCCGCAAGGCGGGGGCGGCGCTGGCCCGGCGGGTCAAGGGCAGGAAGACCCTCGCGACGTCGCTTGCCGCGCTCAGCGACGACACCGGTCTCCGGGCCCTGGTCGAGGGGCTCGTGCTCGGCTCGTTCGGCTTCCACCGCCGCTCCGAGGGCCCCAAGGAGGAGCCGGTCTCACGTGTCGTGCTGGCCGGGATCTCCGACCCCTCCGAGCGGCAGCCCGTGCTCCAGCGGGCACTCGCCCTGGCCGGCGCGAGCTGGCTGGCCCGGACCCTCGCTCTGGTGCCGGCCAACGAGAAGAACCCCGCCTGGATGGCCGAGCGGGCCCGGGAGATCGCCGAGACCGCGGGCTTGCGGATCAAGGTCTGGGACGAGCGGGACCTGGAGAAGGGTGGCTTCGGCGGCATCGCGGGAGTCGGCCGGGCATCGGCCAACCCGCCCCGGCTGATCCGCCTCGACTACACCCCGCGGAGGGGCGGGAGGACCGCCCCTCACGTCGTGCTCGTCGGCAAGGGCATCACCTTCGACACAGGTGGCCTGTCGATCAAGCCGGCCGAGGCCATGATGAACATGAAGCGCGACATGACCGGCGGCGGCGTCGTCCTGGCCGTCATGGGCGCGCTCGCCGACGTGGACTGCCCGGTCCGGGTCACGGGCTTGGTCCCCGCCGCCGAGAACGCCGTCAGCGGCAACGCGCTGCGCCCGGGCGACGTGGTCCGTCACTACGGCGGGCGCACGAGCGAGGTCCGCAACACCGACGCGGAGGGTCGCCTGGTGCTCGCCGACGCCCTGGCCTACGCCGTGGCCGAGATCGGGCCCGACGTCCTGGTCGACGTGGCGACCCTGACGGGTGCGATGAAGATCGCGCTCGGACAGCGGACGGGCGGGTTCTTCGCCACCGAGGACGCCCTGGCCGACCTGCTCGCCACGGCGGGTGCGGCAGCCGGCGAACCACTGTGGCGGATGCCGCTGGTCGAGGACTACGAGGAGCGGCTGGAGTCGAAGGTCGCCGACGGCGACAACGCCGCCGGCGGCCCCGGGGCGATCACTGCGGCCCTGTTCCTCAGGCACTTCACGGGCGGTCTGCCGTGGGCCCACCTCGACATCGCCTCGGTCGGTGACTCGCCGGCCGACGCCTACGAGTGGACCAGCGGGGCCACCGGCTTCGGCGCCCGGGCGCTCCTGCACTGGCTCGAGCTTCGCGAGCCCCTGGCCGGCATCACCACCTGACGCAACTCCCACCCAGGAGGTCCACCATGCACGGGCTCACGGTCCGCTGGCCTTTGGCCGGCGCCCCCGCGGGCGTCGAGGAGACACTCGGCTCGTACGTCGAGACCACGTCGCACCCGCGCTTCACCGACAAGGCCGGCCTGCGCTTCAAGACCTGGCGGATGCGCCAGGGGGAGTGGTTCGAGGGTTGCTACGTCTTCGAGACCTGCGCCGAGCGCGACACCTTCGAGAAGGAGTTCACCGAGGTCGCCGAGGGATCGCCGGTCTCGCAGATCGTCGGTCGGGGCCCGGAGCTCATCGAGCCCTGCGAGGTGGTCGCGGTCGCCGAGGGCGGCGCCGGCTTCCTCGCTGCTCCGCGCTTGCGCTGAGTGTCACGACACCCCGGTCGAGCCCGGGACGGCAGGGTCAGGACTCGGGGGTCCAGACCTTCTTCGCGACGAGGAGACCGTCGCCGACCGGGAGCAAGAGGGGCAGCAGCCGCTCGTGGTCGCGCACGATGCGGCCGAGCTCACGGATGGCGACCGTCTCCGCGTCGCGCTGCGCGGGGTCGGCGACCCGGTCGTGCCAGAGCGCGTTGTCGAAGGCCACGATGCCGCCGGGCTTCAGCAGCCTGAGCGCCTCGGTGAGGTAGTCGGAGTACTCGAGCTTGTCACCGTCGCAGAAGACCAGGTCGTAGTGGCCGTCGGTGAGGCGGGGGAGCACGTCGAGCGCGGCGCCGGGGATCAGGCGGACCCGCTGGGGCGCGATGCCGGCCTCGGTGAACGTCTGCTTCGCCAGCCGCTGGTGCTCGACCTCCGTGTCGACGGTGGTGAGGACACCGTCAGGTCGCATGCCGCGCAGCATCCACAGCCCCGAGGCGCCGGTGCCGGTGCCGACCTCCACGGCGGCCCTAGCCTCGGTCACGGCCGCGAGGAAGCGGAGGGTCGCGCCACCCCCGGGCCCGATGGGGACGACGCCGACCTCCTTGGCACGGCTGCGTGCGGCCAGAAGCACCTCGTCCTCGCCCACGAACTCCTCGGCGTAAGCCCAGCTGGTGGGCTTGAGTCCCGTAGCGATGATGGCCTCCTCGGTAGGCGTGCTGGTGGCAGTGGGTGCCGCCTGCTCTTCTCGGGCGTGACTCTACCGTCCTGGACGGCCCCGACCGGGGATCACCGCCGCACGCGGGGCGCCGGGAACACTCCGGGCCTGCGGAACGTTGCTTCAGGAAAGAGCGGCCCTGTTCCTCAGGTGACTCTCAGGAGGGGCTCCTAGCGTGAGAGAGGACAGCACCAGCCCATGCAGGCACCGGTGACCAGACTCGGCGGCCTGGCCGCGAAGACCCCTTGGGGCAAGGAGCGTCTCATGAGCGACCTCGACCGCACCGCGGACGACGTTGAGCCCTGGGAGGCGCCGTCCTGGGAAGACGTCGTCGAGAAGCACTCCGTTCGCGTGTACCGCCTCGCCTACCGCCTGACCGGCAACACGCACGACGCCGAGGACCTCACCCAAGAGGTCTTCGTCCGTGTCTTCCGCTCGCTCTCGAGCTACACCCCGGGGACCTTCGAGGGCTGGCTGCACCGGATCACCACGAACCTCTTCCTCGACCAGGCCCGCCGCAAGGCCAAGATCCGTTTCGACGCGCTCGCCGACGACGCCGACCTCCGGATGCCCGGACGGGTGCCGAGCCCCGACACCCAGCTTGCCGAGGGGATGCTGGACGACGACATCGAGGCCGCGCTCGCCGACCTGCCCCCGGAGTTCCGTGCCGCGGTCGTGCTCTGCGACATCGAGGGCCTGTCGTACGACGAGATCGCCGACGTTTTGGGCGCGAAGCTCGGGACCGTCCGCTCCCGCATCCACCGGGGCCGCAAGATGCTGCGTGCCGCGCTCGCCCACCGGGCCCCCTCCGGGGGCAGGGTGCGCTACTTTGGCCCCGTCGACCAAGAGCTCGCTCCCCAGACGGTGTGATGCGCTACCTCGGAGGTCATCTCGGCATCGCCGTCAGCGCTCTCGTCGACGGCCAGCTCGATGCACCCTCCGCGGAGCGGGCGTGGGACCACGTGCACGGGTGTGAGATCTGTCGCAGGCAGGTGGAGCGCGAGGGGTGGGTCAAGACCCAGCTCGCCTCGATGCCCGGCGACGAGGGTCCTCCGCCGCAGCTCCTGGGCTCGCTCTACAGCCTGGGGCAGGGCGCCGAGGCTCCGGATCCGGCTGCCGCGTGGGCGGCCGTGGAGGAGCTCGAACGCCGTGGCCGCAGCAGGCGGCGGACGGGCATCGCCCTTGTGGGCGCCGGGTCCGTGTCGGCCGCCGTGCTCGGCCTCGCGTCGTTGACCGGCTCGACCCTCGGCATCGGCGGTGCCGCAACGAATGCGCCCACGACCGCCCCCACCGTCGCTCCGACCGCGGTGATCGCCCCGGTGGCCAGGGTGCACGGCAGGTTGCCCCTCGACCGGCCCCCAGAGCGTGAGGGTCACGTCGGCTTGCGCCCGTAGGACAAAATGGGCCCGTGAGCGAGAACGAGCCAGGCCGTCCCGAGTGGCACGACGACACCGCCCAGCAGCCCCAGGTCGACCGGGCCGGCCATGGCTACCCCCACGACCCCTATGTCTACGGCGCGTGGGAGCACCAGGCCGCCTGGGCCCAGCAGA
This sequence comes from Nocardioidaceae bacterium, assembly GCA_035461195.1. GTDB lineage: Bacteria > Actinomycetota > Actinomycetes > Propionibacteriales > Nocardioidaceae > Nocardioides_C. The sequence goes on from DATHVS010000098.1 coordinate 47,643, forward strand.
CCCAGCAGATGCCCTACCAGGGCTGGTACCACCAGCCGCAGCAGCGCAGCGCCGGCCTCCCCGGCTGGGTCTGGCCGGTGGTCGCCGCGACCGCCCTGGTGGTAGGTCTCATCGGCGGGACCATGGGCGGAGCGCTCGTCTCCTCGTCCTTGAACGGCTCCGACAGCTACACCAGCCCGACGCTCTTCGAGGGCGAGGAGCCCGCACCGGCTCCCCTCGACCCCGAGAACGGCTCGATCGCCGCGGTCGCCGAGGCGCTGCTGCCCAGCACGGTCCAGATCCTCACCCGAGGCGGGAGCGGGCCTGCCGGGAGCGCCACGGGCTCGGGGTTCGTGGTCGACCGGAAGGGCCACGTGATCACGAACAACCACGTGGTCTCCGGAGTGAGCGACGGTGGACGGATCCAGGTCATCGACCACGCCGGTCGTAGTCTCACCGCCACGATCGTGGGCCGCAGCCCCGTCTACGACATCGCCGTGCTCGACGTCGAGGGTGCCGAGGACCTCAAGCCCGCGGCGCTCGGCAGCTCGCGCTCCATGGTCGTCGGCGAGACCGTCGTGGCGATCGGCTCTCCGCTCGGGCTGAGCAGCACGGTGACCTCCGGCATCGTCAGCGCCCTCGACCGTCCGGTCACCACCGGCGACGAGGACGACTCGTCGTTCATCAACGCCGTGCAGACCGACGCGGCCATCAACCCGGGCAACTCCGGCGGGCCACTCGTCAACCTCCGTGGCGAGGTCGTCGGCGTCAACTCCGCGATCGCCACGATGGGTGGTTTCGCCGGCAAGGCCGGCAACATCGGGGTGGGCTTCGCGATCCCCATGGAGCAGGTGAAGGTCACCGCCTCCCAGATCGTGCGCACCGGGGAGGCGGAGTACCCCGTGATCGGGGCGAACGTCAACACCGGTTCACGTCGCAACGGCGCGGAGATCGTCGACGTGCCCGCCGGAACACCCGCCGCCCGGGCGGGGCTGGAGAAGGGCGACATCGTGGTCGCGGTCGACGACAAGGCAGTCGCGGACGGGATCGGCCTCATCGTGGCGATCCGCAGTCACCAGCCCGGTGAGACGATCCGGCTGACCGTTCGCCGTGACGGTCGGGAGCGCAACGTCGAGGTCACCCTGGACGCCAAGGTCGGCTGAGCACCCCGTCGGGCCCGGTCAGGTGGCCTCGACGTCGTACGGCGGACGCTCCCCACGCTCGAGGGGGCGGAGGCCGGGACGGGCGGGGACGGTGTCGGCGTCCTTCACGACGTCGTCGTCCATCGCCTCGAGGATGTGCTTGCGCACCACCTGCCGCGGGTCGAGGTCGGTGAGCTCGAGGTCGGCGAACTCGGGGCCGAGCTCCTTGCGCAGGTCGTCGCGGGCGGCCTGCGTGAACTGCCGGACCTCCCGCAGCACGCGCCCGGCCTGACGGGCGAACTCAGGGAGCCGGTCAGGCCCGAAGACCAGGACGGCCACCACGCCGATCACCAGGAGCTCTGGCAGCCCGACTCCGAACACGGCTCAGAATCTACCCGCAGGGGAAAGCCCGAGCTGCATGCCGGCCAGACCGCGTCCGCGGCCGGACAAGGTCGCAGCGACCTTCACGAGCTCCTGCGCCGCGGGGGACTCCGGGGCCACCTCGACGATCGGACGGCCGCTGTCACCGCCCTCTCGCAGCGCGAGGTCGAGGGGGACCTCGCCGAGCACGGAGACGTCGTAGCCGAACCGGTTGGACAAGGTGGCGGCGACCCGGGCGCCTCCGCCGGCGCCGAAGACCTCGAGCCGGTGCTGGGGGCCGCAGTGCGGACAGGGTAGGAAGGACATGTTCTCGACGACGCCGACGACGCGCTGGTGCATCATCGAGGCCATCGTCCCGGCGCGCTCGGCCACCTCGGCGGCCGCCTCCTGCGGGGTGGTGACCACGACCACCTCGGCGTTGGGGAGGTGCTGGCCCAGCGAGATGGCCACGTCGCCGGTGCCGGGAGGCAGGTCGAGGAAGAGCGCATCGAGGTCGCCCCAGTAGACGTCGCTGAGCATCTGGACGAGGGCCCGGTCGAGCATCGGGCCGCGCCACGCCACGACCTGGTCGCGCCGGGGCTTCAGCATGCCGATGGAGATGACGGAGATGCCGTGCTCGGTGGGCACCGGCATGATCATGTCCTGGACCTGGGTGGGGCGGACGTCGCCGACCCCGAGCATGGCCGGGACGGAGTGGCCGTAGATGTCGGCGTCGACGATACCGACCTTCAGGCCCTGGTCCGCCATCGCGACCGCGAGGTTCACCGTCACCGAGGACTTGCCGACCCCACCCTTGCCGCTGGCGATCGCGAAGACCTTGGTGAGCGAGTCGGCCTTCGCGAAGGGGATCTCGCGCTGGGCCTGGCCACCGCGCAGCACCTCCTGGAGGCCGGCGCGCTGCTCCGCGCTCATCACGCCGAGGGTGAGATCCACGCCGGTCACGCCGGGGACCTTCTCCACCGCTGCGGTCACGTCACGGTTGATGGTGTCCTTCAGGGGGCATCCGGCCACGGTGAGCAGCACGGTGACGGAGACCTTGCCGTGGTCGTCGACCTCGACGGAGTCGACCATGTTCAGCTCGGTGATCGGCCGACGGATCTCGGGGTCGTTGACGGTGGCGAGAGCCGCGTTGATCTGGTCGAGAAGCGGGGAGTCCATATGGTTCAGGGTACGCGGAGGTCGTGGCGTGTCTCAGCGGCGGTCCGCGGATCCGACACCCTCGGTCGGCTCCTGGTTCTCAGCGCTCTCCTCCTCGGTCCATCGCTCCTCGAGCTCGTTGAGCAGCGAGCGCAGCTCTGAGCGGACGTAGTCACGGGTGGCCACCTCACCGATGGCCATCCGCAGCGAGGCCATCTCGCGGGCGAGGAACTCCATGTCGGCGTGGGCGCGGGTGTTGGCCTGCCGGTCCTGCTCGGTGATGACGCGGTCGCGGTCCTCCTGCCGGTTCTGGGCGAGGAGGATGAGCGGAGCGGCGTACGACGCCTGGGTCGAGAAGAAGAGGTTGAGCAGGATGAACGGGTAGGGGTCCCACTGCAGGCCGTAGAGCCCGACCAGGTTCAGCGTCACCCAGACGATGACGAACAGCGTCATGTAGAGCAGGAACCGCGCGGTGCCCATGAACCGCGCGAATCGTTCCGCGAAGCTGCCGAACGTCTCCGGGTCGTAGGTCGGTCGACGCACCAGCCTCCGCCGGGTGTCCTTCGGCTGGTCGAGCCGGGCCCGGGCCGGCTCGGAGCGCTCGACGAACTTGTCCCTAGGCACGCAGCACGCCTCCCCGGCTGGGCCGGTCCCGCCAGTTCTCGGGCAGGAGGTGGTCGAGCAGGTCGTCGACCGTGACCGCGCCGAGCAGTCGGCCGTCCTCGTCGGTGACGGGCGCCGCAACGAGGTTGTAGGTGGCGAGATGGCGCGCGACGTCCTCGAGGGTCGCCGACGCCGGGAGGGTCTCGAGGTCGGTGTCGAGCACGCCCCCGACCAGCGTCGAGGGTGGTTCGCGCAGGAGTCGCTGGATGTGCGCAATGCCGAGCAGGCGCCCGGTCGGCGGCTCCAGCGGAGCGCGGCAGACGTACACGAGCGCGGCCAGGGAGGGGGTCAGCTCGGCCTGCCGAACCTTGGCAAGGGCGTCGGCGACCGTGGCGTCCGGCGGCAGGATCACCGGCTCGGTCGTCATCATGGCCCCGGCCGTGCGCTCCTCGTAGGACATGAGGTGACGGACGCTCTTGGCCTCCTCGGGCTCCATGAGCGCCAGCAGCGCCTCGGCGGTCTCCGTCGGCAGCTCAGCGATCAGGTCGGCCGCGTCGTCGGCGGACATCTCCTCGAGCACGTCCGCCGCCCGCTCGTTGCCGAGGTTGCCGAGGATCTCGACCTGGTCCTCCTCCGGCAGCTCCTCGAGGACGTCGGCGAGCCGCTCGTCGGTCAGCGCCGCGGCCACCTCCCGGCGGCGCTTGGCCGGGAGGTCGTGGATGACGTTCGCGAGGTCGGCGGGCCGCATCTCCTCGAGTGCGGCGAGCAGGTGCGTGGCCCCCTGGGTCTCCTCGGGGAGCGCGAGGCCGTCGACCTCGTTCCACTCGACGACGTGGGTCTGGCCTCGACGGCCGAACCGTTTGGACCCTTGTTGGAGGGCGACCCGGGAGAGGTACCAGTCACGGTTGCGGGCCTGCTCCATCGCCACGTCGAACACCGTGCCGACGACGCCGGTCTCGCGGACGGTGACCTTGCGGTCGAGCATCTGCCCGAACACGAGGGTCTCGGTGGAGCGCTGCTCGAACCGACGCATGTTCACCACACCGGTGGTGATCACCTGGCCACTGTCGAGGTGGGTGACCCTGGTCATCGGGACGAACACCGAGCGGCGGCCGAACACCTCCACGACGAGCCCGAGGACGCGAGGCTGCTCCCGGCCGGCGCGCAGCGCTACGACGATGTCGCGCACCTTGCCCACCTGGTCGCCTGCAGGGTCGAACACGGGCAACGCTGCCAACCTGGCGGCGAAGACGCGGTTCGGGGGGGTGCTCACGTGTCGATACGTTAGCGGGCGGGCACCAGCGTCGTGGTCGCCCACGTCAGACAGAGAGGGTGTCGGGATGCTCGCCTACGACGTCGTGGACGTCTTCACCGACCGGCCCTTCGCCGGCAACCAGCTCGCGGTCGTCCACCGCGGCGATGACCTGACCACGGAGCAGTGCCTGGCCCTGACCCGCGAGTTCAACTACTCCGAGACCGCTTTCCCCGTGGTCGGGGGACGGTGCGTCGTACTTCCTGCGGATCTTCAGCCCGGGCGCCGAGGTCCCGTTCGCCGGCCACCCCACCCTCGGGACTGCCTGGGTCCTGCGGGAGCGCGGACTGGTGGGGGAGAGGGAGGTCGTGCAGCGCTGCGGCGCCGGGCCCGTGGCCGTCCGTTTTCACGACGACGGCCTCGTGGAGCTCTCCGCGGCGCCGCGCGACTCGGTGGGCCCCCTCGACGACGAGCTCGCCGCCGCCCTGCTCGAGGACGTCGGGCTGTCGATCTTCGACGCCGCCGGTCCGGCCTGGCTGTCGGGGGCGGGCCTGAGCTTCGTGCACCTCCAGGTCGGCGCGGGATCGGTGGGCCGCGCACGAGCGTCCCACCGGCCCCTGGAGGAGTACGCCGACCGGTTCGCCGCCGCGGGAGCACCGGCCGACCCCGTCGAGGGGATCAACGTCCACCACGTCTCCGGTCACGCCCCCGACCTCAGGGTGCACGCCCGGGTCTTCGTGCCGGGGCTCGCGGTCGCGGAGGACCCGGCCACCGGCTCGGCCGCGGCTGGGCTCGGCATCGCCCTCGTCGCCTCGGGCAGCCTTCCCGAGGGCGGGCGCTACGAGATCGCCCAGGGTGGCGAGATGGGCCGCCCCTCGCGGCTCGCCGGACGGGTCGAGGCCAACGCGGGAGCGGCCACCCGGTGCCACGTGTCAGGGCGGGTGCAGCAGGTCGCGTCGGGCCGGATCGCGGTGCCGCCGCGCTAGCTGAGTCCGGGACGGTGGCGCTGGCGCCGGTGCAGCACCCGGGGCAGCCGACCCCGGGTCGTGGCCGTGGTCGGTGGGGGCGGGGCCGCCTGGGCGTCCCCGCGCAGGGAGCCCGGCTGCTCGAGCAGCTCGCCGGTGGGGTCGACACGGACCACGACGCTGCCTGCCGCCCATGCGTCCTTGGCGGTGGAGAGGTCCTCCAGGTTGAGCCGGTCCGAGACCAGCGCTGCGGTGACGTCGTCCCACGCCTCGTCCGTGGGACGCACGACGGACACCCGCCCCACCCAGGTCAGCAGCCGGCCGCCGCTCTCCTTGCTGCGCATGGTGACCTCGACCCGCTCGACCTCCTCGAGCCCCGGCAGCGGCTGCTCGTCGCCGCCGGCCACGACGTGCAGCGCGTCGTCGTACCAGAGGTGCCAGGCAGCCCGGGGGCGGCCCGCGTCACCGGACCCGTAGGGCTCGTCGTAGCGCAGCCAGCACACGCCGGTCTTCTTGCCGAGCTCCGCGATGAGCGCAGTGGTGAACGCGTCGGTCACGTCACCGAGCCTCCCACACCCCGGCGACAGACGGGAGCATCCGCGGGGCGCGGCGGTGAGCAGGGAACGCGGAAGGAACAATGCGGCGGGTGCGCACCCTGCTCCTGATGGCCGTCGGCGTCGTCGCGGTGTCGATGTCCGGGCCGCTGATGGCCGCCATGGTCGTCCCGCCGCTCGCGATCGCGTTCTGGCGCAACGCTCTGGCCACCGTCCTCCTGGCACCCTCGGCGCTGTCGACGAGGCGGCCGGAGCTGACGTCCCTGGGGAGCCGTGAGCTGGTCCTGGTCGCCCTCTCCGGCCTGGCGCTGGCCGTGCACTTCGCCACCTGGGTCACCTCGCTCACGCTCACCTCGGTGGCGTCGGCGACGGCGCTGGTCTCCCTCCAGCTCGCCTGGGTCGTGGCGTGGCAGCTGCTGCGCGGTGAGCGCTTCGGCGTCGGTGTCGTCGCGGGGCTCGCGCTCGCCTTCGCGGGCGTGCTGGTCGTCTCCGGTGTCGACCTGACGCTGTCGTTGCGGGCCCTGGCGGGCGACGGTCTCGCCCTCGTCGGCGGCCTCACGGCGGCGGCGTACATGATCGTCGGCTCCCGTGCCCGCCAGACGATGAGCACGACGACGTACACCTTCGTCTGCTACGGCACCTGCTCGGTGGCGCTGGCGGTCGCGGCGCTCGTCGCGGGGCAGGAGCTGGCCGGGTACGACGGGGGGCAGTGGCTGCTGCTCGTGGCGGTGACGCTGACCGCGCAGCTGCTCGGCCACTCGGTCTTCAACCACCTGCTCGCGACGACCAGCCCCGTGCTGGTCTCCCTGGCGATCCTGCTGGAGGTCCCGGGTGCCGCGCTGCTGGCCGCCTGGTGGCTCGACCAGCAGCCGCCGGCGGCCGCCTTGGTGGG
>DATHVS010000099.1:0-40666 GCA_035461195.1 Nocardioidaceae bacterium
CAGGTCAAGGACGACTCCGTCGAGCACTTTCAGGTGGGCCTCAAGCTCGGCTTCCGCCTCGAGGACGACTGAGCACGCCACGCTGCCGGAGATCGTGTGATTACGGGTACCCATCGGTAGCCGCTAGCGTCGCCTGAGACCGCCCCGGGAGGGGGTGTGACAGCGACGTGAGGACGGCACAGTGGGCAGATCGGTCCTGGTCACCGGCGGAAACCGCGGCATCGGCCGCGCCGTCGCGGAGGCATTCCGAGACTCCGGCGACGACGTTGCCGTCACCTATCGCAGCGGGGAGCCGCCGGAGGGTTTCCTCGCGGTCCGCTGCGACATCACCGACCCCGACGCGGTCGAGGCGGCCTTCGCCGAGATCGAGGAGAAGCAGGGGCCGGTCGAGGTGCTCGTGGCGAACGCCGGGATCACCCGTGACACGCTCCTGCTCCGGATGAGCGAGGAGGACTGGTCAGACGTCCTCGACACGAACCTCACCGGAACCTTCAGGGTCACCAAGCGCGCCGCCAAGGGAATGCTGCGTCTGCGGCGCGGGCGCATCATTCTCATCTCCTCGGTCGTCGGCCTCCTCGGCTCCGCGGGCCAGGTCAACTACGCCGCGAGCAAGGCCGGGCTCGTCGGCATGGCACGGTCCTTGGCGCGAGAGCTCGGCAGCCGTTCGATCACCGCGAACGTGGTGGCGCCCGGCTTCGTCGAGACAGAGATGACCGAGGGCCTCCCGGAGGAGAAGAAGGCGGAGTACAAGGCGCAGATCCCGCTCGGCCGCTACGCGAGCGTCGACGAGGTGGCCTCGACGGTGCAGTGGCTGGCCTCCGACGGCGCCGCCTACGTGACCGGGGCTGTCATCCCGGTCGACGGCGGCCTCGGCATGGGCCACTGAGCCGACTCCGGACGACCAGCAACAGCACAGGACAGGGGTACGACGGGCATGGGCATTCTCGAGGGCAAGAGCATCCTCGTCGCGGGGGTCACGATGGACACCTCCATCGGCTTCGCCGTGGCACGGGCGGCACAGGAGCAAGGGGCCATCGTCGTGGTCTCGAACTTCGGCCGCGCACTGGGCATCACCAAGCGGATCGTCAAGCGCCTGCCCGAGGAGGTGCCGGTGATCGAGCGCGACGTCACCGACGAGGAACACCTCGAGCGACTGCCCGACCAGCTGCGTCAGCACGTCGGCGGCCTCGACGGCGTGGTTCACTCCATCGCCTACGGCAACCCGGAGACCCTGCTCGGTGGCAGGTTCCTCGAGGGGCCCTGGCCCGACGTCGCCCAGGCGCTCCAGGTCTCGGCGTACTCGCTGAAGAGCCTGGCCACGGCATGCCTCCCGCTCATGAACCGGGGTGGCTCGATCGTGGGCATGACCTTCGACGCGACCGTCGCCTGGCCGGCGTACGACTGGATGGGCGTGGCCAAGGCGGGCCTGGAGTCGACCTCGCGCTACCTGGCACGCGACCTCGGACCCCAGGGCATCCGGGTCAACCTGGTGTCCGCGGGCCCGTTGAAGACTCTGGCGGCGAAGGCGATCCCAGGCTTCGAGGACCTTGAGTCGATGTGGAGCGACCGCTCCCCGCTCGGCTGGGACGAGAAGGACCAGGTCCCGACGGCCAAGGCGGTCGTGGCGCTGCTGTCGGACTTCTTCCCCGCCACGACCGGCGAGATCGTCCACGTCGACGGCGGCTACCACGCCATGGGTGCCTGACCCGCCGACCCGATTCGGCGTACGGCACGCGTCCGCGGGTGGGAGAATCCGACCCGTGACACATGGCAGACGGCTGGTCCTGGTACGCCACGCGAAGGCCGAGCCGTTCGCGGCGACCGACCACGCCCGTGACCTCACCGACCGTGGCCGTCGGGACGCGGAGGCCGCCGGTGCCTACCTCAGGGAGCGTTCGCTCCTGCCTGACCATGCCGTCGTCTCCCCGGCCGTGCGGACCCGCGCGACGTGGGAGGAGATGGAGAAGGTGATGCGTTCGGGCGCCGAGGTGGTCTTCGACGACTCGACCTACTCCGGGAGCACCGACGTGGTGCTCGAGGCGCTGCGCTACGTCCCCGAGACGGCCGAGGTCGTCGTGTTCGTCGGCCACCAGCCGAGCATCGGCTACCTCGCGCACCTGCTCGACGACGGCGCAGGGGACCACGAGGCCCTGCACTCCATGCTGCACGGGTTCCCCACGGCCTCCATGGCGTTCTTCGAGGTCGAGGTCGCCTGGGAGGAGCTCGGCCCCGAGACGGGGCGACTGTTCGACTTCCGCGCCGGACAGGGCTGACGGCTCAGGGGAGGGGCGGTGCGGGGGTGACGATCCCTGCCTCTGCGTCCGCCGCCTCCACCTCCTCGCGGCTGATCCCGAGCAGGTAGATGATCGCGTCGAGGTAGGGCACGTTGACCGATGTGTCGGCGGCCTTCTGGACCACCGGCTTGGCGTTGAACGCGATCCCGAGACCGGCCGCCGAGAGCATGTCGAGGTCGTTGGCGCCGTCTCCGACCGCGATGGTCGCCGCCGTCGAGACACCCGCCTCCGCAGCGAAACGCCTCAGCGCGTCCGCCTTTCCGGCTCGGTCGACCACCGCGCCGACGATGCGGCCCGTGAGGTGGCCGTCGACCACCTCGAGCTCGTTGGCGGCCGCGAAGTCGATGCCGAGGTCGGCGGCGATCCGGTCGGTGATCTGGGTGAAGCCACCGGAGACGATGGCGAACCGGTAGCCGAGCCGCTTGAGGGTGCGGACCATGGTGCGCGCGCCCGGGGCGAGCTCGACCGACTCGTAGACCCGGTCGAGGGAGGAGGCGTCGAGCCCCTCGAGGAGCGCCACCCGCTCCCGCAGCGACTGCTCGAAGTCCAGATCCCCCCGCATCGCGGCCTCTGTCACCACGGCGACCTCCGGGAGGCAGCCGGCGTGCTCGGCGAGCATCTCGATGACCTCGCCCTGGATCAAGGTGGAGTCGACGTCCATGACGATCAGGCGCATGCCGTGGCGCAGGAGGTTCGCCGGCTGCACCGCGACGTCGACGGACTGCCGTGCCGCCTCCTCGGCGAGCATCACCCTCAGCCGGTCCGGATCCGAGCCCGACACGTGGAGGTCGATCGCCGTCACCGGGTACCGCGCCATGCGCTCGATGCGGTCGATGTTCGCCCCCGTGTCGGCGATCCGACCGGCGATCGCCGCGACCGCGGCCGGCCGAAGCGGCATGCCGATCACCGTCACGTGGCTGCGACCCTCCGGTCGAGCGCGGTTGTCGCCGGTGCCGCGCTCGACCTCGACCTCCATGTCGAGGTCGGCCGCGACCCGCTCCATGGCTGCCTGGAGGGCTCGCCAGTCGCGGGGGAGCGACACCAGTACGCCGAGGACCAGGCGGCGCCTGAGCACGATCTGCTCGATGTCGAGCACCGCGACGCCGAAGGCGGCGAGCGTCGAGAACACCGTGGAGGTGACACCCGGCCGGTCCGTTCCGATCAGGGTGATGAGGAGGGTCTGCGGGGTCTGGTCCGCGCCGTTCGCCGTTGCCATGTCGGGTGGCACGCTACCGTCCCGGCTCCGGTGAGCATGCGGCCACGAGGCCACGTCTCGCAGCGTGGTCGAGGGGGGCGAGCGCGGACCGGCGGGCGTCCGCCTCCGCCGCGGTGACGGCTCCGCCCTCGTCGTCGAGGGCCAGGTCCACGATCGTGCGGCAGCGCACGGCGAGTGAGGCCAGCCGGACGGCCCGGCCGTCCCAGTGCGACGGAAAGGGCAGGTCGACCGTGCGTCTCAGCGAGATCAGCTCGTCGGCGACCTCGGGCCGCCACCTGGCCACGTCGAGGTCGGCCAGGGCTTCAGCGGCGCCCAGCACCGCCTGCCTCAGCCCGGTGTCCGCCTCGGCGACGTCGAGGACCTGACGCCTAGAGCACGCCGCCTGGAACGTCCACACCACCCCCGCGCCGGCCACGTGCGGTACCAGCCCCGCGTCGACCCCGGTGAGCACGACCGCCTCCCCGGCCTCGAGCGCATCGGCGTTGAAGGCCGGTGGCCCGGCGAGACCGAGTGGGTCCCCGGGCGTCGGTAGGGCGAGGCCGGCGGCCGCCGCTCCCGCTGCGCGCAGGCGGCCCAGGGCCAAGATCAGCGGCAGCGGCTCGGCCTCCCCGGGCAGGCCCACGACATCGTGGGCGGCCTCGCCCCCGACGATCGCGTCACGGGCGGCGTCGAGGCTCACCAGACCCGCCGCCCACGCCGTGAACCACACGGCGAGGTCGGCTGAGCGCGGGAGCGCGGTCGTCGTATGCACGCCACGAGCGTAGTGACAGGCTCAACGCACCTGCGGGCGGACCGCCGCATACCGTAGGTTTGGGCCCGCAGCCGCAGCCGCCTCACGCACCGACCACACGAGGGATGCATGGACGCCGTTCTCGAGTTCGCCGACGTCACCGTGAAGCGTGGTCAGGCGACCCTCCTCGAAGGGATCGACTGGGTGGTCGAGGAGGACGAACGCTGGGTGATCCTCGGCGCCAACGGAGCCGGCAAGACCACGCTTCTCCAGGTGGCGGCAGCCCAGATCCACCCCACATCGGGGGTCGCCGGAATCCTCGGCGAGGTCCTCGGGACGGTCGATGTCTTCGACCTGCGCCCCCGAATAGGTCTGACCAGCGCCGCCCTCGCCGACCGCATCCCGCGGCAGGAGCTGGTCCGCGACGTCGTGGTCTCCGCGTCGTACAGCGTGCTGGGCCGGTGGCGCGAGCACTACGACGAGCTCGACCACGACCGAGCCCGCGACCTCCTCGTCGAGGTCGGTGCCGGCCACCTGCTGGAGCGCACCTTCGGCACCCTCAGCGAGGGCGAGCGCAAGCGCGTGCAGATCGCCCGCTCCCTGATGACCGACCCCGAGCTGCTCCTCCTCGACGAGCCGGCTGCCGGCCTCGACCTCGGCGGGCGCGAGGACCTGGTCTCCACCCTCTCGGTGCTCGCCATGGACGAGATGTCGCCGGCCACCGTCCTGGTCTCCCACCATGTCGAGGAGATCCCGCCCGGCTTCACCCATGCGATGCTCCTGCGCAAGGGCCGGATCGTGGCCTCCGGGCCCATCGAGCACGTCCTCACCGAGCAGATCATCTCGGCAACCTTCGGCATGCCGCTCCGGCTGACCCACGAGGACGGCCGGTGGGCTGCGCGGCGACGTGTCCGGCACGCCCGGAGTGACTAGGCTGGAGGTATGAACCTCCCGGAATGGTTCCAGGACTGGCAGGCCTGGCTCGGCGTCGCGATCGCCCTCGGCGTCGCCGAGCTGTTCAGCCTCGACCTCATCCTGCTGATGATGGCGATCGGCGCGATCGTGGGCATGACCGCTGCCCTGATCGGGCTCAGCCTGCCCTTCCAGGTCCTCGCGGCGGTCGCCGCCTCCATCGGCATGCTGGCGCTGGTCCGGCCCAGCATCGTCAAGAGGTTCCACTCCGGACCGGACCTGACCCTCGGCCACGCGGCGCTGGTCGGCAAGCAGGGCGTCGTGGTCGACGAGGTCTCCGTCCACGGCGGCCAGATCCGCATCGGCGGCGAGCTGTGGACCGCGCGCCCCTTCGACGAGACCGAGGTGATCGAGCCGGGCGCGCCGGTGGACGTCTTCGAGATCCGCGGCGCCACCGCCTACGTCCACCCGATCCCCACCCTGGAGTCGTGAGGGCAGGCGGATCGGCGCAGCAGCATCCCCGGACTGACAACACGCAACGACAACTGAGAAGAGGCAACCGTGGATGGTGGCGCAGCAGTACTGATCCTGCTCGTCCTGCTGGTCCTGTTCGCCGTGGCCGTCCTGGCCAAGACGATCCGGATCGTCCCGCAGGCGCGAGCAGGCATCGTTGAGCGGTTCGGCAAGTACAAGGGCACGCTGCCGGCGGGCCTGAACGTCGTCGTGCCGTTCGTCGACAAGGTCCGCTACATGATCGACCTGAGGGAGCAGGTCGTGTCCTTCCCACCGCAGCCGGTGATCACCGAGGACAACCTGGTGGTGTCGATCGACACCGTCATCTACTTCCAGGTGACCGACCCGGTCTCGGCGACCTACGAGATCGCCAACTACATCCAGGCGGTCGAGCAGCTGACCATGACCACGCTCCGCAACATCGTCGGTGGCATGGACCTCGAGGAGACGCTGACCAGTCGCGACGCGATCAACAGTCGCCTGCGCGGCGTCCTCGACGAGGCCACCGGCAAGTGGGGCATCCGCGTCAACCGCGTGGAGCTCAAGGGCATCGACCCGCCGCCGTCGATCAAGGACTCGATGGAGAAGCAGATGCGTGCCGACCGCGACAAGCGCGCCGCGATCCTCACCGCCGAGGGTCAGCGCCAGGCCGCGATCCTCACCGCCGAGGGTTCGAAGCAGTCGGCCATCCTGACCGCGGAGGGTGAGCGCGAGTCGCAGATCCTGCGGGCACAGGCTGAGCGTGAGTCGCAGATCCTCAAGGCCCAGGGTGAGGGGCAGGCCATCCAGACGGTGTTCCAAGCGATCCACGACGGTCGCCCCGACCAGTCCCTGCTGGCCTACCAGTACCTCCAGATGATGCCGAGGATCGCCGAGGGCGACGCCAACAAGGTGTGGATCGTCCCCAGCGAGATCGGCAAGGCGCTGGAGGGTCTCGGCTCGACGATGAACAGTCTCCAGGGCATCCCGGACGACGTCGAGGGACCGCTGAAGCGCGTGGACATGGGCGCCTCGATCCCCGACCTCCCCGATCGCGATGCGGACGAGAGCTTGTCCAAGGCGCATGACGCCGTGGCCGAGGCCATCGCCGCCGCAGAGGACTCCTCGGAGTCGCCCTCTTCGTGACCGCGCTGGAGGTCGCGGCGGTCCTGCTTGCCGGGGTCGCCGCCGGCACCATCAACACCGTGGTGGGGTCGGGGACGTTGATCACGTTCCCGACCCTCCTCGCGCTCGGGGTGCCACCTGTGACGGCGAACGTCACGAACACGATCGGCCTGGTGCCCGGCTCGGCCTCGGGCGCGTGGGGCTACCGGCGTGAGCTGCGTGGTCAGCGTGCGCGGGTCGTGCGCCTGGCCTCTGCCTCGCTGTTAGGCGGCGTCGCCGGGGCGGTGCTCCTGCTCGCCCTGCCGCCCGAGGCGTTCAACACAATCGTGCCGGTGCTGATCCTTGCCGGCTGTGTCCTCGTGGTCCTTCAGCCGCGGATCGCCCGGTGGGTTGCCTGTCAGGCCGAGAGCAGGGGCGGTGTGCACGAGCACGGCGCCCTCTGGGTCTGGGTGCTGGTGATGCTCACAGGCGTCTACGGCGGCTACTTCGGTGCCGCCCAGGGCGTGTTGCTCATGGCGGTCCTCGGCGTGGGGATCCAGGACACGCTCCAGCGACTCAACGGCGTCAAGAACATCCTCGCCGGGCTCGTCAACGCCGTGGCGGCGGTGGTCTTCGTGTTCGTGGCCGAGGTCAGCTGGGCCCTCGCCGGGCTCATCGCCCTCGGCTCGGTCGTCGGGGGCCAGATCGGAGCCTCCGTCGGGCGACGACTTCCCCCGCTGGCGCTGCGGGTCGTGATCGTGACGGTCGGTCTGGTCGCCGTCGTGGCGTTCGTCTCCCGAGGGTGACCAAGCGGGGGACCCCCCGTCGCCCACCCCTAGCGCGGTTCGTGGACGTAGGCCTCGAGCCATCGGGTGACCTGGTCGAAGACCCTCTTGCGGACAGGCTCTGCCGAGAGCGTCACATCGTGCAGCGCCCCCTCGATCCGGCTCACCGTGACGTGGCTGCCGAGCTTGTGGGCCCACTTACGGATCTGCTCGACGTCGAGCACGATGTCGTGCCGGTCGACGTTCTCGTCCCACTCACGCGGGAAGGAGCTCGCGCCAGAGGTGAGGACGAGGACCGGTGCGCCGACGTCCACCCCCCGGTGCACCCTGGCGTGCCCGCGCCGGACCGCCCGAAGCCACCCGGCGTACACCGGCTGGCTCTCGATCGGCTTCCAGTCGAGGTTGAACTCCCACTCGCCGCTGTGGTCGCGGTGCAGGCTCTGCGCGTAGAGCCCGGAGACGTTGCGCGGGATTGAGAGGTAGGGACGCCGGGCCCCCACCTGGTCGATCGCGGCGGTCCCCGCGGTGCGCAGCAGGAAGCTGCCGTGGAGGTCGAGCCAGGGTGAGTTGAGCACCATGCCGGCGAGGTCGGGCCGGCGCGAGTCCGCCCACAGCGGCGCGATCAGCCCACCCGTCGAGTGCGCGGTGACGATGACGTGCGTGTGGCCGTCGCGCTCGCGCACCCGCCTCATCGCCTCGTCGATCTCCTCGAAGTAGTGACGCAGGTCGGTGACGAAGTTGGGGGTCTGGTGCGGCTGCAGCGAGCGGCCGTACTTGCGCAGGTCGAGTGCGTAGAAGTCGTAGCCGCGCTCGACCCAGTAGTCGGCGGCCGGAGTCTGGAAGAAGTAGTCGGAGAAGCCGTGCAGGTGCAGGACGGCGCCGAACCGGTGGCCACCCTCGTCAGCCTCGGTACGACGGTGGACGAGCGTCGCGACGACCGGCCCCTCGTCGTCGTCGGAGAGCTCGATCGTCTCGCAGAGGTACGGCTCGCCGAGGATGTCGACCTCGTGCAGGTCGGAGCGGTGTCGATGGCTCATGTGCCGATTCTCGCGCATGACGACAAGCCCGTCGTCGTACGTCCGTCGACGGCGTCACGACGCCGGCAACCTCCCCTGGAGAACTGTCTCTCCCCACGGCAAGATCACCGTGGGGAGAGACAGTTTGCCTGCATACCCTGGTCATCGCTTTGCGGTCAGCCCTTGCTGTGGGTGGGGTTCTCGGCCACCTCGGACGGATCGGCCTCGGTCGCGTGCGGAGCGACATCCTGGCCGCGGCCGGCGTGGACGGCCTCCTCGATCCGCTTGCCGATCTCCGCGTCGACGTTGCGCCAGTACTCGAGGACGCGCGGCAGCGTCTGGGCCGTCACACCCCAGGATGTGGCTAGGTGTCACCTCCACCCGAACGCCGTTTCTGGAATACGTCAAGAAAAGAACCTCGGGTCCTCTCGCGTTCCCTGCGGAGTTGGCTAGGGTGCTGATGCAGACCGTCGCACACGTCGGAGGAACCGTGACCCGAAGCAACGCAGCTCCGCTGTCCGAGCACGACACCCCGTGCGCCGAGCAGAACTGCCGGGTCACCAGCGCGCTGCTCGTCGACCGACGTGGCTGGCTTCTGCTCCAGGAGCGCGACGAGCACGCGCTCGTCTCACCTAACCAATGGGGCCTCGTCGGCGGGCACCTCGAGGAGGGGGAGGCCTGGGAGGACGCCCTCCACCGCGAGCTCGAGGAGGAGACCGGCCTCACGGAGCGGGGGTTCGAGCTGTGGTTCGACGAGATCGTGCAGCACTCCCCGAAGATCTCCTCCCACCTCGCAGACCGGTGGGAGATCTGGGTCAAGCGCACCGACGCCACCGACGAGGACATCAGGCTGGGGGAGGGGCGACGGATCGTGTTCGTCGACCCCGAGAGGATCCGCTCCGGCGAGCTCGACCTCTCCATGTCCGCGCGGTACGTGCTGCCGCTGTTCCTGGAGTCCCCGACCTACCGCGAGATGCGCTGACCCGACGGCCTCAGTGCTGATAGGTGCCGTGGATGATCGCGCGACCCAGCGTCTTGAACGCGAGGTTGAAGGACACCACCGCCGGGGAGGCGTCGGAGTCCACGCCCAGTGACTCCTCCTTCACCGCATGCACGACGAAGTAGTAGCGGTGCACCTGGTCGCCGGGCGGGGGAGCAGCGCCCATGAAGCCCTTGTCGCCACCGTCGTTGCGACAGTGGAACGCCTTGCCCGGCAGATGACCCGCCGCTGCTCCGACCTCGAGGGACGTCACGTCGGCCGGCAGGTCCACCAGGACCCAGTGCCAGAAGCCCGACGGGGTGGGCGCATCGGGGTCGAAGCAGGTGACCACGAAGCTCCTGGTGCCCTCCGGGACGTCGGACCAGCTCAGCTGGGGTGAGACGTTGCCCTTGGCGGCAACCTGGTCGTCCTTCAGCGGCTGACCGTCCTGCACGTCGGTGCTCGTCACCGTGAAAGATGGCACGGGCGGTAGCAGGTCGTAGGGGTTCGGGCTGACCGGTCGTTCCAGGTTCATCCATACCTCCTCAGATAGTGCGTGCTGCGACCCTAGTCCGCAGGTTGGTCCTCTGCCAGAGTCGCCGGCGTGGCCAGGACAATGAGGGACATGACCCCCAGCCCGGAGCAGATGCTCCATGACGTCCTGGCCGCCGTCGTACCCCCGGACGCCGCGGCCATGTCCGAGGCGCGACTGCGACAGGCGCAGCTGACCAAGCCCGCCGGTGCGCTCGGTGTGCTCGAGGATGCCTCGGTCGCGCTCTGCGGGATCCAGGGCACCTGCCCGCCTCGTCGTATCGCGCGGCCCGTCGTCGCAGTCTTCGCCGGCGACCACGGCGTGCACGCGCAGGGGGTGAGCCCGTGGCCGCAGGAGGTCACTGCCGCGATGGTGGCGAACTTCCGCGCCGGCGGTGCCGCGATCAACGTGCTGGCTCGTCAGGTGGGCGCCGAGGTCGTCGTGGTGGACATGGGGGTTGCCGCGGACCTCGAGCCAGGCCCGAACCTGCTGGACCACAAGATCCGCAGCGGCACCTCGGACCTCGCGCTCGAGCCGGCCATGACCTCCGCCGAGGCGCTGGCGGGACTGCTGGCCGGGGTCCACGTCGCAGACCGGCTCATCGACGCCGGACACGACATCCTGCTCACCGGGGACATGGGTATCGCCAACACGACGCCCTCGGCAGCGCTCGTCGCCGCACTGGCCGGCGTCGACCCAGCCCGGGTGACCGGCCGCGGGACAGGGGCCGACGACGCAGCCCTGGCCCGGAAGGTCGAGGTCGTGGCGGGTGCGCTCGCCGCGCGACCGGTCACGGCGGACCCGGTCGAGACCCTCGCCTCGCTCGGCGGCTTCGAGCACGCCGGGATCGCCGGCCTCGTGCTGGGCGCGGCGCGGCGGCGAGTGCCGGTCGTCCTCGACGGGGTGATCGCCGGCTCGGCTGCGCTCGTTGCCCAAGCGCTGGCACCGGCGGCTGTCGGCTACTGCTTCGCCGGCCACCGCAGCGTGGAGCCCGGGCACGCGGTCGCCCTGGCACAGCTGGGCCTGCGACCGCTCGTGGACCTCGACCTCCGGCTCGGGGAGGGAACCGGTGCGGTGCTCGCGCTCCCGCTGGTCGAGGCCGCCGGCGCCACGTTGCGGGAGATGGCGACCTTCGACGCCGCCGGCGTCGCCCGCAAGGTGGTGAGCGATGACTGAGCCGAAGCAGGGGTCCTTCCCGCCGTACCCCTCAGGCCTGCGACTCGCAGGCCGCAAGGTCGTCGTCGTGGGCGGCGGCCACGTCGCCCAGCGGCGTGTCCCTGCCCTGCTCGCGGTAGGTGCGCGCGTCGAGGTGGTCTCACCGGTCGTGACGCCTGCCATCGAGGGGCTCGTCGGCTCCGGGGAGGTGGCCTGGCACGAGCGCGGCTTCGAGGCTGCCGACCTCGACGACGCGTGGTACGTCATCGCGGCCACAGACGTCCGTGCGGTCAACGAGCAGGTCAGCCTCGCCGCCGAGGAACGGCGAGTCTTCTGCGTCCGCAGCGACGACGCCGAGCGCGCGACCGCCTGGACCCCAGCGGTGGGGCGGCACGCGGGAGTGACGGTGGCGGTGCTCGGCAACCGTCAGCCCCAGCGCTCCGCGGCGGTCCGCGACGAGATCGTCTCCGCACTGCGCGACGGGGTGATCGACGCCGACGCCCATCGCGACCGTACGCCCGGGGTGGTGCTCGTCGGCGGCGGGCCGGGCCATCCCGAGCTCGTCACCGTGGCGGCCAGACGGGCTCTCAGTGAGGCCGACGTGGTCGTGGCCGACCGGTTGGCACCGCGGGATCTGCTCGGCGAGCTCTCCCCGGACGTGGAGCTGATCGACGTCGCCAAGCTGCCGCGGGGACGGTCCGCCTCGCAGGACGAGATCAACCGGGTGATCGTGGAACGGGCCCGGGAGGGCAAGCGGGTCGTGCGTTTCAAGGGGGGAGACCCGTTCGTGTTCGGCCGCGGCTATGAGGAGATGCTCGCCTGCGCGGAGGCGGGGGTGCCGTGCACGGTGGTCCCGGGTGTGACGAGCGCGATCTCGGTGCCCGCGGCCGCCGGCATTCCCGTGACCCACCGAGGCGTAGCCCACGAGGTGACCGTCGTCTCCGGGCACGTCCCGCCAGGTCACGACAGCTCACTGGTCGACTGGGAAGCCCTGGCCCGCATGCGCGGGACGGTCGTGCTGCTCATGGCGGTGCAGAACCTCCCGGCGATCGCCACGCGGCTCGTCTCCGGTGGCCGGCCCCCCGAAACGCCGGTCGCAGTCGTCGCCGAGGGGACGATGCCGGGGGAGCGCACGGTGCTCTCGACCCTGGCCACGGTCGCCGAAGACGTCGTGCGCGAGGACGTCCGGCCGCCTGCGATCGTGGTGGTCGGCGAGGTGGTCGCGGTGGCCAATCCGGAAAGGTACCGATGGCGGAGCTGATCGAGGTCTCGGACCCGGCCGACCCGAGGTTGGCCGACTACCGGGACCTTCGTGACGTGGAGCTGCGCAAGCACCTCGAGACCGAGCACGGCCTCTTCCTCGCCGAGGGGGAGAAGGTGGTGCGTCGAGCGGCGGAGGCGGGGTTCACCGCGCGGTCGTTCCTGATGGCACCGCGATGGCTCGACGGCCTCAGCGACGTGCTCGAGCGCAGCGAGGCGCCGTGCTTCGTCGTGAGCGAGAAGCTGGCCGAGGAGGTGACCGGCTTCCACGTGCACCGCGGCGCCCTGGCCTCGCTGGAGCGTAGGCCGCTGCCGTCGGTCGCCGAGGTGCTGGCCGGCGCTCGAACCGTGGTGGTGCTGGAGGACGTCGTCGACCACACCAACGTCGGGGCCATCTTCCGCTCCGCAGCCGCCCTCGGCATCGACGCCGTGCTGCTGTCCCCCCGCTGCGCCGACCCGTTGTACCGCCGCTCGATCAAGGTCGCGATGGGTGCGGTCTTCGCGGTGCCCTACGCACGCCTCGAAGGCTGGTACGACGCGGTGGCGGAGCTCGCGAATGAGGGCTTCACGACCGTCGCGCTGACCCCTGCCGTGGACGCCGTCGACATCGCGGAGGCCGTGCGCGGGCTCGACCGGGTCGCCCTTCTGACGGGCTCGGAGGGGCCGGGACTGTCACGTCGCTGGATGGACACCGCGGACCGTCGGGCGGTGATTCCGATGGCCGCCGGGATCGACTCCCTCAACGTCGCCGCCGCGACCGCCGTCGCCTGCTACGTCACTGCTCGTCGGTGACCACGGGCCACTCCGGGTGGAACCGGTCGGCGAGCTCCTCGGCCTGCTTGAAGAGCTTCTTGCGGGACCGCTTGTTCAGGCGGTCGCCGAAGACGGTGCCCTTGCAGTGGTCGGTCTCGTGCTGGAGGCAGCGGGCGAGCAGCCCCTGGCCCTCGTAGGAGACCGGGTTGCCGTCGAGGTCCTCCCCCTCGACGCGTGCGAAGTCCGGGCGCGCGCACTTCACGAAGGCGCCGGGGAGGGAGAGACAGCCTTCGTCGTCGTCGTCGAGCTTGCGGTCGCGCCCCTCGGGCAGGAAGAGCTCGGGGTTGCAGACCACACCCTTCCTACGGACCCCCTCGTCGTCGGGGCAGTCGAAGACGAAGATGGAGCGGTCCACCCCGATCTGACAGGCGGCGAGCCCCACACCGTCCGCGGCGTACATCGTGGCCACCATGTCGGCTGCGAGCTGCCTCAGGTCCTCGTCGAACTCGGTGACCGGCTCCTGCACTCGGTGCATGACGTCCTCGCCCCATCTGGTGATGGGGCGGACAGTGCCGCCGACAGGCAGGGATGAGGTCTCGGGCGAGGTGTCGGACATGGCGGACATCCTAGTTTGTGGTGCGGACCACGAGCCGCACGTGTGGCGCGGTGTGTAACTCGCAGTTACAGTTGCCGCATGTCCCTGACACGAACCCCCCGAGACTCGGGCGCCCCTAGACACGGCGTCCCGTCCGCGGACCGATCGGACCCGATCGGGTTCGCGGTGTCCCTGCTCAACCGCCTGGCCCAGGCCGACGTTCTGGACCGCCTCGGCGTGCGCAAACAGACCGAACGAGCGGTCTTCGAGACCACCCGGGCCGGCTTCCGCACCGCCGGCACGGTCAGCCGCACGTTCAAGCGCCGCGGCAAGCCCGGTGGGAAGGCGGTGCGCGTCCCCTCGGCCGCCGCCAAGGGGCTGTTCGACCTGACTCCCACCGAGGACGAGCAGATGCTCGTCGACGTGGTGACCGAGCTCGCCACCGAGGTGGTCCGGCCGGCCGCTGCCGAGGCCGACGAGGCCTGCGCCGCGCCCGAGGCGGTGCTGAAGGCGGGCCAGGAGATCGGTCTGCCGATCCTCGGCGTGCCGGAGGAGCTCGAGGGCATCTCCACCGAGCGCTCGGCGATGGCCGGCACGCTCGTCGCCGAGGCGCTGGCCAAGGGCGACATGGGTCTGGCCGTGGCCTGCCTCGCTCCCGGCGCGGTCGCAACGGCGCTTTCGCTGTGGGGCAACGACGAGCAGCAGCTGACGTACCTCCCGGCCTTCACCGGCGAGGAAGCGCCGGCTGCGGCGCTCGCGATCACCGAGCCGCGGCCGCTCTTCGACGCGATGAGCCTCGAGACCACCGCCGTCCGCGTCAGCGACGGCTACGTCCTCAACGGCGTGAAGTCGCTGGTGCCGCGGGCCGCCGACGCCGAGCTCTTCGTGGTCGGCGCCGCCCTCGACGGCACCCCTGCGCTGTTCCTGGTCGAGTCGGCCACCGAGGGGCTCGAGATCGAGTCCGAGCCGTCGATGGGCGTGCGGGCCGCCGGTCTGGGCCGGGTGATCCTGAAGGACGTCAAGGTGTCGGGGCTGGCTCTGCTCGGCGACACCTCCGGCGAGAACTACGCCGAGTGCGTCCGGCTCTCCCGCCTCGCGTGGTGCGCCCTCGCGATCGGCACCGGCCGGGCCGTGCTCGACTACGTGATCCCCTACGTCAACGAGCGGGAGGCGTTCGGCGAGCCGATCAGCAACCGGCAGTCGGTCGCGTTCATGGTCGCCAACATCGCCATCGAGCTGCAGTCCATGAGGCTGGTGACGTACAAGGCAGCCTCGCGAGCGGCCCAGGGCAAGCCGTTCGACCGCGAGGTGGCCCTGGCCCGCAAGCTCTGCGCCGAACGCGGCATGCAGATCGGCAACGACGGAGTCCAGCTGCTCGGTGGGCACGGGTTCGTCAAGGAGCACCCCGTGGAGCGGTGGTACCGCGACCTGCGCGCCATCGGTGTGATGGAAGGAGGCGTCCTCGTATGACGCAGCCTGAGCAGACCTCGGTCCCGAAGGGAACCCCATGATCAATCTCGAGACTCCCAAGAAGTTCCGGCCGCTCATCGGCCAGGCGCACCAGGTCGCGATGAACCTGCTCCGCCCCAACTCCCGCAAGTACGACCAGCTCGAGCACGAGTACCCCAAGGAGCTCGACATGCTCGCGGCGATGATCGACGGGCTCAGCGAGTCCGGTGCCGCCAGTGGCGCCGGCGCCGCGGGCGTCCGCCGCGAGGAGGGTACGTCGGAGGAGGTCGCTGCCGGTACGAAGAACGGCTCCAACCTCGCCTCGGTGCTCTCCATCATGGAGATGTGCTGGGGCGACGTCGGTCTGCTGCTCTCCATGCCCCGGCAGGGCCTCGGCAACTCGGCCATCGCCTCGGTCGCCGACGAGGAGCAGCACAAGCGGTTCGACGGCCTGTGGGCCAGCATGGCCATCACCGAGCCCAACACCGGCTCGGACTCGGCGAGCATCCAGTCCACGGCCGTCCTCGACGGGGACCACTACGTCATCAACGGCGAGAAGATCTTCGTCACCTCGGGCGAGCGCAGCGACGCCGTGGTCGTCTGGGCGACCCTCGACAAGAGCCTCGGCCGAGCAGCGATCAAGTCGTTCGTGGTGCCCAAGGGCACTCCCGGCATGACCGTCGAGCGCCTCGAGCACAAGCTGGGCATCCGGGCCTCGGACACTGCGACGATCCGGTTCGAGGACTGCCGCGTACCGAAGGAGAACCTCCTCGGTAGCCCGGAGGTCGACGTCAAGCAGGGCTTCGCCGGCGCGATGGCGACCTTCGACAACACACGGCCCCTCGTCGCCGCGATGGCCGTCGGCTGCGCCCGGGCCTCGCTCGAGCTGACCAAGGATCTGCTGGAGAAGGCCGGCGTCGAGATCGACTACGACCGGCCCGCGCACACCCAGTCGGCGGCCGCGTCGGTCTTCCTCCAGATGGAGTCGGACTGGGAGGCGGCGTACCTGCTCACCCTCCAGGCCGCCTGGATGGCCGACAACCGCAAGCCCAACTCCCTCGAGGCCTCGATGGCCAAGGCGAAGGCTGGTCGGGTCGGCAGTGACATCACCCTCCGCTGTGTGGAGCTCGCCGGAAGCGTGGGGTACAGCGAGCACGAGCTGCTCGAGAAGTGGGCCCGCGACTCCAAGATCCTCGACATCTTCGAGGGGACCCAGCAGATCCAGCAGCTCATCGTCGCGCGGCGGCTGCTCGGCAAGACCTCCGCCGAGCTCAAGTAGAGGCTGAAACGGCGCGGACCGGGAAGTATCGGAGCATGAAGCTCTACGCCGACTCCCCGGTCCGTCGCTGGTTCCAGGTGCTCGCCGACCTGCTGGTCGTCGTGTGGGTCTTCGCCTGGGTGAGGATCGCGCTCTCGGTCCGGGACGCCACCCTCTCCCTGGCCGAGCCCGGTCACCAGATCAGCGCGGCGGGAAGCGGGCTCGCCGGCGAGCTTCGTGCGGCAGGTCGGTCGGTCGGCGACCTGCCGCTGGTGGGCGACAGGGTGCGGGAGCCGTTCGACGGTGCGGGCGGTGCCGCCGAGCAGATCGCCGCGGCCGGGGACGCGCAGGTCGCAGCCGTCGAGACACTGGCCTTCTGGCTGGCCCTGGCGGTCGGCGCCATCCCCGTGCTGATCGCCCTGGCGATCCACCTGCCGTTGCGGTGGCGGTTCGTCCGCGAGGCCACCGCCGGGCGCAGGTTCGTCGACAGCTCCGACGACCTCGACCTGTTCGCGCTACGGGCGATGGCGAGACAACCCCTGCACCGGCTGGCCGCGATCAGCGACGACCCGGTGGGGGACTGGCGGCGCCGCGACCCACGGGTCGTGCGGGAGCTGGCGGCGATAGAGCTTCGCGACAACGGACTTTTCGTGCCAGAACTCCGAAGTTCCGAGGGGGTGTCCCCCTAGGCTGGGGGTAGCAGAACCGTCAGGGGGAGGAGGTCAGCATGCGCGAGGTCGAGATCCAGCCGGTCCCGCTCGAACGCCTTGCCCGGCTGCTGCCGCCGGCACGAGCCGAGCGTCTCTTCGCCTACCAGGCTGCGGCGACCGGGGGGATCCTCCGCGACCGCACCGTGTGGAACATCAACGCCACCAGCAAGGGTGGCGGTGTCGCCGAGATGCTGCAGTACATCCTGGCCTACGGCCGCGGCGCGGGTGTCGACACACGATGGCTCGTGCTGGACGGCGACCACGACTTCTTCATGATCACCAAGCGGCTGCACAACCTCCTGCACGGGTCGCCCGGCGACGGAGGTCCGCTCGGGCCGGAGCAGCGTGAGCACTTCGCCCGGGTCCTGTCGTACAACCTCCCCATGGCCGAGCAGGTCGTGCGGCCCGGCGACATCGTGCTGCTCCACGATCCGCAGACCGCGGGTCTCGTCGAGGGACTTCGTCGGCTCGGTGCCCACGTGGTGTGGCGCTGCCACATCGGACGGGACACCAACGACGCCCTCACCGAGCTCGGCTGGTCGTTCCTCCGGGAGTTCATCCAGAGCGCCGACGCCTTCATCTTCTCGCGCAAGGAGTACGTCCCCCACTGGGTCCCGGCAGAGAAGGTCCTGATCATCGCTCCGTCCGTCGACCCGTTCAGCGCCAAGAACATCGCGCTGACCCCGGGGCAGGTCCGCCACTCGCTCGCGCAGGCGGGGCTGGTCGGCAACCACCCCGACCTGGCCGAGATCCAGTTCACGCGGCGCGACGGCTCGCCCGGCGAGGTCCGGCCTCACCACGGCCTGGTGCACGGCCAGGGGCCCGTCCAGGCCGACGCTCGGCTCGTGATGCAGGTCAGTCGCTGGGACCGCCTCAAGGACATGCCGGGCGTGTTGACCGGCTTCACCAACCGCATCGACTCGCTGCCGGGGGACGTTCACCTGGCGCTGGTCGGGCCCGACGCTGCCGGGGTCTCGGACGACCCCGAGGGCGCTGCGGTGTTCGACGAGTGCACCAGCCTCTGGCAGCGGTTGCCTGTCGATGTGCAGGACCGGGTGCATCTCATCAGCCTGCCGATGGACGACGTCGACGAGAACGCCCACCTGGTCAACGCACTCCAGCGCCGCGCCACGGTCGTGGTGCAGAAGAGCCTGGTGGAAGGCTTCGGCCTCACCGTGACCGAGGCGATGTGGAAGGGCCGTCCGGTGATCGCCTCCTCGGTGGGCGGGATTCGCGACCAGATCGTCGACGGGGTTCACGGTCTCCTCCTCGAGGACCCGCACGACCTCGGGGCCTTCGGTGACGCGCTCCAGCAGGTGCTCGAGGACGACGCCTTCGCGACCAAGCTCGGGGAAGCCGCCCGCGAGCGGGTCCTCGACCGCTTCCTCGGGGACCGACACCTCATCCAGTACGTCGACCTCTTCGCTCTGTTGATCGCCTGACCCGATGGCCGCCACCCGCACCCGCAAGCAGCGGATCGTCGAGGTTCTCGAGGAAGCCTTCGCCGACCTCATGGAGGCCGATCCGCATGCCTTCCGGGTGAAGTACCGCAAGATGGCCGCCGACCCCTTCGCGTTCTTCCGTGGCACCGCGTGCCTCTTCTACGCCGACGTCACACGCATGCGAGACCCGTTCGCGGACGAGCGCACCAGCCGGATCTGGATCCACGGTGACCTCCACGCCGAGAACTTCGGGACCTACCTCAACAGCGACGGTCGTCTCGTCTTCGACGTCAACGACTTCGACGAGGCCTACCTCGGCCACTTCACCTGGGACCTGCGTCGCTTCGCCGCCAGTCTCGCCCTGATGGGCTGGCGCAAGGCGCTGCCCGAGGCGGTCGTCCGCGACCTCGTCGCGAGGTACGTCAGGGCCTACCTCGGCCAGGTCAACCACTACCTGCGCTCGGAGGAGGACGACGACTTCGGCCTGTTCCTCGACAACACCGAAGGACCCGTCCTCGACATCTTGTCCCAGGCGCGCAGGCTGAGCCGCCGCGACCTGCTCGACGACGTCACGGTGATCGACGGGGACAGGCGGGTCTTCCGGGAGGGGTCTGGGGTGCGACGCCTCGGTCGTGACGAGCACCGCAAGGTGCTGCGGGCCTTCGAGGACTACCTCACGACGATTCCCTCCTCGAAGCGCTTCGACCGCGATCTGTTCTACGAGGTGCGCGACGCCGTGGGCCGCTCCGGGTTCGGCATCGGCAGCGCCGGTCTACCGGCGTACAACCTCCTGGTCGAGGGATACAGCCAGGCCCTCGACAACGACGTGGTCCTGTCCATGAAGCAGGCCAACGTTCCGGCTGTGAGCCGTTTCGTGGACGCCGCCGAGATCGAGCGCTACTTCGACCACGAGGGGCACCGCACGGTGGTCAGCCAGCGAGCGCTCCAGGTGCACACCGACCCGCTGCTCGGCCACACCAGCATGGACGGCCGGGGCTACGTGGTTGCCGAGGTGTCGCCCTACGAGGTCGATCTCGACTGGTCGGAGATGAACGAGCCCGACGAGATGGCTGCCCTGGTGGACAGCCTCGGGCGGGCCACGGCGAAGGTGCACTGCGCCTCCGACGAGGACAGCGACCAGACCCTCGTCGACTTCCAGGTCGAGGAGGCGATCGCGGAAGCGGTGCAGGGGCGCCGCAAGGAGCTCACCGCGGACGTGGTCGAGTTCGGGATCAGCTACGCAGCGCGCGCCCGGCGTGACCATGCCTTGTTCGTGAGCGCCTTCCGCGAGGGTGACATCGGCGGCGTCTCGGCTACCTGAGGCGTCGGGCTCCGGCCCCGGCCGGCGCGTGAAGGAACGCCGGTGGGTGCCAGCCGTGCTCCTCGAACGCCGCGGCCACGGCCACCGCCGCCCGAGGGACATCTCCCACCGGCAGGAGGGCGAGCGCCGAGCCACCGAACCCGCCGCCGGTCAGCCTCGCCCCGAGTGCTCCATGTCGTCGACAGGTCTCCACGACCACGTCGAGCTCGGGGCAGGAGACCTCGAAGTCGTCGCGGAGCGAGTCGTGGGACGCGTCGAGGAACGGTCCCAGCGCGGCGTGGTCGCCTCGGTCGAGCGCCGCCACGGCCGCGTCGACGCGGTCCATCTCGGTCAGCACGTGACGGACCCGCCGTGGTGCACGTGAGCCGGCCAGAGCGCCGAACGGGTCGGCGAGGGCCCGCGCCTCCCGCAGCGTCCGGACGCCGAGAGCGCGGGCAGCCTCTTCGCAGTCGGTACGGCGCGAGGCATAGCCGCCGTCGGTCAGCGCGTGTGAGACGCCGGTGTCGACGACCAGGAGGCCCAGCCCCTCACGCGAGGGGCTCCACTCCACCTGGCGGGAGGTGCCGTCGTCGAAGTCGAGGAGCAGCGCGTGCCCGGCCCGGGCGAGCAGAGCCACGGACTGGTCCATGCCGCCGGTCGGAGCGCCCGCCATCTCGGCCTCGGCGCGGACGCAGAGCTGCACCAGCCTCCCGCGCAGCTCGTCGGTGTCGGTGACGCCCATGACCGCGAGCACGCCGAGCGCGATCGCGCACTCGAGCGCCGCCGAGCTCGACAGCCCGGAGCCGATGGGAACCCGCGAGTCCACCGCCACTTCGAGGCCGGGCACGTCCCAGCCATCCTCACGCAGGGCCCACACGACCCCGGCCACGTAGGCTGCCCACCCGGTCACCGCCCCGGGGCGCAGCCCGTCGAGAGCGATCTCGGCGGCCCTGCCCATCTGCTCCGAGATCACCGACACCGTGCGGTCCGTGCGGGGCGCGACGGCGGCGTACGTCGCGTGAGGGAGCGCGAGGGGCAGGCAGCGCCCGCCGTTGTAGTCGAGGTGCTCGCCGATCAGGTTGACCCGTCCCGGGGCGGCCACGACGGCAGAAGGCGACCGCCCGGTTCGACGGGTGAACTGCGCCGCGACCTCCTCGGCGATCTGGTCCGGCTCACCGGGGGAGGCGAAGGACGGTGGCGTGCTCGGCGGCATGGCGTCACTGTACGGCGGCATCCTGCAAGAATCGGGGGATGGCCGACGGCACCGAGGCACCCGACGATCGGCTCGTCGAGCTCGCCCACCAGATGTTCGAACTCGCCAGGGCGGGCGAGACCGATCTGTTCGAGTCCACGCCGTGACGTCGTCCGCGCGTTTCGACACCGCCGCCTTCCTCGCGGTTCTCCCGTTCACCCTGCTCGTGGCGGTGCTCGTGCTCGCGGTGGCGTTCCTGGTGGCCCTGCGCGTCGGACGTCACGCCGTGGTGGACGTCGCGTGGGGCCTCGGGATCGTCGCGATCGCCTTCACGTCCTACTTCGCCGCCGCGGACGTCGGGGACGACTCGAGACGTGCGCTCGTGCTCGTCCTGACGTCGGTCTGGGGTGTGCGCCTAGCCGCGCACATCGCCCGCCGATCCCGGGGCCAGGGAGAGGACCCCAGGTATGCCGAGCTGCTCGGCCGGGCCCGCGGAAACCGCACGTGGTTCACGGTCCGCAAGATCTACCTCACCCAGGCCGCGGTGATGTGGTTCGTCTCCCTGCCCGTGCAGGTGGGGGCGTTCCAGGACGTCGGGCTCGGCCTCGTGGCGTGGGTCGGGGTGGCGGTGTGGCTCGTGGGCATGTTCTTCGAGACCGTGGGCGACCTCCAGCTGCAGCGCTTCCGTGACGACCCCGCCTCGCGCGGGAAGGTGCTCGACACCGGCCTGTGGCGCTACACGCGCCACCCCAACTACTTCGGTGACGCCTGTGTGTGGTGGGGGATCTGGCTGGTCTCGGCGAGCGTCTGGCCCGGTGTGCTCACGGTGCTCTCCCCGGTTGTGATGACCTGGCTGCTGGCGAGGGGCACCGGCAAGCCCCTGCTGGAGAAGGACATCGCCGACCGCCGCCGGGGTTACACCGACTACGTCCGGCGTACGAGCGGCTTCGTCCCGCTGCCCCCGCGGGCGCCACGGGGGTAGACTCCTGTCCTCGTGCGCTTCCTCAACGACTCCGCCCCGCCCTACGACCTGACCTACAACGACGTGTTCATGGTCCCGCGGCGCTCCGACGTGGCCTCGCGGTACGACGTGGACCTGTCCAGCCACGATGGGACGGGGACGACGATCCCGCTGGTCGTGGCAAACATGACCGCCATCTCCGGTCGGCGGATGGCGGAGACCGTCGCGCGGCGTGGCGGCATGGCCGTGATCCCGCAGGACATCCCGCTCGGCGTGGTGGAGGAGGTCGTCGGCTGGGTGAAGGCTCGTCACGCCGTCTTCGAGACCCCGATCGTCCTGGACCCACACCAGACCGTCGGCGACGCGCTCGCTCTGCTGCCCAAGCGGCCGCACAAGGCGGGGGTCGTCGTCGAGGAGGGACGGCCGGTCGGTGTCGTGACGGAGGACGACTGTCTCGGTGTGGACCGGTTCACTCAGGTGCACCAGGTGATGACCCACGGGCCGGTGACGCTCCCCGACACCGTCGACCCCCGGACGGCGTTCGAGCGCCTCGACATGGCGCGTCGCCGGCTGGCGCCGGTGGTCGACGCCGAGGGCCGCCTCCAGGGCGTCCTCACCCGCACCGGGGCGCTGCGTACGGCGCTCTACAGCCCCGCTGTCGACGCCCGGGGCAGGCTTCGGGTGGCCGCCGCGATCGGGGTGAACGGTGACGTGGCCGCCAAGGCCAAGGCGGTGCTCGCCACGGGAGTCGACTGTCTCGTCGTGGACACCGCCCACGGCCACCAGGGCCGCATGCTCGAGGCCCTCGCCGCCGTGCGGTCGCAGGACCCGACCGTTCCCGTCGTCGCCGGCAACGTGGTCTCCGGCGAGGGGGTGCGCGAGCTCGTCGAGGCAGGCGCCGACATCATCAAGGTCGGCGTGGGCCCAGGCGCCATGTGCACGACCCGGATGATGACCGGCGTGGGCCGCCCGCAGTTCTCGGCGGTCCTCGAGTGCGCGGCTGCCGCCCGCGAGATGGGCAAGCACGTATGGGCCGACGGGGGAGTGCGGCACCCCCGCGACGTCGCGCTCGCGCTGGCCGCAGGCGCCTCTCAGGTGATGGTGGGTTCATGGTTCGCAGGGACCTACGAGTCGCCGGGCGACATGCACGTCGATGCGGACGGCCGCGCCTACAAGGAGAGCTTCGGGATGGCCTCGGCCCGGGCGGTTGCGAGCCGGACGAGCACCGAGACCGCGTTCGACCAGGCGCGCAAGGGGATCTACGAAGAGGGCATCTCGTCCTCGCGGATGTACCTGGATCCCGCACGTCCCGGCGTGGAGGACCTCATCGACCAGATCTTCGCCGGCGTCCGCTCGGCATGCACCTACGCCGGCGCCGGCACCCTCGAGGAGCTGCACGAGCGGGCCACCATCGGTGTGCAGTCCGTCGCAGGGTTCCACGAGGGGCGGCCTCTGCCCACGGGCTGGTGACCGCCGGACCGCCCCTCCCTCAGTGGTGGACCACGCGCTTTGCCGCGGTGTGCCGGGCTACGGCCAGTGTCCAGGTCGCCAGCACGACCACTGCGGTCGCGTACCAGACGGGGTCCCTCCAGCCCTCCGGGTAGAAGACCCCCTCGACGTAGTGGCCGATGAACGTCCCGACGTACGGCTCGGCGCCACCGACCGTGATGAGGTGCTTCTCGAGCAGGGTGAGCGGGCAGCTCACCTGGGCCACCAGCCCGAGAACCGCCCAGACGGCCGTCACCGCGTGGGGCCAGAGCCAGTGGAGGCTGCGCAGCGCGAGGAAGCCACCGAGCACCACGTAGAGCAGGTAGGCCAGGTGGACGACCACGACAGCCTGCGCGGCAACGCCTGCCATACCTCTGAGGCTAGGGACTCACGGCTCCGACGGGCAGGTCCGAGTGGCCCGGTCCTCCCGGGACCGCGGTCCCGATCGGGACAGTAGCCGCAGCGGTTGCGCCAGGGCCTAGGCTCCAGGTGTGAGGTATGACCGGACCCTGATCGTCGCCGCCACCCGCGCCGAGGCCGCCCACGTGCCCGGCCACCTCCCGCTGGTGGTGACAGGCCTCGGGAAGACCGCCGCCGCCGTGGCCACGACCCGTGCGCTGGCGGGCGGTGACCCCACCCGGACACTGGTGGTGAACATCGGCACGGCGGGCGCCCTACGCCCCGGGCTCGAGGGCATCCACGTCCCGGGGACGGCGGTGAACCACGACATGAACGCCGATGCCATCCGCGCGCTGGGCTACGACCCGCAGGAGTGCCTGACGGTGGAGGGCGGCGACGACACCGTTCTCGCCTCGGGTGACGTGTTCGTGACCGACCCGGCCGTGCGGGACCTGCTCGCGAAGCAGGCTCACCTGGTCGACATGGAGGGCTACGCGGTGGCCTATGCCTGCCGACAGATGGGGTCGACGGTGCGCCTGGTCAAGCACGTCTCGGACAACGCCGACGAGTCCGCCCTCGACTGGCCGGAGCTGGTCGCGGCGAGTGCGGCCGCCCTCGGCGACTGGCTGGCCGAGCACCTCGGCTGAGGGGAGTGCAGGGTGCAACCGACACCGCAACGACCCGGACCCGGACAGGAGTCGGTCTGGGACTACCCCCGCCCGCCCCGGCTCGAGGCCACGTCCGACCTCGTCGAGGTCGTCCTCGGCGGCGAGGTCGTCGCCAGCACCCGCCGAGCGCTGCGGGTGCTCGAGACGAGCCACCCGCCGACCTACTACATCCCTGTCGCCGACTTCGTCGAAGGCAGCCTCCGTTCGGCTGGGGGCGGCTCGTTCTGTGAGTGGAAGGGCTCTGCGTCGTACTTCGACGTGCTTGGGGGCAGAGTGGTCGCCGAGCGCGCCGCCTGGCACTACCCACACCCGACGCCGGAGTTCTCGCGGCTCATCGAGCACGTCGCGGTCTATCCGGCGGCGATGGACCGGTGCCTCGTCGACGGGGAGGTGGTGCGGCCGCAGCCGGGCGGGTTCTACGGCGGGTGGATCACCTCACGGGTGGTCGGGCCGTTCAAGGGCGAGCCCGGGACACGCTTCTGGTGAGCCGCCTCCGCCTTCACCGGGCGGGTCGGGCAGACTGACCGGCATGGAGGTTACCGAGATCCTGCTTCCGGGCGTCGGGGTCTGCTACCAGTTCATGACCGCCTCGGGAGTCCGGGTGGGAGTCGTCGCCAAGCGTGACGGTGAGTTCGACTTCATCCGCTACGAGCGGCGCGACCCCGATGCCGCGGAGACGCTGCTGACGCTGACACGGGACGAGGCCGACACCATAGCCGAGATTATGGGGGCGCCTCGGATCGTCGAGCGCTTCGCCGACCTCACTCGAGAGATCCCTGGGCTGGTGTCGTCGACCGTCGACCTCCCGGTCGGTTCCCGCTTCGACGGCAGGCCTCTCGGGGACACCCGCTGCCGCAGTCTCACCGGTGCGTCCATCGTCGCGGTGGTTCGCGGTGACGACGTGATCGCCTCACCTGCGCCGAACGAGGTACTCCACGGTGGGGACGCCCTGGTCGTCGTGGGCACGACGACCGGCATCGAAGGCGTCCGACACATCCTGCTCGGATAGGGCGCGGCGCACGTGGAAGCCTTCCTGCTCGAGCTCGGCGTCATCGTCCTGGTGCTCGGGCTCCTCGCCAACGTGGCTGCGCGCATCGGGCTCTCCGCGATCCCGTTGTTCCTCCTGGCCGGCCTGCTGCTGGGTGAGGGCGGGATCCACGACCTCGGGGCGTCGCTCGAGTTCATCGAAGCCGCCGGCGAGCTCGGCGTGCTCCTCCTTCTGCTCATGCTGGGCCTGGAGTTCTCGGCGGCGGAGTTCACCGCATCCATGCGACGTCACGCGCCCTCCGGGATCGTGGACCTGGCGCTGAACGCTCCCGTCGGCTTCGTAGCGGGACTCCTCCTCGGCTACGAGTGGCAGGCATGCCTCGCTCTGGCGGGCATCACCTGGATCTCCTCGTCCGGCATCGTGGCGCGGCTGCTCTCGGACCTGAAGCGGACCGGTTTCCGCGAGACCCCGGCGGTACTCTCGGTGCTCGTGCTCGAGGACATCGCCATGGCGGTGTTCCTGCCCCTGCTCGTGGTGGTGCTTGCCGGCGGCACGGCGTTGGCGGCTGCCCTCGCGGTCGGCGCGGCACTCGGTGTCGTGCTGATGGTGCTGCTCGCCACGCGCCACCTCGGCCACCATCTCGGACGGATCCTTGGCCACGACGACGACGAGCAGGTGCTGCTCAGGGTGCTTGGCCTGATGCTGGTGGTGGCGGGGCTGACCTACCTCGTGGACGCCTCCGCCGCGGTCGGTGCCTTCCTCGTCGGATTGGCCATTCCCGCCGGGACCGCCGAGCGGGCCCGCGACGTCCTGCGTCCGCTGCGCGACCTCTTCGCCGCTCTGTTCTTCCTCTCCTTCGGTCTCGAGACCGCTCCTGCCGAGCTGGGCCCCTTCCTGCCGGTCGCGCTGGCGCTCGTCGTCGCGACCTCCCTGACGAAGATCGGCACCGGCGTGTACGCCGCCGGGCGCGATGGGGTGGGACCGCGCGGCCGGGTCAGGGCAGGCACGGCTTTGACGGCACGCGGTGAGTTCTCGATCGTCATCGCCGGCCTCGCGGTGTCCGCCGGCTACACCGAGATCGGCCCGCTGGCGTCGGCCTACGTCGTGATGCTCGGCATCCTCGGCCCGCTTCTCGCGCGGTTCGCCGACACGCTCGCCGGGCCGTGGGCGGCGTCCCTTGCCGACCAGCGCCCCTAGTGAGTCAGCGCCCACGCCGGCGTGGGGAGTTACGCCGACCTACGGGCTTGCGAGCGCTCGGGGGTGGATCGGACCCACGTGAGCTGTTTGCGGTGCGGCCGCGGACCACGCCGATGAAGGTCTCGAAGCGATCGTCGTCGAGGTCACGTCGCCAGGCGAGCCCGATCCGGCTCTCCGCGACATCGGTGACCGGCCGGTGCACCACGTCCTTGCGGTGGTGCAGGCGCGCCACGGACATCGGGACGATGACGATCCCGACCCCCGCCGCAACGGTCTCGATCGCCTGCTTCATCGTGATCGGCGGGACGTCCACCCGACTGCCCTCACGGATCTCGGAGGCCACCTCGGCCCACTCGGGCACCTGCGCCGGGTCCTGGAGGAGGTGCTCGTCGGCGAGGTCTGCGACGCGCACCTCATCGGCGGCCTCGATGAAATGCTCCTTCGGCGCCACTACGACGGGCACCTCGCTGTAGAGCGGGATCACGTGCAGCCGATCCTGGTCGACCGGCAGGCGTACGAAGCACATGTCCGCGCGGCCGTCGTACAGCACCGGCACCTGCTCGGGCTCCTCGACGAGGAAGAGCTCGAGTGGCACCCGTGGCATGCGCTCCGCCCAGATCCGTGCCCACTTGTCGGGGGTCACCCCGGGGACGAAGCCGACCCGCAGCGCGCGGGTCGGTCCGCCGGGGGAGTCGTGTGTCACGCCGCGAGGCTAGCCCACCACCTGCCAGACTGGCGCTGTGCCGCACGTGTACCGCGCACCGATGCGCTCTCGGCGTTACGACGTCGACCACGGACTCTCGATCGAGCGTGCCCTCGTCACAGGCGTGTGTGGGGTCGGAGGGCTCTTGTCACGCGCGCCTCGCGGCCTCGAGGAGGCCCTCGGCCTCACCGACCATGAGTACGACGGCCGCACCGCCCGTCGCCTGGCGCGGTTCGCCGAAGCCCGCCCCGGGTCGTTCGTGTGGACGCGGGACCTCGACGGGTTGTTCCACCTCGGCCGGCTGGCGGGGGAGTGGAGGTACGACGACTCGGCCGAGGCGGTCTCAGTCGATCTGGTGCACGTCCGCGACTGCCGATGGCTGCCGGCCCCGGTCCCTGATGCCGAGGCTCCGACGGCGGTGGTGCAGACCTACCGGCGCGGGGGACGCAACTTCCAACAGGTCCACGACCAGGCCGTGGGTGGTCAGAGCCTTGCGCTGTGGGAGTCGACTTCACCCGCATGGATGACCTCACCCCGGCAAAGGTGAGCGAGATCAGGAACATCCTGCACACGAAGGGGACCTATGCGCACCGACCCGAGGCCTGACACCGGACTGCACTCGCCGCACCCGTTGCGGGGGGCCCTCGTGCGCTCCGTCGTCGTGACCGCTGCTGTCGTGGTCGCCTACTTCACGCTCCCCTTCACCGCCGCCTTCAGTGCGGGAACCGCCGCAGTGCTCACCGTCGGGCTCCTCGTCGTGGGAGGCCTGCTGGTGTGGCAGATCAGCGTCATCAAGGTGTCCTCGAACCCGGAGGCCAAGGGGGTGGAGACCGTCGCTCTGGTCTCCGCGCTCTTCTTCGTCGTCTTCGCCGCGACCTACCACGTCATGGCACACCTCGACGCAGCCGCATGGTCCGAGTCGCTGACCAGGCTGGACGCGCTTTACTTCACGGTGACGGTCTTCGCCACGGTCGGGTTCGGCGACATCCACGCGCTGTCCCAGACGGCGAGGGGGATCGTGACCGTCCAGATGCTCGCCAACCTCGTGCTCATCGGTCTGGTCACCAAGGTGGTTGTCCGCGCCGTCCAGGCTGGTATCGCCCGCCGGGATGCGGGCAACGGCGCCGAGTGAGTCCCGGCGCCGTTGCCCTGTCGCTCAAGCGGTGACGTCGCGGCGGGCCCCCTCGTAGGCGAGCTCCCGGCCGTGAACGGCGATGGCGTAGATGATGAAGACGTCGAGGGTGATGACGATGATGGACCACAGCGGGTAGGCGGCGATGAAGGCCATGTTGATGACCGCGCTCACCATGGCGAAGGCGATGCCGACGACTCGAGCCCAGGTCTGCCCGGCGAGGAGCCCGATACCGGCGGCGACGGCGACGAGACCAAGCGCGAGGTGGGTCCAGCCCCAGGTCGTGAAGTCGATGTTGACGAGAAGGCCGCCTGCGGTGACGAGGTAGTACTCGTCCTTGAAAAGGGCGGTGAGGCCGACGATGGCCTGGAAGGAGCCGACAAGGATCATCATCATCGAGGCGAAGACGACCCAGCCGACCCAACCGGTCGGTTCGGAGGGCATCTCGCGACGGTGCGCTGCGGGGCTGATCGGTTCCTGCCCACGGGTCTGCGGCGGGATCTGCGCGGCGCCGGTGGTCTGGGTGGGCTGCGGTGTCTCGCTCATGACTTCCTCCTGGTCGTGACCACGGTGGATTTTCCTCGTCCAAGCCTCGGGCCAGGTGGCTCCTCGCGCATCATGCGCAGCGGATGAGGCAATCCCGTTCGCCGCGACTGATCGTCCGCCGGGGATGATGCCGAAGTGTCGCTCGGAGCGTGTGCTTGAGGAATCGATCCCAACCCGCCCGTGGAGGCACGATGAGGGTGCGCGACCGGAGCCGACCAACAGTTTACGAGCTCACGATCGTCGGGTCGGTCGGTCCCGTGCTTCGTGACTCGCTGCGACCCCACTCGGTCGCCACAGCCGAGGTGCACACGATCGTGTGCGCGGCTCTGCCCCGCGACCGGGACCTCGTCGACCTCGTGGAGATGCTCGCCGCGAGGGGCCTGGAGATCACCGAGGTGACGGTGATGGGTGAATGAGCAGGGATCCGATTGCCGGAGGCATCGCAACGAGCCCGCAGGCAGCAGCTGCGGGGACGGTGCTGCTGACGCTCGCGGCGGGGCAGTTCCTGATGACCCTCGACAGCTCGGTGATGAACGTGTCGATCGCCACGGTGGCCGAGGATGTCGGCACCACGGTGACCGGAATCCAGACCGCGATCACCCTGTACACGCTCGTCATGGCGTCGATGATGATCACCGGTGGCAAGGTGGGACAGATCCTCGGGTACAAGCGGGCCTTTGCCGTCGGCTGCGTGATCTATGGTGCAGGCTCCTTCACGACTGCGCTCGCGCCGAGCCTTCCGGTGCTGATCCTCGGGTGGGCCGTCCTGGAGGGGTTGGGCGCCGCCCTCATCATGCCGGCGATCGTGGCCCTGGTCGCCTCCAACTTCGACCGCAGCGGCCGACCGCGGGCCTACGGGCTCGTCGCCGCCTCCGGGGCCGTCGCCGTCGCAGCCGGTCCGCTGGTGGGTGGACTGTTCACGACCTACGCGTCATGGCGGTGGGTCTTCGCCGGTGAAGTGCTGATCGTCCTGGCGATCCTCGTGCTCGCCCGTCGGATGGTCGAGGTGCCCGCGAACCCCGGCGCAAGTCTGGACCTCATCGGCACCGGGCTGTCGGCCCTCGGCCTGGGCCTGGTCGTGATCGGCATCCTCCGGGCAGGCGCCTGGGGCTTCATCGATCCGAAGCCTGGTGCACCTGTGATCCTGGGCCTCTCACCCGTGGTCTGGCTCGTCCTCGCGGGTGGTCTTGTCCTCAGGGGCTTCCTCGGCTGGGAGGGCCGCCGGGTGGACAGGGGGCAACCGGCGCTCGTCGACCCTGACATGTTGCGCAGCCCGGTCCTCAAGGGCGGACTGATCTCGTTCTTCTTCCAGTTCCTCCTCCAGGCCGGCTTGTTCTTCGTGGTGCCACTGTTCTTGTCGGTGTCCCTGGGGCTGTCGGCGATCGAGACAGGACTGCGGATCCTGCCGCTCTCGGTCACCCTGCTGCTCGGAGCAGTGGGTGTACCCAGGTTCTTCCCGGACGCATCCCCTCGCCGGGTCGTCAAGGTCGGCTTCGGCCTGCTGTTCACGGGGATCGTGCTCCTGATGGCGGCGCTCGAGGTCGGGGTGGGTCCCGAGATCATCACCTGGCCGATGCTTCTCGCTGGACTCGGCATCGGTGCGTTGGCCTCGCAGCTGGGGAGCGT
The DNA here is from genome assembly GCA_035461195.1 of Nocardioidaceae bacterium. Lineage (GTDB taxonomy): Bacteria > Actinomycetota > Actinomycetes > Propionibacteriales > Nocardioidaceae > Nocardioides_C. The sequence continues at coordinate 30,883 of DATHVS010000099.1, forward strand.
GACCGTCTCCGCGGTGCCGGACTCGCAGAGCGCCGAGGTGGGGGGAGTGCAGAACACATTGACGAACCTGGGCGCGTCGATCGGCACCGCCCTGGCCGGGGCGGTGCTCATCTCGGCGCTGACCACTTCCTTCTTCGCCGGCATCGAGGCCAACGAGGAGGTCCCGGAGAACCTCTCGTCGCAAGCCCAGGTAGATCTGGCCGGCGGCGTGCCGTTCATCCCGGACGTCGCCCTCGAGGCGGCACTGGCGGACGCAGGCGTGGCCGGCGAGACAGCCGAGGCTGTCGTGGAGGAGAACGAGGCGGCACGTCTCGACGGTCTCAGAGCGGCTCTCGCCGTGCTGGCCGGCGGGGCGCTCCTGGCGCTGTTCTTCGCCAACCGCTTGCCGACGCGCCAGCCAGGCGCGCGTGCCTGACCCGGCACGACGGGGGAGTCGAAGCGCCGACCGGCCCGACGGGGGATACGGGCCGATCGGCGTTGACACCATTGTGACCGAGCCACGCGTGCAGCACCCGGTACGGGTGTACTCAACCTCCTAGTGCATTGGCGCTACTCGTCCCGCGGTGCATCGGGGAGCCACAGGGTCACCAGTGTCCCGCGCGGGCTCCGGTTCCTGATCTCGCACGACCCTCCGGCGACCTCGGCCCGGTCCCGCATGGTGAAGATGCCGCGGTGCCCGGGAGAGGACCGGACGGGGCCGTGGCCCAGTCCGATCCCGTCGTCGGTGACGGTGACCTCGAGCCCTCCCGACCGCCCGGTGACCGTCACCGCGACGTGCGTGGCCTCGGCGTGCCTACGGGCGTTCATCAGGGCTTCCTTGGCGATGCGGTAGGCGACCGCGCGGGTCGCGTCGGGTACGTCGGGCTCCTGGTCGCCGTCGACGGTCCAGCGGGTGCGGCTGCCCTCGAAGATCTCGCCGGCCGCGCGATGCATCGCCCCGGTGAGCCCCTGGCTCAGGTCCGGCGGCTCGAGGTCGAACAGGAGAGCACGGAGGCGGTCGGTGGCAGCCGAGACTGCCCGCTGCACCGGCGACAGCACCTCGAGCATCCCGGGCGACTGCTCGCCGAGCCGGCGCTCGAGCAGCCCGAGCCGCAGGTCGACGGCGGCCAACGCCTGGACGGGGTCGTCGTGGACGTCGGCGGCGATCCGCGCCCGCTCGTCGTCCTGCGCGACGACGAGCCTGGTGAGAAGGGCTTGCCGCTGGTCGGCCAGGTTCCGCAGCGAGGTCTCCGCGGCCAGCCGCTCGGTGATGTCGCGCTGGACCGTGGCGAGGGCGAACGGTTCACCGGTCTCCGGGTCGCGCATCAAGAAGCTGGCGATCGCGACCGGGATCGCCGGACCGCGGAAGTTCCTCAGGGTCGACTCTCCCTCCCAGTGGCCGTTCGCGATGACAGCCGGTTGCTCGACGTTGAGGGAGGCGTCGAGCCCCTCCGGGGTCAGGTAGTCGGGGATCGAGGTCGTGGTCACGTCGACCTGGGGGTCCATGCCGATCAGGGCGCGGCCACCGGGATTGACGTAGCGCACCTTCCCGTCGAGGCCCGCGATCGCGATGAAGTCCGGGGAGGCCTCGACCAGTGCCTTGAACTGCACGAGATCGGAGTTGGCCTCGCGAAGGGCAGCCTCCGTCGCTCGCAGCTCGGTGACGTCCCGGGCTATCCAGGCTGCGCCCAGCCCCGTCCCGGTGTCGGGGTGGAGGAGAGAGAAGACATCGACCTGCACGACCGCCTCGCCGTCGGTCAACGTCAGCGTCAGGTCGCCGGACCATCGGCCCCTCGCCGTGACCTCGTCGCGGATCGCCGTCGCCATCGTGTCGCCGATCTGCCCCGCGACGGTCAACCAGACCGAGTCGACGAACACGTCGATGCCTGACTCCTGCACGCGGGGGTTGGAATAGATGACGTTGCCGCCCTCGTCCGAGATGGCGATGAGGTCGCTGGAGGCGTCCGCGAGCGCCTGGAACTTCACCAGGTCCTCGCGTGCCTCCCGCTGGCCCTCGAACAGCAGTGCGTTGTCCAGTGCGAGCGCACACCGCTCGGCAACGTCCACGACCAGAGCGAGGTCGTCGTCGGCGAAGGGACCGGAGTCACGGGTGCGTGCTACGTCCATGACACCGACGAGGAGTCCTCGCGAGACCAAGGGGGCTCTGACCACGGTCCCGTGGTCGATCAGCTCAGGACCGCTCGGAGGCTCCGCCACCGGACGGGGCCACCCGAGCCCGGGTCGGAGGCCGGACTCGTCGGTGGGCCACACCGCCCGTGGCACCAGGTCGTCCTCTCCGTCGAGGGGCATCCAGATCACGCCGACGTCACCGAGGGCCTCGGTCACGGCGCGGGCTGCGACGTCGAGCAGCGTCGCGACGTTGTGGACCTCCCTGGTGAGTGCCGCCGAGAGGTCGGCCAGGAGGCTCGCGCGCCGCCTCGCCTCGCGCGCTTCGCGTTCTATCCGTCGCTGCTCGGTCACGTCGGTGGTCACCCCGATCGCGCCCTTCATCGTGCCGTTCTCGGTGACGACGGGTTCGTAGTAGGCCCACAGGATGCGGTCCTCGAACTCGGCCTCGACGGTGAACGTCTCTCCGGACAGTGCACGGCGGATGTCTGCCAATGCAGTCGGCTGGTCGGCGTACAGATCGAACAGGTTCGTCCCGACGAGCTCACCGGAGCGCAGGCCCAGCATCTCGAGCCCCGAGCCGGTCGACAGCGTGCAGGTCCCCTCGGTGTCGAAGCCGAAGATGACCTGCGGGCCGACAGCCGGCCCGGGCTGGGCGTCAGGTTCCATCTCGTCCCCCTCGGTCCGATCCGGAGTCCCGGCACGGACTGTTCGGGCCATGGTAGGCGCGCCGACCGCAAGCTTGCCCGGTGTTGGCGCCAGGCTAGATCAGGACGACCTCGCCGTCGACGCACCGCACCACCAGGTCTGGCAGCAGATGCCCTATCCGGCCCTTCGTGAGGTAGCCGTGGGCGCCGGCGCCCATCATCTCCTCGACGGCGGTCGGGCTAGAGTACGCCGACACGGCGACGACCACAGGGGGTCGCGGGAGTGCCCTGATGGCACGTGTAGCCACGGCACCGCCGCCCGGCATTCGCACGTCCAGAAGGACGATGTCAGGACTCGTCCGGCGGGCGACCGTCTCGGCCTCGGGGCCCGAGACTGCGGTGGCGACGACGGTGAACCGGGAGTCGTCCTCGAGCGCGCTGACCAGGGCGGACACCATGTCCGGGTGGTCGTCGGCGACGATGGTCCGGATGCGTCGCATCGCAGTCTTCCTCGTGGCTCTTCGCGAATCGGTCGAGAGACCACATTCTCGCTGATAGCGGGCCGGCCCGACGGGTGCGGCCGCATCAGATGCCTTAGTGCCTGCATACTAGGACGGGCGGCGGTACGGGAGCCGTCGCAGGGGGAGGCGTGGACACGTGAGGGACACCGCGGAGACCGAGGGGTCGAACGGGGGCGGTGCGCCGGTCCGGGTGCTGGTGGTCGACGACCACGAAGTCCTCGCGACAAGTCTTGCGCATGTCCTCGACGACGAGCCCGACCTGGTCTCGGTGGGGGTGGCGCAGAGCTTGTCGCAGGCGCGGGCCCGAGTCGCCACGGCGGCGCCGGACGTTCTCCTTCTCGACCGCAGGCTTCCCGACGGGGACGGCGTCGCAGCCATCCCCGAGCTTCGGGCTCTCCGCCCGAGCATGAGTGTCGTGGTCCTCACCGCAGCAGCTGCGGACCAGGTGCTGGTGCAGGCGATCGAGGCGGGGGCAGCAGGCTTCGTCTCGAAGACCCGCAGCCTGGCCGAGGTGACCGCCGCCGTGCGGGCAGCCGCCGCAGGGGAGGCCGTCATCTCCCCCGAGATGCTGTCGCGGCTGCTGCCCAAGCTGGGCAGGTCCTCCGGTCCGGAAACGGCACTCACCCCGCGGGAGGAGGAGGTGCTCGGCATGCTCGCCCGCGGCCTCTCGAACGCAGCCATCGCGGAGGAGCTCACGGTGAGCGTGCACACGGTGCGCAACCACATCGCCAATCTGTCGGCGAAGCTCGGCGCCCACAGCAAGCTCGAGGCCCTCGCGATCGCCGTACGCCGGGGGCTGTGCCCGGACGGGTGACCCCTGCCGTTCACCCGCCCTGACGCTGACCTCGTGCCATGATGAGCGCATGGGCCTGCCCGCAGACCAGCTCTCCCCGGGCGAGGAGATCGTCCTGGAGATGCACGAGCACTGGAAGCACCTCCTCGGCGCCCTGCTCATCTGTGTCGCCGCGCTCGTAGGCCTCGTGGTCGTGCTCGCCCTCGGTCCTGACGAGGGGTTCTTCGCCTGGCTCGACACCCTCGGCTGGGTTGCCTTCGCCGGGGTCGTGCTGGTGTTCGGGGTCATGCCTGCGCTCGCCTGGTGGAACCGCACCTACACCCTGACCAACGAGCGTCTGGCGACGCGCACCGGCGTGCTGCGCCGCTCGGGCCGAGACATCCCCCTGACCCGGATCAACGACGTGGCCTTCGAGCAGGGGATCCTGGACCGCCTCGTCGGCGCGGGCACCCTCAGGGTCTCGGCGGCCAGCGAGGAAGGGACGGTCGTCCTCGTCGACATCCCCCGCATCCACCAGGTCTCGCTCCGCATGAACGAGCTCGTCCGCGAGGTCCGTGAGGGCGGGCGGCGTAGCGACTAGCTCACGCCGAGCCCTTGGAGTCATCCTCCGCAGGTGAGGTGCGCAACCCCCTGCCATGCCCAAAATGCGGGGGAAAGCATCCGAGGAAAGGAATCGAGATGTCGTTCTGGGATGTCATTTGGTTCATCTTCATCACCTTCGCCCTGGTCGCCTACCTCATGGTGATGTTCGCGATCATCGGTGACCTGTTCCGAGACCGGGAGACCTCCGGCTTCGCCAAGGCAGTCTGGATCCTGGCCCTGATCTTCCTGCCGATCATCACCTCGCTGGTCTACCTGATCGCACGTGGCCACGACATGACCGAACGCAGCGCCCGTGAGGCAGAGACCATGCGAACGCAGCAGGAGGCGTACATCAGGGACGTCGCCGCCCAGACGACTCCGGCCGACCAGATCGCCCAGGCGAAGGCGATGCTCGACTCCGGCGTCATCTCTCAGGCGGAGTACGAGCGCTTGAAGGAGAAGGCACTCGTCTGACCCCCGTCTCGCTGACTGGAGCCCCAGATGACCGCGGCGCATCCACACACCTCGGTCGACGTCGCCGTCGGAGCGACCGCCCGGGTGGTCGCTCTGACCGGCGGTGTCCTCCGAGCGGCGCGCTCGGGCATCGGCCCCGCGGTGCACGTGGCCCTTCACCCGCCCATCGTGCCTCGACGCCTGCACCCGGCTCGCTGGGTGGAAAGGCTCGGCGAGGAAGGGAGCAGGCGACGGGCGGCGCTACTGCGTGAGCTGTCCCACCGCTTCGACGTTCTCGTGCCGGTCGCCCTCGCCGAGATCCTGCGTCGAGCGCGCCTGGCCGAGCTGCTGCCCCGGTACGTCGATCTCGACGCTGTCGTGGCCGCGGTCGACCTCGACAAGGCCGCGAGCCGTCTCGACGTGGACGCTGTGATCAGGCGGGCGGACGTCGAGGCGGTCCTGGCTCGGGTGGACGTGGACGCAGTCGCCAACCGACTCGACCTCGACGCGGTCCTCGATCGCCTGGACCTCGACGCGGTCCTCGATCGCCTGGACCTGACCGCGGTCGTCCTCGAGCGCGTCGACCTCGACCGGCTGGTGGATTCCGTCCTCGCCGGCCTCGACCTCGCCGGGCTCGCCGAGCAGGTCGTCGACGACATCGACCTGCCGGAGATCATCCGCGAGTCGACCGGCTCGATGGCCTCGGACACGGTACGGGGCGTGCGGATGCAGGGTATCGCCGCCGACGAAGCGGTCGACCGCGCAGTGGCCCGGTTGCGGCTTCGTCGTCGCAGACCGCCCCAGGAGCCGGCGATCCCGCCTCAGGACGGCCGGAACCGGTTCGAGTGAGCCATGAGCGAGAGCGGGCTCACAGCCGTCCCCCGGGAGGCACGGACCTACCAAGGTCGCCGCGCAGGGATAGTCACGCGCCTGGCGGCGTCGGTGATCGACGCCGCCGTGGTGGGTCTCTTTCTCCTCACCGGCTACGCCGCAGTCGCCGGCTTGTTGTTCGTCTGGGAGCCGCGCGGCTTCACGTTCCCCGACCTAGGGGTCGTGGTGAGCCTGGCGTCTGCACTCGCCGTCCTCGTCGCCTACCTCACCCTGGCCTGGTGGATCAGCGGACGGACCTATGGCTGCCTCGTCATGGGACTGCGGGTCGTGAACTACCGGAACGACAGACTGCGCCTGACCGGGGCTCTGCTACGTGCTCTCTTCTGCGCCTTCTTCCCCCTCGGCCTGCTGTGGGTCGCGGTCAGTCCGTCGAACCGGTCGATCCAGGACGAGGTGCTCCGCACCTCGGTCGTCTACGACTGGCAGCCCCGGACGCCCAAAGGGTGACGTGCTGAGGTCCGGGCTGCATCCTGCTCAGACCTGGGCAAGGACTCGGCCGTGGGAGACCAGCGCCCAGATCACGAAGACGTCGAAGGCGATGACGGTGAGGCTCCAGATCGGGTAGTACGGCATCCACAGGAAGCTGGCGAGCACGCTGACGCCGGCGAGGATCACCGTGGGCACCTCCGCCCAGTCCGCTCCCCGGACGAGCCCGATGCCGACCAGGACCACGGCAACACCGGCGAGCAGGTGGATCCACCCCCACGTGGTGAGGTCGAAGCGGAAGATGTACTCCTGGCCCGTGACGTAGAAGTCGTCGTTCACGAGGGCGACCAGACCCTGGACGAGGTGGAAGGTCCCCGCGAGGATCATCAGCATCGCGGCGAAGGTGAGTGACCCAGGTGTCTGGTCGTTCGATGTCTGGCTCACGTCTGCCTCCCGGTCATGACCATAGATGACCCCTTCAGTCTTGGGCCGGCTCGTCCACCGGCACATCCACCACCGTGGGTGATCAGACGATTCCGGCCCTAGGTCCTGTCAGGTTGGGTCACAATCGGTCATGTTGCGGTCCATGCCCCCGACCTAACCTGAGAACAGAGTTCGTTGCCCCGCGGGGCGAGGAGTTCACGACCCGGGGGAGAGCGGGGCTGGGTGAACAGGTGAGTACCAAGCAGGCGCACCCTGCGCAACGACCGCCGGCCGCAGAGGAGCTGATGGCGGCTGCGAGATTCGGCGTTCCAGAACCCGCCCGGACGCACGTCCGGCGCAGGCGCCTCCTCGAGCTGCTCAGGCGGGCCGAGACCCTCCCACTCGTCGTGGTGAGCGCTCCCGCCGGAACCGGCAAGTCCGCGCTCGTCGCAGAATGGGCCGCAGAGCGCGCTCGCGCGGGGAGCGCGACGGGTTGGATCACCTTCGAGGACGAAGAGAACGTCTTCTGGTCTCGACTCCTCGAATGCCTCGGACGCCTCGGTATCGCAGTCTCGGCAGTGAGCCGGGGAGCGCCGGCCGACGTGGTCCTGGGCAGGGCGCGCCTGACGACACTGGCCCGCCTGGTCGCCGAGGCGACCCAACCCTTGACAGTCGTCGTCGACGGGTACGAGATGGTCTCGGCGGAACAGGCTCGTGAGGTCGACTACCTGCTCAGGCGAACGTTCGGACGCCTTCGGCTGGTGCTGGTCGGGCGGGTCGACCCCGTGCTCCCTCTGTACCGCTACCGGCTCAACGAGACGGTGGCCGAGATCCGTGCCGACGACCTCGCCTTCAGCCACGAGGAGGCGTCACAGCTCCTGGCGAAACTCGGTGTCGTCCTCGGCGACCAGGACCTCCACGACCTGAACGAGCGCACCAGGGGGTGGGCAACGGGGTTGCGCTTCGCCGTCCGGGCCCTGGCCGGACGCCCCGACGCCGGGGCAGCGCTGGACTCCGTGCTGGCCCAGATGGGCGACATCAACGAGTACCTGCTCGGCGAGGTGCTCGACAGGCAGACTCCTGCGGTTCGACAGTTCCTGCTCGACACGTCGGTCCCGGACGTCCTGTGCCCCGCGCTCGTGGAGCAGATCGGGGGCGAGAGGGCGCTACACACGCTGGCTGAGCTGGTGCGGAGCAAGGCGTTCGTCGAGACCGTGCCCGACCAACCTGGCTGGGTACGGTACTACCCGTTCTTCCGGGACCTGTTGCGTGCCCAGCTGAACTACGAGTCCCCTGGTCGGGCCCATGAGCTGCACCGCAGGGTCGCCGCGTGGTATGCCCGCGAACGTCTCGTGGACCAGGCGATCAGTCATCTCGCCGCAGCCTCGGCCTGGGACGAGCTCGGAACGCTCATCGTCGACGGCCTACGGGTCGGCCGCCTGCTCCTGCAGGGGCCGGACGGGACACTGGCGGAGCTGGCGCGCCGGATCCCGTCTGAGCACGGTCAACGTTCGGCGTGCCTGGTGCGGGCCGCCCTCGCCATCGCCGACTCCGATCCCAGCAAGTGCGCATCAGAGCTCGTCCGCGCCCGCGAGAACTCCGCGGCGGACGCCGCTCGCGACGACGCCGTGACCGCCTCGGCGGCCACCGTCGAAGCCGTACATGCCTGCCTCAGCGAGCCTGCGCGATTCGCCGCGATGGTCACCGCAGAGTCCGGCCGCCTGTTGGACGAGCTCAGTTTCGAGGACTCCGCGGACGCGATGGAGGACCTGCGCGGACTCGTGCAGCTGAGCTCTGGCGTCGCGCTGCTTCGCGCCGGTGATGCCCGGACCGCCCGTCGGATGCTGTCGCAGGTGGCGCGGTCCGCGACAGCCGACTCCCATCTGGCGTTCAAGGCCGACTGCCTCGCGTATCTGGCCCTGTGCGACGCGTGGGAGGGACACCTCTCGCAGGCGACCCGTGCGGCTGCAGAGGCGGCGGCTGCCGCACGGGGAGTCCTCCTGGGCAGGGCCTCCCCGGCCGCCCGTGTCGCACTGGCCCGCGTTGCGCTCGACCAGTGCGAGCTGGCGACGGCCGGAAGACACCTCGCCACGGTGAGTGACTCGCGGGGGCTTCGCGACGACCCGGCGTCGCGCGGTCTCGTGGCCACGGTCAGGGCTGGCATCGACGCCGACGCGGGTCGTCTCGACGCCGCACTGGCCGGTCTCGAGAACGCAGCGGCCACACTCGACCCCGCGGATCCGTGGCTGGCGGACTCCCTGCGCATCGAGGCAGCCCGGCTCTGCAACGCGGCCGGCGAGGCCGCGCGCGCGCTCGAGCTCTTGTCGCGCACCGAGCGGGCCGGCCAGGTCGACACGGCGGTGACCATGGCCGCGGTGCTCGTAGAGCAAGGCGAGCACGTGACAGCCGCCGAGGTCCTCGGAGGTGCTCACCAGAGGCAGCACTCGCTCCGGACCGAGGTGTCCATGTTTCTCGTGGAGGCGGGGCGCGAGTCACTGCGCGGCGCCTCGGGCCCTGCTGTCGCCCTGGTGAACCACGCATTGCGGCTCGCCGCCGGCGAGCTGCTGCGTCGGCCGTTCTGCGAGGCAGGACCGGCCGTTCGACGGCTGCTCGCGGCCGCACCGACGCTCGCACGGGAGCACCGGTGGCTCGACCCGGACGCACCACCAACGGCTCGACCGCTGCTGCCGAGCCAGCGGCCTCCTGTCGAGGAGACTCGGCCCGATCCGGCTGCGCCGGTCGTGGAGCAGCTGACTCCCAAGGAGCTGGAGGTCCTGGGTCACCTCGCCGAGCTGCTCACGACCGAGGAGATCGCCGAGAAGATGTTCGTCTCCGTCAACACGGTGCGCACCCATGTGCGCAGCATCCTGCGCAAGCTCGGGGTGAACCGGCGCTACGCGGCCGTTCGCAAGGCTCGCATGCTCGGCATCCTCGACGGCTGA
>DATHVS010000100.1:0-31701 GCA_035461195.1 Nocardioidaceae bacterium
GAGGGACTCGCGGTGCGCCACCACCACGACGCAGCTGCGCTCGCCGAGCCAGGTGACGGTCTCGGCGATCACCGACTCCGTGAGAGCGTCGAGGTGGGCGGTCGGCTCGTCGAGCAGCACGAGCGGCCTCTCGGCCACGACGGCTCGCGCGAGTGCCAGCCGGGCGCGCTCGCCCGCCGACAGGCCGGCCCCGTCCTCGCCGAGCTGTTCGCGCAGACCGCCCGGGAGGCCGGCGACGACCTCGCCCAGGCCCACCCGTTCCAGGGCGGCCCAGACGTCCAGGTCGGTCGCGTCGGGCCGGGCCAGCCGGACGTTGTCCAGCACGCTGGCCGTGGCGATCCAGGGTCGCTGCGGGACCCACGCCACCTGGCTGCGCCAGCCGGTGGCAGCGGGGTCGACCTCGCGACCGCCGAGGAGGATCCGGCCGCCGCAGATCGGGACATGTCCCATGAGCGCCGACAGCAGCGTCGACTTTCCCGCTCCCGAGGGCCCGACGACAGCGGTGACCCCTCGCGGCGGGAACGAGGCGGACAGGCGCTCGAGCACCGGATCGGGGCGTCCGGGGTAGGTGACGGTGAGGTCGACGAGCTCGACCCCCGACGTCACGTCGAGTGCGACGGTGGTGGTCTCGGGCCCGGTCGTCTCGCCGCTGTCCTGCGCGGCCAGCAGCATCTCGTCGGCCGCCTCGAATGTCGCGGTGCCTTCCGCGGCCGCGTGGAACTCCGCTCCGACCCGGCGCAACGGCCAGTACGCCTCCGGTGCGAGGAGCAGGACCACGAGTGCCGTACCGAGGTCGAGCGAGCCACCGGACAGCCGGAGCCCCACCGTCACCGCGACCAGCGCGACCGAGAGCGTGGCGACCAGCTCGAGCACGGCGGAGGAGGCGAACGCCAGCTTCAGGGTCTCGTTGGTCGCCCGCCGGTAGCGATCGGTGACCGCCCGGATCGACGCCGCCTGTGCTTTGGCCCGCCGGTAGGCGACCAGCGTGGGCAGGCCGCGCATCACGTCGACGAAGTGCCCCGACAGCGAGGCGAGAGAGCGCCATTGCCGGTCCGCGCGGTCCCTGGTCGCCAGCCCGACGAGCACAGCGAAGACTGGCACGAGGGGCAGCGTGGCGAGGACGATGCCGGCGCTGAGCAGGTCCTGGCTCGCGATCGCGATCACCGTCACCGGCGGCAGGACCGCCGCGACGACGAGCGCCGGCAGGTAGCGGGTGAGGTACGGGTCGATCGCAGCCACGCCCCGGGTGGCGAGCAGCGCGATCTCCCCGCTGCGCCGCCGCGACAGCCCGTAGGGGCCGAGCCCCAGAGCGGCGGTGAGCAGCCGGTGCCGCAGCGTGGCGGTCACCTGCGCGGAAGCCCGCGCCGAGAGTACGTCGACCAGCCAGGACGTGAGGGCGCGGCCGGCCGTCACGAGGCCGAGGAACGCCCCCGCGGCGACCGCCCCGTCCCAGGACCCGTCACGCGCACCAGCGAAGAGGCCCGTGACGAGACCGGCGACTGCGAACGCCTGGGCCACCAGCAGCAGGCCGGAGACCGTGCTCGCTGCGACGACACCGGCCAGGGGCAGCCTGGCCGGTGTCAGGTGGGGGAGGAGGCGAGGGTCGATCGGCTTCATGACTCCTGCTGCGCCGCCACGGGTGTCGGGATGTGGTGGACCGCGATCCGCTTGCGGAAGACCCAGTAGGTCCACCCCTGGTACATCAGGACGATCGGGGTGAACAGCACCGCGACCCAGGTCATGATCGTCAGCGTGTAGTCGGTTGCCGAGGCGTTGGTCGTGGTCAGGGAGTAGGCGGCGTCGAGGCTCGAGGGCATGACGTCGGGGAAGAGCGCCACGAACAGACCGGCCACGGCCAGGCCGATCGCTGCGAAGGTTCCGACGAAGGCCCAGCCCTCACGGACGTTCCACGCCGCAAGCAGCCCGCCGAGGAGCGCGAAGGCCGCCGCGGTGAAGAACGCCGAGGACCACACGTCGCCGGTGATCAGCTGGGTCCAGACGAGGAAGACCACGGCCACGCCGGAGGTCGCGAGCCCGATGACCAGGGCGAGGTCGCGGGCGCGGTGGCGGATGTCCCCGTCGGTCTTGAGAGCGAGGAACAGCGCGCCGTGGGTGAGGAACAGCCCCAGCGTGGTGAGGCCCCCGAGCAGGGCGTAGGGGTTGAGCAGGGTCAGGGTGGTCCCGACGTACTCCTTGCTGGCGTCGATGGGGACACCGCGCACGATGTTCGCGAAGGCGACGCCCCAGAGCACGGCGGGCACGAGCGAGCCGAAGAAGATCGCCTTGTCCCACCGCGCCTTCCACTGCGCCTCGTCGCTCTTGGCGCGGTACTCGAAGGCCAGCCCACGCACGATCAACGCGACCAGGATGAGCAGCAGTGGCAGGTAGAAGCCGCTGAACAACGTGGCGTACCACTCCGGGAAGGCCGCGAACGTGGCGCCGCCGGCGACGAGGACCCACACCTCGTTGCCGTCCCACACGGGCCCGATCGTGTTGATCACGACGCGACGCTCGGTCTCGTTGCGGGAGAGCACCGGAAGCAGCATGCCGACGCCGAAGTCGAAGCCCTCGAGCACGAAGTAGCCGATCCACAGCACCGCGATCAGGGTGAACCAGACGGTGGTCAGTTCCATGAAGGTCTCTCCTGGGGCTCAGTAGGCGAAGGTCATCGGCTCGTCGGACTGCTCGCCGAGCTTGGGGGAGGGCGGCTCCTCGTAGGGGTCGGCACCCTTGCGGATGAACTTCAGCATCAGGCTGACCTCGATGACCATGAGCACGGCGTAGACCAGCGTCAGCGTGATCACCGACGTCCAGGCCTCGCCGACGCTCACGCCGGGGGAGACCGCAGTGGCGGTGGTCATCAGGCCGAACACCGCCCACGGCTGGCGGCCCATCTCGGTGAAGATCCACCCGAAGGAGTTGGCGACCACCGGCAGTAGCGGCAGGGACACCGCCAGCCAGACCCAGGCCTTGCCCCGGGGGACCATCGTGCGGCGGGTCGACCAGAGCAGCAGGGCGGCACCGGCAGCAGCGACCGCGCCGAGCCCGATCATGAGGCGGAAGGTCCAGTAGGTCACCGGGATGATCGGCGTGTAGTCGCCGGGAGAGTAGTACTTCTCGCCCGGGTCCTGGCCGTAGGTCTCGCGGTACTCCTCGCGGAGCTGGTTGATGCCCTTGACCTCCTCGGTGAGGTTGCCGTGGGCGAGGTAGGACAGCAGGTTGGGGATCTTGATGGAGAAGATCTCCTCGGACCCGTCGAGAGAGCCGATCGTGAAGACCGAGAAGTCCGCAGGAGCCTCGGTGTCGTAGAGCGCCTCGGCGGCGGCCATCTTCATCGGCTGGACCTCGGTCATCACCTTGCCCTGGAGGTCGCCGGTGACGGCCACGGCGAGCCCTGCGACAAGCGTGACCACCGCGCCGACCCGCACGGCCTTGCGGTACATCGGCCGGTCGGCGTCGGGGGTGCGCTCACGGATCATCAGCCAGAAGGCGACCCCGGCCACGAACGCACCGCCGGTCATGTAGCAGGCGGCCACGGTGTGCGGGAACGTCACCATCTGGACTTGGTTGAACATCACCGCCCAGAAGTCGCTGAGCTCGGCACGGCCGGTGTCGGGGTTGAACGTGTAGCCGACCGGGTTCTGCATCCACGAGTTCGCGGCGAGGATGAAGTACGCCGAGAGCAGCGTCCCGACGTGAACCATCCAGATGGTGGCGGTGTGCAGGGTCCGGGGAAGCTTGTCCCAGCCGAAGATCCACAGGCCCAGGAAGGTCGACTCGAGGAAGAACGCCAGCAGGCCCTCGATCGCCAGCGGTGCCCCGAAGATGTCGCCGACGAAGCGGGAGTAGTCACTCCAGTTCATCCCGAACTGGAACTCCTGCACGATGCCGGTCACCACGCCGATGGCGAAGTTGATCAGGAACAGCTTGCCGAAGAACTTGGTGAGACGGAGGTACTGCTCGTTGCCCGTGCGCAGCCAGATGGTCTGGAAGGAGGCGATGATCGCCGACAGACCGATGGTGATCGGCACGAACAGGAAGTGGTAGACGGTGATGATCCCGAACTGCCAACGAGCGATGTCGACGACGTCCACGGACGGGTCCTCTCGGGTTCAGGGCGCGGGGCAACGCCAAGTCGCTGACACCGTAGGAGAGGGGCTCCGGACGGAGGCAGGGACTTTGGGCCCGAGGATCGGGCTCGGAGGTCCCGAGAACCTTCGTCGGTGAGACCTAGACCACGCCGAGGGCGAGCATCGCGTCGGCCACCTGGGTGAACCCGCTGATGTTCGCGCCCGCGACGTAGTCACCGGGCACGTCGTACTCCTCGGCCGTGGTGATGCAGCGCTCGTGGATGCCGGCCATGATCTCGGCGAGGCGCTCCTCGGTGTGCTCGAAGGTCCACGAGTCCCGGGAGGCGTTCTGCTGCATCTCCAGGGCACTGGTCGCGACCCCGCCGGCGTTGGCGGCCTTGCCCGGTGCGAAGAGCACGCCTGCCTCGGCGAAGATGCCCACCGCGTCGGGGGTGGTCGGCATGTTCGCGCCCTCGGCGACCACCTCGACCCCGTTGGCGACGAGCGCCTTGGCCCCCTCGCCGGGCAGCTCGTTCTCCGTCGCGCAGGGGAGGGCCACCTGGCAGGGGACGTCCCAGACGGACCCGCCGGAGACGAAGGAGACACCGTTGCCCTTCGCCTCGGCGTACTCGCTGATGCGGCCCCGGCGTACCTCCTTGATCTCGCGAAGCAGGTCGAGGTCGATACCGGACTCGTCCACCACATAGCCGGAGGAGTCGGACATCGCGACGACCTTGCCGCCGAGCTGGTGGACCTTCTGGGTGGCGTAGATCGCCACGTTGCCGGAGCCGGAGACCACCACCCGCTTGCCGTCGAAGGACTCGCCCTTGGCGGTGAGCATCTCGTTGACGAAGAAGACAGTGCCGTAACCGGTCGCCTCGGTGCGCGCGTGGGAGCCGCCCCAGGTGATGCCCTTGCCCGTGAGCACACCTGCCTCGTAGCGGTTGGTGATGCGCTTGTACTGCCCGAAGAGGTAGCCGATCTCACGGCCGCCGACGCCGATGTCACCGGCCGGGACGTCGGTGTACTCGCCGATGTGGCGGTAGAGCTCGGTCATGAAGGACTGGCAGAAGCGCATGATCTCCCCGTCGGAGCGGCCCTTGGGGTCGAAGTCCGACCCGCCCTTGCCGCCGCCGATGGGCATGCCGGTCAGCGCGTTCTTGAAGATCTGCTCGAACCCGAGGAACTTCACGATCCCGAGGTAGACGCTCGGGTGGAAGCGCAGGCCGCCCTTGTAGGGGCCGAGCGCGGAGTTGAACTCCACCCGGAACCCGCGGTTGATCTGCACGTTGTCGGTGTCGTCGACCCACGGCACCCGGAAGATGATCTGTCGCTCCGGCTCGCAGATCCGCTCGATGATCGAGGCCTCGACGTACTCCGGACGCTTGTCGACGACCGGGCTGAGGCTGGCGAGGACCTCCTTGACCGCCTGGTGGAACTCGATCTCGCCCTGGTTGCGTCGCAGGACGTCGGCGTAGACGGGTTGAAGGGCAGGGTGCAGCGTCTCCACGGTGATGCTTCCTCTCTCGGGGTGCCCTCTCACTCTAGGTGAGCCGGCCGAAGCGGACACGGTCGAGGGCGCTCCGGACCACAGGCAGGCGACCGGCGTGTGAAGCGTGAGACTGGTGGGACATTCGCCTACCCTCGTCAGCATGGCGACCCGTACGTCTTCCCCACCGGCGTCGCGAAAGAGCAGAGGCTCAGGCGCTGCTCCTTCGAGGACCCGGTCGTCCGGCAGCCAGACCCGACGGAAGTCCTCGTCGTCGAAGCGCTCGTCCTCCAAGACGAAGCGGCCGGCGCCCCGGGCGGTCCGCAACGGGCCTGGCCCTATTGCCACGCTCTTCGCCGCCCTCGGCAGGGGGATCGTCGCGGTGTGGCTCGGCGTCGCCCACGCGACCGGAGCGGCGGTCCGCCACGTCGGCCACACCGCCCGCGACCTCGAGCCCGAGCACCGCCGCGACGGCGCCGGACTGTTCCTGATCGGCCTGGCGGTGGTGGTCGCCGCGGCGGTGTGGTGGCAGCTGCCCGGTGCGGTCGGCCACTTCTCCCGCACGGTCGTCAACGGCTCGGTCGGCCTCGTCGGCTGGTTCGTCCCGTTGCTGCTGGTCTTCATCGCGGTGCGCAACCTGCGCAACCCCGAGAGCAACGGTCCGGCCGGACGCCAGGTCATCGGCTGGGCGGCGCTGCTGTTCGGCGTCCTCGGCCTCGTGCACATCGCCAACGGCATGCCCGAGCCCCGGCTCGGTGACATCAGCGAGCTCCAGCAGGCCGGCGGGGCGCTCGGCTTCGTGATGGCCTCGCTGCTCATGGACCTGCTGCGCACGGCCTACGTCGTGGTGCCGCTGCTGGTCCTCCTCGCCCTGTTCGGCGTCCTGGTCATCACCGGCACGCCGGTCTACCAGATCCCGACGCGCCTCGCTGCCGCCCGCGACCGCCTCCTCGGACGTGCGCCGGAGGGTGCCGGCGCCGACGACGACGAGAAGACCGCCCCGCTCAAGCGCGGCCGTCCACGTCGACGGGTGGGCTCCATGTCGGGGGACGACGTCGACCCCGACATGGGCGACAAGCCCTACGACAGTCCGGTCCTCGAGGGCCGGGCGCTGTCCAAGCGCGGCAAGAAGGGCGCCGCCGAGGCCGAGGGCGGAGCAGACGCAGGGGCCGAGGGGGCGACCACGAACGAGAAGGGAGCGCTCGAGCCGCCCCCGCACGCCCCGCTCCCGGCCCGCGTGGAGCAGCTGTCGCTCTCGGGTGACGTCACCTACTCGCTGCCCGCCAACGACGTCCTGAAGCCGGGCAGCCCCCACAAGCCGCGGTCGAAGGCGTCCGACGGCGTGGTCGCGCGACTCAGCGAGGTCTTCGAGCAGTTCGACATCGACGCCCAGGTCACCGGCTACACCCGGGGCCCCACGGTCACCCGCTACGAGGTCGAGCTCGGCTCGGCCGTCAAGGTCGAGAAGGTGACCGCTCTCGGCAAGAACATCGCCTACGCCGTCGCCTCGGCCGACGTGCGGATCCTCTCGCCGATCCCGGGCAAGTCCGCCATCGGGATCGAGATCCCCAACGTCGACAAGGAGATCGTCTCCCTCGGCGACGTGCTGCGGTCGGGCAATGCCCGCAACGACCACCACCCGATGATCGTCGGGCTCGGCAAGGACGTCGAGGGCGGCTTCGTCGTGGCCAACATGGCGAAGATGCCGCACCTGCTCGTCGCGGGCGCGACCGGCTCCGGTAAGTCGAGCTTCGTCAACTCGATGATCACCTCGATCCTGATGCGGTCGACCCCTGACGAGGTCCGGATGATCCTCGTCGACCCCAAGCGGGTCGAGCTCAACCACTACGAGGGTGTCCCGCACCTGATCACCCCGATCATCACCTCCCCGAAGAAGGCCGCCGAGGCGCTGGCCTGGGTCGTGCGCGAGATGGACATGAGGTACGACGACCTCGCGGCGTTCGGCTTCCGTCACGTCGACGACTTCAACAAGGCGGTCCGTGCCGGCAAGGTCCAGGTGCCGCCGGGAAGCGAGAGGGTGCTGGCGCCGTACCCCTACCTCCTCGTCGTGGTCGACGAGCTCGCCGACCTGATGATGGTCGCCCCCCGTGACGTCGAGGACGCGGTCGTCCGGATCACCCAGCTCGCCCGTGCCGCCGGCATCCACCTGGTGCTCGCCACGCAGCGGCCCTCCGTCGACGTCGTGACCGGGCTGATCAAGGCCAACGTGCCTTCGCGGCTGGCGTTCTCTACGTCGAGCCTCGCCGACTCCCGCGTCATCCTCGACCAGCCGGGCGCGGAGAAGCTCGTCGGCCAGGGTGACGGGCTGTTCCTGCCGATGGGCGCCGGCAAGCCGGTGCGTGTGCAGGGCGCCTGGGTCACCGAGGCCGAGATCCATCAGGTGGTCAACCACTGCAAGGCCCAGCTCGAGCCGAGCTACCGCGAGGACGTCACCGCTCCCCAGCAGAGCAAGCGGGACCTCGACGACGACATCGGTGACGACATGGACCTCGTGGTTCAGGCGGTCGAGCTGGTCGTCTCCACGCAGTTCGGGTCCACCTCGATGCTGCAGCGCAAGCTCCGGGTCGGCTTCGCGAAGGCGGGCCGCCTCATGGACATCCTGGAAAGCCGTGGCGTGGTCGGCCCGAGCGAGGGCTCGAAGGCGCGCGACGTCCTGATCAAGCCCGACGACCTCGAGGAAGTCCTCGCAACCCTGCAGGGGGAACAGTGAGCGCCATGCCCGAAGAGTTCACCGAGCAGACCGACACCGTCCAGCGTCCCGACGGCGAGACGGTCGTCGCCGGCACCCCGGTGGTGGTCCGCCGCAGCGCGGGGGTCGCCGCGCTGGTCGGCGCCGCTGCGTCCGCGGTGGCGATCGCCTACCTGTGGCGGGCCTCGCAGACCATGACGGTCCTCGACTGGACGCTGTTCGGCGTGATGTCGCTGGTCGCCGCGGTCTACCTCGCCTCGCTCGTCGACGCCCGCACCCCGCTGCTGGTCGCCGACGACCTCGGGGTCCGGGTCAGGCTGGGCCACGAGTGGCGAGGTCTTCCCTGGGAGGCGATCGGGCAGGTGGTGGTCCACCCGCGGCGAGGCTTCCTCCGCGATGGCCGGCTGGTGTTCACCCCGCGCAGCCTCGCCCGTGCTCTCGACGGCCTCGACGCCAGGGGACGTCGCCAGGTGGCTCTGAACCAGAAGCTGTACGGCGCCGCGCTCGCCGTGCCGCTCGGGACGACGACCCGTGTCTCGGGCACCGGCGAGCGGGGACTCGCCGCCGAGATCGCGGATCTCGCGCTCGGCCGGGCCGAGGTGCTCGAGCTCGACCCCCGCACCCTCGAGGTAGTCGAGACCGGTGGTGACCCCGGCCCCGGCCCCGGCCCCGACGCGCAGCCGCAGGAGCAGGCCGAGGCGGCGGACGTCGCGGCGACTCCCGGGGGTGGCGTGGGCGTGGACGAGTCGGACACGTGCGCAGCAGGTGAGGTGGATCCGCCCGCCTCGCGCCAGGTCTTCCCGGCCGCGCACACCGACGCGGGTCTCTCCACGCGCTACGACCGACCCGGGGAGGGCGAGCCCGCGGCGGCAGGTGCCGTGGCCGAGACCGTGGCCGATCCCGTCCAGCCGATCCCCGTGGAAGGCGTCCAGGTCGGGGAGTCGCCCCTCGTCGTCGACGGCGCAGTGGAGGTGCGGGCCGGCCGCCCGCCGCGTCGCAGCATCCTCGGTGGGATCGGGACGATCGTCTCCCGGGTGGCCAAGGGCCGGGCCCACGATGTCGACGCGGATCCCGCGCCGGCGGCCGGGCTCGTCGACGGGGCACCCGTCGGCGAGGTCCCCGCGGAGGACGCCACCGTCGAGCAGGACACCGCCGGGGGCGCTGCCTCGAAGACCGGTGTCCCACCTCTGGCGGCGCCCGCGCCGCTGCGCGACACCCGCCCTGGCCTCCGTGCCGAGGCAACGTTGGACCTGGCTCCGACCGAGGGCAGCGCGGCGCTGCACCCCGAGGAGCTCGAGCCCGCCGCCGAGGGGCGTGAGATGCGCCGGCCCGGCAGCGTCGACCTCGTCTTCGAGCGCGTGGACCTCGACGACCGGGTTCGGCCGATCTCGACGCTCGGCGACCCCGTCGAGCCGCTCGTCATCGACGACTACGTCACCGAGCCCGCCTACGACCCGGTCATCGGGCCCGAGCTCACCGCTGCGCGCACCCGGCTGGGACTGTCCGTCGACGACCTCGCCGAGCGCACCCGGATCCGCCCCCACGTCATCGAGTCGATCGAGGTCGACGACTTCGCGCCGTGCGGGGGCGACTTCTACTCCCGCGGCCACCTGCGCACGCTGGCCCGGATCCTCGGCAAGGATCCCGCGCCGCTGCTGGAGAAGTTCGAGGAGCGCTACGCCACCGCCCCCATCAACGCACGGCGGGTCTTCGAGGCCGAGCTCGCCACCGGCATGACCGGGAGCATCCGCTCCACCGTCGGAGGACCCAACTGGGGCCTCCTGGTCGGCGTCGTGCTCAGCCTGGTCCTGGTCTGGGGAGTCGCTCGCCTGTTCACGACCGAGCCGGTCGAGATGGTCGAGGTCCCGGCCCCGGTCCTCGACGGGTCGGCCGGGCTGGACTCCGGCTATCCGGCGGGTCCGGGCCAGGAGGGACCGGCCGCCGTGGAGCCGGTCAACGTGCGCCTCACCGCGTCCGAGGCCGACACGCGGGTGGTCGTGCGCGACGCCGACGGCATGGTCGTCTTCAGCGGCGAGCTCGTCCTCGGCGAGCGCAAGACCCTCCGCCTGGCTCCGCCGGTGCGGGTCCGGGCAGCTGACGGCGGGGCCGTGGAGGTGCGCGTCGACGGCCGCGACAGGGGGCTGCTCGGCGAGGCCGGCGAGCCCGCGCGCCGTACCTTCCGCTGACGGGAGTCACGACGCGCCGGCGCCGACGACCGGTCCTCACTCGCCCCTCGTGTAGCGGCGGGCGGACCGGGTGGAGGCAAGAGCGAGGACGGCGGCACCCACCACGCCGAACGGGATCGCCTCGAGCTCGTGGATGTAGCCGACCTTGAACACGGTGAAGACGGTCATCCAGACGCCGTAGGCGACGACGCCGACGCGGCCGAGCTCGGACCGGCGGGCCAGTGCGACAGCTGCGGCCAGGCCGCCCAGGGTGATGAACTCGTAGGTCACCAGGTAGGTGAGGCCGAGGTCGGTGAAGCCCTCGAGACCGGTGAAGTAGACCGCGCCGTAGGCGCCGAGGGCAGCGACGAGTCCGGTGAGCCCGGTGGCGGCGACCACGCTGGCCGGCGGGCGGGGGCGGGACGTGCGGGTCGTGGCGGTCGTGGTTTCCAGAGCAGACATCTCGGTTCCCTCCAGGGAGCGGGTTGGTTGGACCGCTCCAGGCTGGCCTCCGGGCCGTCCCGGGCACGAGGGGCCGGGGTCTCGACCAGGGTCGGGACGTGAAGTCCCGTGACGGCGGGACTTCACAGCGGCCATGATGAGCCCGTGGGAGCGGTGCTGGGGGGACTGGCGGTGCTGGCCGGCCTGGCCGGTGCGGTCCTGCACGCCGTGAACGCGTCCGCCGGGCGGGTGGTCGAGCCGTCGTTCTGGCTGATGGGCCTGGCCGCGGCGCTCGCCTACGGGGGTGCGGCGCTGGTCCTCCGCGCGTCGCCTGCCCGATGGCTGCACCTGGTCCTCGGTGCGGTCGGGCTCATGCAGGGGGTTGCACTCGTCGCCACCGAGTGGTCCCTGGCCGCCCCGGACCTGCCCGCGACGGTCTGGCTGGTCTGGCTGGGGTCCTGGGCTTGGGCGCCGGCGTACGTCGCGGTCGTGACCGTGCTGCCGCTCCTCCTCCCCGAGGGCACCCTGCCGTCACGGGGATGGCGGCCGGCGATGTGGCTGGCTGGTGCTGCCGTCGTCCTGGTCGCCGGTTTCTGGGCGTTCACGCCCTACGAGCTCCAGGACCACCCCGAGCCCCTGGCGGCGTGGACGAACCCGGTCGGGGTGGCCGCGCTGGGCTCGGGCCCGTGGCCGGCGCTGCTCGGGGCGGGCCTGGTCGGAGCCGTCGTGACGGCGGTCGCCTCGCTCGTCGTCAGGTGGCGGCGGGCAGCGGCGACGGAGCGTCAGCAGCTGAAGTGGGTGCTGCTCGGCGTCGGCGCGACCGTCCTGCTTCTCGCGGCCGGCAGGGTCGTCCCGGCCGAGGTGGCCGGTGCCCTCGTGGGGCTCGCGATGCTTCCACTGCCCGCGGCGGTGGTGGCCGCGGCCCTGCGTCACGGTCTGTGGGGCGTCGACCTGGTGATCTCGCGGACACTCGTCTACGTCGGGCTCGCGGTCGTGGTGGCGACCGGTTACGTCGCCGCCTCCCGTGTGCTCGGCGAGGTCCTCGGCGGGGGTACGACGGCCCAGGTGCTCGCCGCGGTCGGAGTCGCCCTCCTCGTCCTTCCGCTGCACACCTGGCTGCGTCGAGGGGTCAACCAGCTCGTCCACGGCGGAGCCGAGGAGCCGCTTGCCGTGCTCGTGCGCACCGGTGACCGTCTGGAGGCGGCGACGTCACCCGACGACCTCGCCGACCGGGTGTTCCCGTCGGTGGTGGAGCAGGTGTCGCGGTCCTTGCACGCTCGCGGCGTGGTGCTCGAGCTCCGCGACGGGACGGTGACCCGGCACGGAGCAGACGCACCCGATCCGGCCTCGGCGCTCGCGGTGCCTCTGGTCTACGCGGGGGAGACCCTCGGCACCCTCTCGGCCTGGCGCCCAGGTGGGTTCGGGTGGGGTGAGCAGCGGGTGATGGAGGACCTTGCCCGGCAGGCGGCCGTGGCCGTGCACACCGTGCTGCTGGCCCGGGAGGCACGCCTCGCGCGGGAGACCACGGTGCTGGCTCGCGAGGAGGAGCGGCGTCGGCTCCGCCGTGACCTCCATGACGGGGTGGGCCCTGCGCTGGCCGCGCTCGCGCTCCAAGTCGAGACCGCGCGGGACCTCGTGGTCGACGACCCCTCCGCGGCGGCGGCCCTGCTTGACCGGCTCGTGCCCCGTGTCAACGCCACCGTGGCCGACGTCCGTGCCGTCGTGCACGACCTCCGTCCCCCGATGGTCGACGAGCTCGGCCTCGCCGGCGCGGTCCGGGAGATGGCCTCGGCGATGTCGACCTCGCGGACCCGGGTGCGGTCGGAGGTGGCCGACCTGGGCGACCTCCCGGCGGCGGTCGAGGTGGCGGCGTTCCGGATCGCGGGGGAGGCCGTGACGAACGCGGTCCGTCACGCGGGTGCCTCGCTCGTCGACGTACACCTCGTGCGGGTCGCCGGCGCGCTGCGACTCGAGGTGCGCGACGACGGCAGCGGACGGGACGGAAGGGCCCCGGAGGGAGTCGGCACCGGGTCGATGGCGGCGCGTGCCGAGGAGCTCGGTGGCCGGGTCGAGACCAGCACCGGTGGCTGGGGCACGAGCGTGGTCGCCGTACTGCCCAGCGAGGTCCCGTGAGCCTCCGGGTGCTCGTCGTCGACGACCATCCCCTCTACCGGGAGGGGCTGGTCACCGCGATCTCGTCGATGCCGGGCACGGAGGTCGTGGGGGAGGCCGCCGACGGGCAGGAGGCCGTCGACGCGGCCGCCGCGCTCACACCCGACGTGGTGGTGATGGACCTCCACATGCCGGTGCTCAACGGGGTGGACGCCACCCGGCTCATCTGCGAACGGCAGCCCGCCACCGCGGTGCTCGTGCTCACGATGCTCGAGGGCGACGAGTCGGTCTTCGCCGCAGTCCGGGCCGGGGCGAGGGGTTACCTGTTGAAAGGGGCGGACCGCTCCGAGATCGCCCGGGCTCTCGATGCTGTCGGGCACGGCGAGGTGGTCTTCTCCTCCGCGATCGCGGCCAGGGTCCTGGGGTACTTCGCAGGCGGACGCCCGGACCACGGGGCGACGCCGTTCCCCGAGCTGACCGACCGGGAGCGCGAGATCCTCGACCTGGTCGCCCGGGGGCTCACCAACCCAGAGATCGCACGGCGCCTCGTCGTCAGCGACAAGACGGTCCGCAACCACGTCTCGAACGTGTTCGCGAAGCTCCACGTCAGCGGCCGCGCGGAGGCCGTGGCCCGGGCGCGGGACGCGGGCCTGGGCGCCGATCGCGGCACGCCGGGGATGTGACCTCCCTCGCTCGCCTCGCAGGCGCGGTTCGCCCTCACGGGTGTCGGCCCGTCATACTCGTAGACGGATATGACCAGTTCTCCTGAAACCGCCGCGTCCGCACAGGCCGGCCTCACCACCGTCGCGATGCTCACCCTCGGGTGCGCGCGCAACGAGGTCGACTCCGAAGAGCTCGCCGGAAGGCTCGAGTCCGGCGGGTTCCGCCTCGTCGACGACCCGTCCGACGCCGAGACCGTGGTCGTCAACACGTGCGGCTTCGTGGAGGCTGCCAAGAAGGACTCCGTCGACACCCTGCTCGAGGCCTCGGACCTCAAGGGCGGGGGTACGACGAAGGCGGTCGTCGCCGTGGGCTGCCTCGCGGAGCGCTACGGCAAGGACCTCGCCCAGTCCCTCCCGGAGGCCGACGCGGTCCTCGGCTTCGACGACTACCCCGACATCGCCGACCGCCTCCGGTCGGTCCTGGCCGGGGAGCAGCAGCATCCGCACACACCGCAGGACCGCCGCAAGCTGCTCCCGATCTCCCCGAGCGATCGGGGTGCCTCCGCGGCCTCGGTCGTCGTCCCGGGCCACACGATCGCAGCACCCGACCTGCCCGACGGTGCGGCCCCCGCCGCAGGGCCTCGGGCGGTCCGCCGCCGCCTCGACGGAGGACCGATGGCGCCCCTCAAGCTCGCGAGCGGCTGCGACCGGCGCTGCTCGTTCTGCGCGATCCCCAGCTTCCGTGGCTCCTTCGTGTCCCGCCGCCCCTCCGACGTCCTGGGTGAGGCCCGCTGGCTCGCCGAGCAGGGCGTGAAGGAGCTCTTCCTGGTCAGCGAGAACTCAACCTCCTACGGCAAGGATCTCGGCGACGTCCGGCTGCTCGAGACGCTCCTGCCCGAGCTCGCCGCCGTCGAGGGCGTCGAGCGGGTCCGGGTCTCCTACCTCCAGCCGGCCGAGACCAGGCCCGGGCTGGTCGGCACGATCACGGGTACCCCAGGTGTCGCGGACTACTTCGACCTCTCCTTCCAGCACGCCTCGAACGCCGTGCTCCGACGGATGCGCCGGTTCGGCGACCCGGAGAGCTTCTTGGCTCTCCTCGAGCGGGTCCGCACGCAGGCGCCGCTGGCGGGGGTGCGGTCCAACGTCATCGTCGGCTTCCCCGGTGAGACAGAGGAGGACCTCGAGACCCTCTGCGACTTCATCGAGGCGGCGCGGATGGACGCCGTCGGCGTGTTCGGCTACTCCGACGAGGACGGCACCGAGGCCGCGACGTACGACGGCAAGCTCGACGAGGAGGAGATCCGGGCGCGCACCGAGCACGTCACGAGGCTGGCCGAGGAGCTCACCGCCCAGCGGGCGGAGGAGCGCATCGGGGAGCGTGTGGACGTGCTGCTGGAGTCCCTGAGCGGCGACGGCAGCGCCGAGGGGCGGGCGGCCCACCAGGGCCCGGAGGTGGACGGTTCGACGATGGTTGTGGACCTGCCCGTCGGGGCATATGTAGGCGAGATCGTCCCGGCCGTCGTGACCGCCTCGGACGGTGTCGACCTCGTGGCGAGCGCCGCGACCGAGGAGAAGTAGGAACCTGTGACCGTGAGCGTGGACGCGAAGCCGAGCAACTGGAACATCCCCAACGCGCTGACCAGCCTGCGCATCCTCATGGTGCCGTTCTTCGCGTGGGCGCTGCTCGTCGACGGCGGCGAGTCGGTGCTGTGGCGCAGCGTGGCCTTCCTGATCTTCGTCGCAGCGATGGTGACCGACAAGATCGACGGCGACCTGGCGCGCAAGCACAACCTGGTGACGAACTTCGGCAAGATCGCCGACCCGATCGCCGACAAGGCGCTCACCGGCATGGCGTTCATCGGCCTGTCGGTCATCGGTGAGGTGTGGTGGTGGGTCACGATCCTCGTGCTCGTGCGCGAGTGGAGTGTGACCGTCATGCGGCTCTCGGTCGCCAAGCACGTGGTGCTGGCCGCCAGCTCGTCCGGAAAGCTCAAGACGATGCTCCAGGGCCTCGCCCTCAGCCTGCTCGTGCTGCCGTTGCGGCTGGTGGAAGGCCCGCTCGCGGGGGCGGCGACGGTGGTGTGGTGGGCGGCGGTCGTGCTCCTCGCTGCGGCGGTGGCGATGACCATGTGGTCCGGCTACGAGTTCTTCCGCGACGCCTTCAAGCAGCGCCGCCACCACAAGAGCACGGCCGCCCGCTAGCTGGGACCACCCCCGCCGACACGCTGCCGAGGTCTCAGGACCGCCGGGTCAGCGCTCCGACGTGGTCTGGGCGGGGTCGATGACGGGGCCGCTCTCCCCGGGATCTGCGTCGGCGAGGTGGACAGCTGCTCCGACGAGTGCGAGGTGGGAGAACGCCTGTGGGAAGTTGCCGGCCATCCTCCCGGTCTCGGGGTCGTACTCCTCCGCGAGCAGCCCCACGTCGTTCTGGAGCTGCAGCAGGCGCTTCATGAGCACGTGGGCGTCCTCCGACCTCCCGGCCCTGGCGTAGGCCGAGACCAGCCAGAAGGAGCACGCCAGGAACGGGTGCTCGTCGCCGGGCAGCCCGTCGACGCCGGTCTCGGTGCGGTACCGAAGCACCAGGCCGTCTCGCATCAGGTCCTGCTCGACTGCCGCGATCGTGCCCAGCATCCTCGGGTCGTCCCCGTCGACGAACCCCACCAGCGGGAGCACGAGCAGCGCCGCGTCGACCTCGGTGGTGTCGTAGTGCTGGGTGAAGGTGTTGCGCCCCTCGTCGTACCCCCGGGTCAGGACCTCCTCGCGCACCACGTCCCGGACCTTGCGCCACTCGTCGACGGGGGCGTCGAAGCCGTGCTGCTCGACGGCCCGGACCGCCCGGTCGAGGGCAACCCACACCATCACCCGCGAGTGGGTGAAGTGGCGCATCGGCCCGCGGATCTCCCACAGGCCGTGGTCCGGCTCGTCCCAGTGGCCGGCGAGGTCCTCCACGAGCGCCCGCTGCAACGCCCAGGAGTCGTCGGTCTCGGGGATGCACAGCTCGCGGGCCATCTCCAGGGCGACCATCACCACGCCCAGCACGTCGGTCTGCTTCTGCGAGACCGCGCCGTTGCCGACGCGGACCGGTCGCGAGTCCTCGTAGCCGGCCAGGTGGTCCAGCTCCCGCTCGGGAAGGTCCCGCCCGCCGTCGACGGCGTACATGATCTGGAGGTCGGCTGGGTCCCCGGCCACGGCCCGCAGGAGCCAGTCGCGCCACAGCCGAGCCTCCACGCTGTAGCCGCACGCGAGCAGTGCCTCCAGGGTGAGGGAGGCGTCGCGCAGCCAGCAGAAGCGGTAGTCCCAGTTGCGTACGCCCCCGAAGTGCTCGGGCAGGGAGGTCGTCGGGGCAGCGACGATCCCGCCGGTGCCGCCGTGGGTCATCAGACGCAGCGTCATGAGGGACCGCACCACGGCCTCGCGGTAGGGGCCGTCGTAGCCGCAGTGGGAGGCCCACTCCTCCATGTGGTCGATCGTGGCGTCGATCCGGGGGTCGAACTCGAGGAGCTCCGGCACGTCGTGGTGCGAGGGCACCCACGTCGTGGCGAAGGTGAGCTCCTCCCCGGCAGAGACCTCGAAGCTGTCGCGGTGGTGACCCTCGTCCGCCGAGGGCAGGCGGCTGCCGCGTAGCACCAGCTTGTCCGGCCCCGCGATCGCCATGATCACCTCGGTGCCGTCGAGGTCGTGCCGCGACACCCAGGGCTTGATCTTGCCGTAGCCCAGGCGCACCACCCAGTCGTGCCGCATGCGCACCGTGCCCTCGATGCCCACGACCCGGCGGACCAGGTCTGCCCGCTCGTCGCCCACCGGCATCACGTCAACGACTCGGACCTTCCCGCCCTCGGTGGTGTACGTCGACTCGAGGACCGTCGTGTTGCCGACGTAGCGCCTCGAGCACGTGTAGGGCTCGTCGGGTCCGAGGAGCCAGCGGCCGTGGTCGGGATCGCCGAGCAGGGCGGCGAAACAGGCAGGGGCGTCGAACCGAGGAAGGCAGAGCCAGTCCACCGACCCGTCGCGGCCGACCAGGGCGGCCGTGTGGGTGTCGCCTATGAGCGCGTAGTCCTCGATGCGGAGTGCCATCTCCACACGCTACCGGGAGCGAGGAAGACGTGGCCGGCTCCGGGTTTCGGATCGACGGGGGTGGCTACCATGACCGCCGTGAGCACACAGGGCAGTAGACAGGGTGCCGGCGGCGACGAGACCGTGGCAGCAGGTACGCCAGATGTCGTGGACCAGGTGACTCCGGCCACCACGTTGCAGGCCGAGCTGCTCCGGCGCTCCGCGATGCTCGCGACCGCGGAGTCCCTCACCGGCGGCCGTCTCGGCGACGTGCTCAGCGCGGCTCCCGGCGCCAGCGACACCTACCTCGGCGGAGTGGTCAGCTACGCCACCGAGGTGAAGGAGCGGGTGCTGGGGGTCTCGGACGCGACCGTCGAGAAGCACGGCGTGGTCTCGGCCGAGTGCGCCGAGGAGATGGCCACCGGTGTCCGCGACCTCCTCGGCGCCGACTTCGCCGTGAGCACCACCGGTGTCGCCGGCCCCGCCACCCAGGAGGGCAAGCCCGTCGGGCTCGTGTACATCGGGGTGGCCGGCCCCGACGGCGTCCGCTCCGAGCGCTTCGAGTTCGACGGAGAACGCCCCGAGATCCGGGAGAAGGTCGTGAAGGCCGCGGTCGACCTGGTCCTCGAGACGGTCACCGGCACGCGGTAATGTCCAGTGCCGGTCTGGTCGGAGGTTTGTGCTGCCGACCGGCTGGTGATGATCCGGGCGGGAAGTTTCGTCCTACCGGTAGCGTTGTCCGAAGAACGTCGTCGGAGAAAGGAGCAGCGGCATGGTCCTGTTTCGTCGCCTGCTCGGTGAGGTCCTCCGCACGAGGCGGATCCGCCAGGGCCAGACGCTGCGCCAGGTGTCTGCCGAGGCGCGGGTGAGCCTTGGTTACATCTCGGAGATCGAGCGGGGTCAGAAGGAGGCGTCCTCTGAGCTGCTCGCGTCGATCTGCGCGGCCCTCGACGTGCCGCTCTCCGAGATCCTCGCCGAGGTCAGCGACGCGGTGGCCATGGAGGAGGCAGCCCTCGCGATCGCGGTCGACGAGGCCGCGGCCCCCGCAGCGGACGCCGGCGACGTGGTGGCTTCGGCAGCCTGACCACCGCCGCTCGCAGGGGTCGTCTCATCCGGGGCGCAGGTCGCTTGGACGCCCCACCTGCGCCCTTCGTCCAGCCTTGCCCACGAGCAGCAGGCTCCCCGCGGCCGGGAGCACGGCGGCCAGCAGGAACGACGTGGGCAGGGACGTGGTCGCCGCCATGACCCCCAGCAGGATGGGCCCGCCACTGAGCCCGAGGTCGATGAAGACGCTCGTCGTCGCGGCGGCGCTGCCGCGTTCGGCGGCCGGGACGGTATTGAAGACGGTGGCGAAGACGGCCGGTGTCACGAAGGCGACGCCCAGGGCGAGCACGACCGTCCCCACGACGAGTCCCACCGGCGTCTCGAACGCACCGACCACCATGAGCCCCATCGCGCAGACCGCGAGTGCTGCGGCCGCGAGGCGGGCGGGGCCCGCGCGATCGGGCAGCCTCGCCAGGGCGACCCGGCACACCACGACCGTGCCGCCGAAGACCAGCAGGACCCCGCTCCAGCGCTCTATGCCCACGGCCTGCGCGTGCAGCACGGCGAAGGCCAGGAAGCCCGACGTCGCGGCCACACCGCAGAACAGCGCCACCCCGGGCACCACGGCCGCCCTGTGCAGCAGCGGGGTGGGGGCGTCGCCGTCCACGGGCCCACGGGTCTCGGGCACGCGGGTCGCCAGAGCTGTGGCGAGCACCGCCAGAGCGACTGCGCCGATCCAGGCTGCGTCGAACCCCCTCCAACGCAGCAGCGCCTGACCGAGCAGCGGTCCCACCGCGATGCCGACGTACAGTGCGAGAGAGTTGAGGCTCAGCGCCTCACCGGCACGCTGCGGAGGCGCGAGGTCGGCCAGGGCGGCGAAGCCGGCGACGAAGTACATCGCCTCCGCGGCGCCGAGGAGCAGCCGCAGCGCCACCAGGGCGGGCAGACTGTCGACCACCAGGTGCCCGACGGTCACCACGGCGAAGGCCGCCGCGCCGCCCACGAGCAGCAGCCGCCGCCCGTGACGGTCCACCCACCGGCCCGCCCACGGGCGGAGCAGCAGTGTCGTGACGCTGAACGAGCCCATCGCCAGGCCGACGCCGAGCTCTGCGCCACCGAGCGGACCGGTGACGAACAGGGGTGTGGTGGCCAGCAGGACGCCTACGGCCGTGAAGTACGCGAGGTCCGACAGCGTCAGCGCCACGAACGCGGGAGTCAGCAGCCTCACCGGGGCCGGCTGGGACATGGCTTCGAAGGTACGCCCGCGCGAGCGCGAGAGCAGCCCGCCCTGGTCGTGGTCTGGTCAGCGCTTCGGCTGGCAGGACGGGCACCAGTACGTCGCCCGCTCCCCGGTCTCCGGGCCCTGCATCCCGACCCGGAGCGGGGTGCCGCAGCGGCGGCACGGCTGCTTGTCGCGCCGGTAGACCCACAGCTGCTTCCCGCGACGGGTGTCGCCGGTCGTGGTCTGGGCGGTCCGGAGCTTGTTCGCCTCGAGCACCCGCCTGGCCTGCCGCAGCAACGCGGCCAGGTCGGGGACCTCGCTCACGGGCAGCCACGGGTCGAGCCCGAGGAGGAAGCAGAGCTCGGACTTGTACATGTTGCCGATGCCCGCGACGTTGCGCTGGTCCAAGATCGCCTCCCCGACCGCTCGCTCAGGGTCGGCGCGCACCCGGCGTACCGCCTCCTCCAGGTCCCAGTCGGGGCCGAGCAGATCCGGCCCCAGGTGTCCCACGCCAGAGTCCTCGTCAGCCCGGGGAAGCACCTCGAGAACACCAAGGGCGAAGCCGACCGCGGTCCACTCGGTCGTGCGCAGCACCACCCGCGCCTCGTGGGCCGGCCGTCGCCACGGCGTCCCCTCGCGGTAGAGGTGCCAGGACCCCTCCATCTTCAGGTGGGTGTGGAGCGTGAGAGCCTCCTCGCCCTCCCCGATCCGGGTCAGCAGATGCTTGCCGCGGGCGACCGTCTCGAGCACCCGCCTGCCGGAGAGGTCGAGGGTGGCGTAGGCGGGGATGCGGAAGTCCGAGGCGACCAGCACGTGCCCGGAGAGCGCCCTGTCGAGGTGGTGCGCGGTGCGCCAGACGGTGTCGCCCTCAGGCACGGATGCGCAACCCCCTCGGCGTGGCCACGAACCCTGCCGCCTCGAGGGCCTGCCGCAATCCCGTGGGCCGGTCACCCAGACCCAGGATGTGCTCCCCGTCGGCGCGCTCGACGGTCAGCCGACCCAGGGCCCCCTGGCGTACGGCGCCGGCGAGCGCCTGCGTCGCGGTCCCCAGGCGGCTCTGGTCGTCGTCGAAGGTCAGCAGGGTGCGACCACCACGCTCGACGTACAGCACGAGCTCGCCGTCCACGAGCACGACCAGCGCACCCGCTTTGCGGCCGGGTCTGTGAGAGGCTCGCGCCGCCTCACCGCTGTCCGTCGGGTCGCCCTCGACCACCACCCGGTCGGGCCAGGGGAGGGCCGCACCGTAGGGGTTGGCAGGGTCGGTCGCCGCGAGCGCCACCGCGGCGGACTTCCCGCCCGGCTCGGCGCCCGGGTCCCGGGAGAACGAACGAAGCCGGTCCACTGCCCCCGGGACGCCGAACTGGGCGGCCCCGAGGGAGGCGATGAAGTACCCGCGGCGACAGCGCCCGGAGTCCTCGAACGCAGAGAGCACCTTGTAGACACCGGCGAAGCCGCCCGGAACCCGCTCGCTGGTGACCGCTCCGCGGGTGACGATGCCGTGCCGCTCCAGCAGCGCCTCCGCGGACGCATGGGCCCGGCGGGTCACGTCGGGCTCGAGCTCGGGCAGGAGCGCCCAGCGCCCGGCCACCGTGGGCGGACCCGTGCGGCTCGGGCCGCGCCCGGGGCCGGGTGGCCGCCGGCCGAGGCCGCGGGCCCGAGGAGGCGTACGTCGGCCGCCTGTGGCGCGGTGGGCCGTGCGGCCGGTGCTGGTGAGGGCGCGCAGCGGCGCGAGGGTGTCGCCGGCGACCAGGCCAGCCCACACGAGGTCCCACAGCGCCGCCTGGACAGCGGCGTCGTCGGCGAGGCCCACCTCGGTCTGCGCGAGGTCGGCGAGCCGACGGTAGAAGAACGCCCCACCGCCGGAGAGTGCCACGAGGATCGCCTCGTGCAGGGGCGTCGACTCCAGCTCGCCGTGGTCGTGCAACGTCAGGTGCGCGGACTCGGCGAGGTGCAGGGAGACCCAGCCGTCGGTGCCCGGCAGCGTGCCATGGCCCGCCCAGAGCACCTCACCGCTCGCCGTGAGCTCGTCGAGCATCGAGGGGGCGTAGTCGACGACCCGGCTGCCGAGCACCAGCGGCTCCAGGGCCGAGGCGGGCACGGCGCAGCCGGCGAGCTGGTCGACCACCGCGAGTACGCCGTCGACCCCGCGAAGCTTGACTCCGACGTTCTGCCAGACGGGGAGGAAACGTCCCAGCGTCGCCGGGTCGACCGGCTCGACCTCCTTGCGCAGCGCAGCGAGCGACCGTCGACGCAGTCGGCGCAGGACCTCGGCGTCGCACCACTCCGACCCGGTCCCGGCCGGACGAAACTCCCCCTCCAGCACCCGGCCCTGGGCCGCCAGGCGGACGAGGGTCTGCTGTGCGACCGCCACGCCGAGGCCGAGCCGGGTCGCGACGTCGGCGGCGGTGAACGGCCCGTGGGTCCTGGCGTAGCGGGACACGAGGTCGGCCAGGGGGTCCGCGACGGGCTCGATGAACGGCTCGGGTGTGCCGGGGGGCACCGGGACCCCCAGGCCGTCGCGGAGTCGGGCCACGTCCTCGACCACCGCCCACCGCTCCTCGCCGGCTACCCGGACCTGCACCACCCGACGGGCGTCGCGCAGCAGCTCGAGCCAGGTCGGCACCTGGGCGCGGGAGTCCTCGACGGTGCGGGCACCCACCTCGTCCACGGTCAGCGGCCCGAGCAGGCGAAGCACGTCGGCCACGCCCTCCGCGTCGCGCGTCTGCCGGTCGGGGACCATACGCTGCAGCTCGGCCTCCACGTCGGCCAGCACGTCCGGGTCGAGGAGCTCGCGCAGTTCGGCCCGGCCGAGCAGCTCTGCGAGGAGCCCCTGGTCGAGCGAGAGTGCGGCCGCCCGCCGTTCGGCGACGGGGGAGTCGCCTTCGTACATGAACGCCGCGACGTAGCCGAACAGCAGGGAACGGGCGAACGGCGAGGGCTGGTGCGTGTCGACGTCGGCCAGCCGGACCCGGCGCGAGCCGACGTCCTTCATCAGCCCGACCAGCGCCGGCACGTCGTAGACGTCCTGGAGCACCTCGCGCACGGCCTCGAGCACGATCGGGAAGGAGGGGTACTTCGCCGCCACCTCCAGCAGCTGTGCCGAACGTTGCCGCTGCTGCCACAGGGGCGAGCGGCGGCCGGGATCGCGACGGGGGAGCAGGAGGGCACGGGCGGCGCACTCGCGGAAGCGGGAGGCGAACAGCGCCGAGCCGCCCACCTCGGAGGTGACGATCTCCGCGATCTCATCCGGCTCGAACACCACCACCTCGGCCCCGGGCGGCGCCTGGTCGGTCTCGGGCACGCGCAGCACGATCCCGTCGTCGCCGGGAAGGGCCTGCGCGTCGATGCCGTAGCGCTCCCTCAGCCGCACGCCGATGGCCAACGCCCACGGCGCGTGCACCTGGGCGCCGTAGGGGGAGTGGACGACGATCCGCCAGTCACCGAGCTCGTCGCGGAACCTCTCCACCAGGATCGTCCGATCGGTCGGGAGCGTCGTCGTGGCCTCGCGCTGCTCCTCCAGGAACGCCACGAGGTTGCTCGCGGCCCACTCGTCGAGCCCCGCCCCACGCCCACGCGCCACCGCCTCCTCCTGCGGGAGCGCGGACAGCTCGCGCGTGAACGCGCCCATCGCCGCACCGAGCTCCGCGGGACGACCGAGCTGGTCACCCTTCCAGAAGGGCAGGCGACCGGGCTGTCCAGGAGCGGGGGAGACCAGCACCCGGTCATGGGTGATGTCCTCGATGCGCCAGCTCGTGGCCCCGAGCGCGAACACGTCGCCCACCCGGGACTCGTAGACCATCTCCTCGTCGAGCTCGCCCACGCGGGAGGCCTTTTCACCGACGAGGAAGACGCCGAAGAGACCGCGGTCGGGGATGGTGCCCCCGCTGGTGACCGCGAGCCGCTGGGCGCCGGGGCGGGCGCTGAGCGAGCCGGTGACGCGGTCCCAGACGATGCGTGGTCTCAGCTCGGCGAACTCGTCGGACGGGTAGCGGCCCGACAGCAGGTCCAGCGTGGCGTCGTACGCCGAGCGCGGCAGGCTCGTGAACGGGGCCGCCCTCCGGGCGAGGTCGAAGAACTCGTCGGCGTCCCAGTCGTCGACCGACGTGGCCGCCACGACCTGTTGGGCGAGCACGTCGAGCGGGTTCGTCGGGACGCGCAGGGACTCGATCCTTCCCTCTCGCATCCGCTCGACGGCCACGGCGGTGTGCACCAGGTCGCTGCGGTGCTTGGGGAACAGCACGCCGCGGGAGACCTCGCCGACCTGGTGGCCTGCGCGACCGACCCGCTGGAGGGCGCTCGCGACGCTCGGCGGCGACTCGATCTGCACGACCAGGTCGACCGCACCCATGTCGATGCCGAGCTCGAGGCTGCTCGTGGCGACGACGCAGGGCAGGGCTCCGCGCTTGAGGTCGTCCTCGATCAGGGCCCGCTGCTCCTTGGAGACCGAGCCGTGGTGGGCGCGGGCGATCACCGTCGGGGCGCCGTACGACTGGCCGGACTGGGCCATGAGGTCCGCCGGGGTCCGCGTGGGGGCGGTCACAGCCTGCATGCTCCCCGGCGGTCCCGGGCTCCGCCCGTCCTCGTTGTCGCTCCCCACCACGGCACCGGCCTCCGCCCGGTCGGCGGCGATCTCGTTGAAGCGGGCGGTCAGGCGCTCGGCGAGGCGGCGGGAGTTGGCGAAGACGATCGTCGACCGGTGCTGCTCGATGAGGTCGACGACCCGCTCCTCGACGTGCGGCCAGATCGACGCGCGCCGTTCGGCGTTCCCCGCTGCCGAGCCCTCCGGCACCTCGTCGGGCTGGGCGAGTGCGAGCTCGGTCATGTCCTCGACCGGGACCACGACCTGGAGGTCCCACGCCTTGTCCGCCTCCGGTGCGACGACCTCGACGGGTCGGGACCCACCGAGGAAGCGGGCGACCTCCTCCGTCGGACGCACCGTCGCCGAGAGCCCGATCCGCTGAGCCGGCTCGTCGAGCAGGGCGTCGAGCCGCTCGAGGCTGAGAGCGAGGTGGGCCCCGCGCTTGGTGCCCGCCACCGCGTGGACCTCGTCGACGATCACCGTCTCCACCCCGCGCAGCGCCTCGCGCGCCTGGGAGGTGAGCATCAAGAACAGCGACTCGGGGGTGGTGATCAAGATGTCGGGCGGTGCGGTGGCGAGCCGCCGCCGCTCGGGAGCCGGGGTGTCGCCGGAGCGTACGCCGACGGTGATGTCGCGGACCGGCGCACCCAGCCGGTCCGCGGTGTGGCGGATGCCCGTGAGCGGCGCACGGAGGTTGCGCTCGACGTCGACCGCGAGTGCCTTGAGCGGGGAGACGTAGAGGACGCGGCAGCGGCGGAGCTTCTCCTCCGGCGGGGGCTGCGAGGCGAGCCGGTCCAGGGACCACAGGAACGCCGACAGTGTCTTGCCGGACCCGGTCGGGGCCACGACGAGGGCGCTGCGGCCCGCGGAGATCGCCTCCCAGGCGCCGACCTGGGCGGGGGTGGGCGCGGCGAACGCCGCCTCGAACCAGGTGCGGGTCGGGGCGCTGAAGCCGGTGGGTACGCCGGGGTCGCCCGACGAGCCTTCTCCGCCTGTCACCCCACTATCCTGACCCATGCCACCGACAGCCCTGGAGGGCAAGGCGAACTCGCCTGGGAAAAGCCGGTGAAAACTGTCGGGGGCGCCGTCTAGGGTTGCTAGGCGTGTCTCATCCGCACTCCGAAACCCAGTCGCTCGACCGGCAGGAGACCCCTGCGCCGATGGTCCGCGCCCGAGGTCTGCGCAAGTCCTTCGGCAGCTTCGAGGCTGTCCGCGGCATCGACGTCGAGGTGCGTCCCGGCGAGGCGTTCGGCTTCCTCGGCCCCAACGGCGCCGGCAAGTCATCCACCATGCGCATGATCGCGGCCGTGTCCCCGCCGAGCGGAGGCGAGCTGAGCATCCTCGGCATGGACCCAGCGACCGAGGGGCCGGCGATCCGCGCGCGCCTGGGTGTCTGCCCGCAGGAGGACAGCCTCGACACGGAGCTGAACGTCCGGGAGAACCTCGTCGTCTACGGCCGCTACTTCGGCATTCCCAAGGCCGAGGTCTCTGCTCGCGCCGACGAGCTGCTGGGGTTCGTGTCGCTGACGGAGAAGGCCAAGGCGAAGGTCGAGGACCTCTCCGGCGGCATGAAGCGTCGCCTCACCATCGCCCGCTCGCTGGTCAACCGGCCCGACCTCCTCCTGCTCGACGAGCCGACCACGGGCCTGGACCCGCAGGCCCGCCACGTGCTGTGGGACCAGCTGTTCCGCCTCAAGCGTCAGGGCGTCACACTCGTGCTCACCACGCACTACATGGACGAGGCCGAGCAGCTGTGCGATCGGCTGGTGGTGATGGACGGCGGACGGATCGCTGCCGAGGGCTCACCTCTCGAGCTGATCCGTGCCCACTCCACCCGCGAGGTCGCCGAGCTTCGCTTCGGCGTGGGCGAGCACGAGGACCTCACCGCCGAGGTCGAGGACCTGGCCGAGCGGGTCGAGGTGCTGCCCGACCGCATCCTGCTCTACACCCACGACGGGGAGGAGGCGCTCGCCAAGGTCCATGAGCGGGGCCTCCAGCCGGTGGCGGTGCTGGTGCGCCGCTCCACGCTCGAGGACGTCTTCCTGCGGCTCACGGGACGGAGCCTGAACGACTGATGAGCACGACCACCCGTCCCGCGTCGTCACCGAGCCGGGTCGCCCTCGTCCTGCGCCAGGTCGACTACTGGACGACCGTCTACCGCCGCACCTGGAAGGGCTCGGTGGTCAGCTCCTTCGTGACACCCATGCTCTACGTCGCCGCCATGGGCATCCTCCTCGGCGGCTACATCAACACCGCCCGGGCCGACCTCGAGGGCGCACCGACCTACCTCGCCTACGTCGCCCCGGGCCTGCTGGCAGCCCACGTCATGCAGATCGCTGTGGGGGAGGTGCTCTGGCCGGTGATGGGTGCCATCAAGTGGAACAAGACCTACTACGCCATGATCGCCACGCCGCTCGCACCCGCGGACATCGTCGCCGCCCACCTGATGTACGTCGTCTTCCGGGTGGCCACGACCGCGGCGGTATTCATGGCCGTCCTGGCGTTCTTCGGCGTCTACACCTCGTGGAGCGGCGCCCTGCTCGCCTTCGGAGTGCAGGTCCTGATCGGCCTGGCCTTCGGCAGCGTCCTCTACGGCTACACCGCGGGCCTCTCCTCCGAGGCGGGGTTCGCGCTGGTCTACCGGCTGGTGATCATCCCGCTGTTCCTCTTCTCGGGGGCGTTCTTCCCGATCTCGAACCTCTCCGCCCCTCTGGAGTGGCTCGCGCGCCTCACGCCGCTGTGGCACGGCGTGGACCTGACCCGCATGCTCACCCTCGGGAATCTCGACGCCTCGGTCGCCACAGTGCACGTCGCCTACCTGCTCGTGATGACCGGCCTCGGCTGGTGGTGGGCGGTGCGCAGGCTCGAGCGGAGGTTGATCCTCTGATGGCCCTCACCGGCATGGCGATGACCCGGATGGAGCGCCGGACGATGACCGGCGCAGAGGCGTCCTGGCGCCTGGTCGACCGCAACTACCGCGCCTATCTGCGCAACTGGGTGTTCTTCGCGACAGGCTTCCTCGAGCCCGTGCTCTACCTCTTTTCGATCGGGGTCGGCGTCGGGGCGATGATCGAGCCCTTCGAGTTCAACGACCGGGTGGTGGCCTACGCCGCGTTCGTGGCTCCCGGCATGCTCGCCGCCTCGGCGATGAACGGCGCCGTCCTCGACAGCACGTTCAACATCTTCTTCAAGCTGAAGTTCGAGAAGCTCTACGACTCGATCCTCGCCACGCCCATGCGCGTCGTCGACATCGCCCGCGGCGAGATCACGTGGTCGCTGCTGCGGGGAGGGACCTACTCCGCGGGCTTCCTCCTCGTCATGCTGGCGATGGGGCTGGTCGGGTCCTGGTGGGCGGTGCTCGCGCTGCCCGCGGCCCTTCTCATCGGCTACGCCTTCGCGGGCGTCGGGATGGCACTGACCACCTACATGCGGTCCTGGCAGGACTTCGAGTTCATCCAGCTCGCGATCATGCCGATGTTCCTGTTCTCGGCGACCTTCTTCCCGGTCGACGCGTTCCAGGGCCCGTTGCGCTGGCTGATCGAGGTGACCCCGCTCTACCGCGGCGTGGTGCTCTGCCGGGAGCTCACCACCGGGGCGCTGTCCTGGTCCTCCGCCATCTCGGTGGTCTACCTCGCCGCGATGGGCACGATCGGCCTCATGGTCGTCTCGAGGCGGCTCGGCAAGATGCTGCTCTCCTGAACGGGTGGCGCTCAGGCGGCCGGTCGTGTGCCGGTGGTGATCCGCTCGCCCCAGCGCAGCCCCTGCTCGTAGGCGACGGGGTAGATCTTGTGCGCCCGCTGGTCGTCGAAGAGGCCGAGCGGGTTGCGGCCCGCCAGACGGGCGATCTCGCGGTTCGGCCGGATCATGATGACCTCGGCGTCGGGATGCCGGTTACGCCACTTCTGCAGCTCACGTGCCAGCAGGAAGCCGGCCGTCCTGCCCATCGGCCCCATCACGGTGCCGGCGAGCGGTGCCACGACGATCACCCGGTCCGCCTCGGAAGCGGCATCCACCGAGGTCGCGGACCACATCCCGCCGTCGACGTACAACCGGCCGTCGATGCGGTGCGGGGGCAGCAGGCCGGGCACCGCGGAGGACGCTGCCACGAGGTCGGCGAGCGGGTAGACGCCCCCGTCGAGGATGTGGCGTCGCTGGGTGCGCACGCACACCGCCGACACCGACACCAGGTGGTGGGTGGCCTCGCCGAAGACCTCACGGGCGATCTCCGCGAGGACGCCGACGCGTAGGTTCGGGACCGTCGGCGAGCGCAGGCCGGTGAAGTCGTCGTACTCCAGGCCGAGGGCCAGTGCCGAGGCGGTCCACGAACCGGCCGAGGTGCCGAGCGAGGGCGCGGTGGCGACCTCGATGCCTGTGTCGGCCAGGCCGGCCGCGACCCCGGAGGTGTAGGCGATGCCGAAGACCCCACCTCCGCCGTAGACCATCGCGAGCGGGTGGCGCGCACTGATCAGCTCCGGGCTCCCGTCGATCTCGACGCTGCCCGGCCCACTGTGCTGGTGCGCCATGCCCGCCTCCTACGCCCCCTGACTCAAGAGTGTGCGCATGCGCGTAAGCAGAGCAGGGACGATCGGCCCGAGCCGACAGGCCTTCGTCCCACATCGGGGGGACCGCGGAGGGGTAACTGTCCGGATCTAGGCGGTGACGACGATGTGCTCGGCGGGAGGTCTGTGCTCGGCGGGGTGGAGCATCTTCTGGAACCACGCCACGTCGATCCACTGGTCGAACTTGTAGCCGACCTCGCGCATGTGGCCGACCTGCTCGAACCCGCAGTACTTGTGCAGGCTGATGCTGCCGGGGTTCGGGAGGGCGACGAGGGCGACGGCGGTGTGCACGCCGGAGTCGGCCATCGTGTCGAGCAGGGCGGGGTACAGCTGCTTCCCCAGGCCTTTGCCGCGGACCGACGGGTCGAGGTAGATCGAGGTCTCGCGGGTCAGGCTGTACGCCGGGCGAGGGCGGTAGCTCCAGGAGTAGGCGTAGCCCACCACGTCCGCGTCCTCGTCGACCGCGACCAGGAGGTGGTCCCCGGGGTGGTTGCCCTTGAGCTTCTCGTGCCAGTACGACGAGTCGGGCGGCTCAAGGTCGAAGGTGGCGATGCTGTTGGCGATCTCGTGGGCGTAGATCGCAGCGATGTCGTAGAGATCTTCGGAGACAGCCGGACGGATGAGGAACTCGGCGGGCATGGGCTTCATTCTCGCAGTACGACGGCGCGTCGTACTCTCGTGGTCGAGACCGCGAGACCGCGAGACCGCCAACCACGGCTGGAGGACTGCATGCGCCACACGGAGTTCTGGGCGCGCATGGAGGCCGCCCTCGGCTCCTCCTACGCCCGGACCTGGTCGCGCGAGCACGTCCTCGCCGACCTCGGCGGCCGCACGGTGAGCCAGGCACTCGACGAGGGGGAGAGCCCCAAGCGGGTGTGGCAGGCGGTCTGGCGCGCCCTCGGCCTCCCTGCCACGGAGCGCTGACCCGGCGTCCACGCCGCCTTGGGTGAGACGATTCAGCACGTGAACCACCATCAGCCCACCAGCCGCGCCGGTCGCCGCGTCGCCGGCGGGGTCGGTGGAGGCGCCGCGGGCTTCGCTCGGGGAGTGGTCGGGGGCGTGCGGTGGCCCGACCACCGCATCGAGCAGGTCCAACGACGGACGCTGTGGACCCTCGTCCTCGCCCAGGGCCTCGGCGGGCTGGGCATCACCATCGGGATCGCCGTCGCCGCGATCCTCGCCGAGGACATCCTGGGCTCCCCGGACCTGGCAGGGCTAGCGCAGACCATGCAGGTCCTCGGCGCGGCGATCGCGGCGTTCCTCCTCGCACACCTGATGGGCAAGAAGGGTCGCCGCCCGGGGCTGATGCTCGGTTACCTGCTCGGTGCAGCCGGTGGAGCGTTGTGCGTGGTCGCCGGCGTGGTCGACTCCTTCGCCGTGCTCCTGGTGGGTGCCACGCTGCTGGGCTCGACGACGGCGGCCAACAACCAGTCCCGCTACGCCGCGACCGACCTGGCGAAGCCGCATCGACGGGCGAGCGCGCTCTCGCTGGTGGTGTGGGCGACCACCATCGGCGCGGTCGCGGGGCCCAACCTCACCGGGTTCGCCGGGGGTTTCGCCGAGGACATCGGCCTGCCCAGGCTCACCGGACCGTTCCTCTTCGGACTGGTCGGCATGCTCGCCTCCGCGCTGGTGATCGGGATCTTCCTGCGGCCCGACCCGCTGCTGGTCGCCCGGGAGGCCGCAGTGGCCTCGAGTGGAGGGCCCCCGGTCGTCACCGGCACGAAGTGGTCCCGCGTCCGTGAGGTGGTCCGTACCCGGACGAACGTCTCGGCGGGGATCGCCACCCTCGCCCTGGCCCACGCGGTGATGATCGCCGTGATGGTGATGACGCCGCTGCACATGCACCACGGCGGCGCCGAGCTCGAGATCATCGGCGTGGTGGTGAGCGGCCACGTCCTCGGGATGTTCGCCTTCGCCCCGGTGGTGGGCTGGCTGGCCGACAGGTTCGGTCGGGTGCCGGTGATGATGGTGGGCGCGGTCATCCTGTTCGTCTCGCTCCTGCTGTCGGGCACCTCACCCGCGGGTGCCTCGTGGCAGATCGGGTGGGGGCTCTTCCTCCTGGGGCTGGGCTGGTCGTTCTGCACCGTCTCCGCCTCGACGCTGCTCTCGGAGTCCACGCCCCTGGACGCCCGTACCGACGTGCAGGGCGCGGCCGACCTCGTGATGGGGGTGGTGGCGGCCGCCGCCGGGGCCTTCGCGGGTCTGGTGATGGGCCAGCTCGGCTTCGCGGCGCTGAACATCTTCGCGGCGCTGTTGGTGACCGGGGTGGTCACCGCGACCGAGTTCGCACGACGGGGGAGCAGCGGGACGCCGCGTGGCGGCGACACCGAGGACGAGCCGCTCTCGCTGTGAGGAGACTGTCGGAGCCGACAGGCCTGTTCCTCCGACGCAACCGGTCGAGACAGGGGCGTGTCGCCGCTGGGTCGAACACCTGTTCGGGTTAGTGTGGGCCCACAACCACGACGCAGAGGCTGGACATCCAC
The DNA here is from genome assembly GCA_035461195.1 of Nocardioidaceae bacterium. Classification (GTDB taxonomy): domain Bacteria; phylum Actinomycetota; class Actinomycetes; order Propionibacteriales; family Nocardioidaceae; genus Nocardioides_C. Next base: position 31,593 of record DATHVS010000100.1, read on the forward strand.
AGACGAGCTCGTGTGATCTCGAACTGTCGGAGGTGCCCTCTAGTGTCAACCGCGATGAAGAAGAGCTCAGGATCCGCGGGCAAGCGGACAGACGGACGGATTACTTCAA
>DATHVS010000101.1:0-11560 GCA_035461195.1 Nocardioidaceae bacterium
CTCGACCTCCTCGGCGGCATCGCCGTCAACGCGCTCGGCCACGGCCACCCCGCTCTCGTCTCGGCGGTCACCGAGCAGCTCACCACGCTCGGGCACGTCTCGAACTTCTTCGCGACCGAGCCGCAGGTCTCCCTCGCCGAAAGGCTTCTCTCGCTCCTCGGCGTGGAGGGCAGGGTGTTCCTCGCGAACTCCGGCGCGGAGGCCAACGAGGCCGCACTGAAGCTCACGAGGCGGACCGGGCGGTCCCACGTGGTGGCGGCCGAAGGTGGCTTCCACGGGCGGACCATGGGCGCCCTCGCGCTGACCTCGAAGGCCGCCTACCGCGAGCCGTTCGAGCCGCTGCCGGGCGGTGTGACCTTCGTGCCCTACGGCGACACCGACGCGCTGGCCGAGGCGGTCACCGACGAGACCGCTGCAGTCGTGCTCGAGCCCGTACAGGGTGAGGCCGGCGTCGTGGTCCCGCCGGAGGGCTACCTCAGCGCGGCCCGCGACATCACAAGCCGGCACGGGGCGCTGCTGTGGTTCGACGAGGTGCAGACCGGCATCGGGCGAACCGGGTCGTGGTTCGCGCACACCGCGAGCGGAGTCACCCCTGACGTGGTCACCCTCGCCAAGGGTCTCGCAGGCGGGGTCCCGATCGGTGCCTGCGTGGCGGTGGGGGAGTGCGCCCACCTCCTCCAGCCCGGCAACCACGGCACCACGTTCGGGGGCAACCCGGTTGCTGCGGCGGCCGCTCTCGCCGTCATCGACACGATCGAGAAGGAGGGCCTTCTCGAGCACGTGCAGGAGGTCGGGGCTCTCCTCGCCGCAGGGTTGAGGGACGACCGGGTCACCGAGATCCGGCAGGCCGGACTGCTGATCGGCATCGACCTCGCAGCGCCGGTGGCCGAGAAGGCCGTCGCCGCGGCATTGGAGGAGGGGTTCATCATCAACAACGCCACCCCGGACCGGGTCCGGCTCGCGCCGCCGCTGGTCCTCACCGAGGAGCAGGCCGCATCCTTCGTCGCGGCCTGGCCGGGCATCCTCGACGCTGCCTTCGCCGGGGGACAGCAGTGACGCGCCACTTCCTCCGCGACGACGACCTGACGCCGGCTGAGCAGGGGGCAGTGCTCGCCCTCGCGGCGGAGCTGAAGGCCGACCGGTTCCGGGCTCGCCCTCTGGAGGGCCCTCGCACGGTGGCGATCCTCTTCGACAAGCCGACCCTACGCACCCAGGCGTCCTTCACCGCCGGCGTCGCCGAGCTCGGCGGCTTCCCGATGGTCGTCGACAGCCGTCTCGCCCAGGTGGGCGTGAGGGAGTCGGTCGCCGACACGGCACGGGTGCTGGGTCGGCAGTCGGCGGCGATCGTGTGGCGGACCTTCCACCAGTCGAGCCTGGAGGAGATGGCGGAGTACGCCGGGGTTCCGGTCGTGAACGCCCTCACCGACTCCTTCCACCCGTGCCAGGTCCTCGCCGACCTGCTCACGATCCAGGAGCACCTGGGGGCCCTGCCGGGGCGTCGGCTGACCTTCCTGGGCGACTCCGCGTCCAACATGGCGCACTCGTACCTGCTCGGAGGTGCGACCGCCGGCATGCACGTCACGGTCAGCGGACCCGAGGGGTACGAACCGGACCCGGAGGTGCTGGCCCGAGCGCAGGAGATCGCCGCGTCGACAGGTGGCTTCGCGTCGTACCAGCCGGACTCGCCGGCGGCGGTCGCCGACGCCGACGTCGTGGCGACCGACACCTGGGTGTCGATGGGCACTGAGGACGACGCGGACCGGAGGGTGCAGATGCTCCGCGCCTACTCGGTGACCGCCGACCTGCTCACGAAGGCGGCTCCGGAGGCGATCGTGTTGCACTGCCTGCCCGCCTACCGGGGGCAGGAGATCACCGCCGACGTGATCGAGGGGCCACAGAGCGTCGTCTGGGACGAGGCGGAGAACCGGCTCCACGCGCAGAAGGCGTTGCTGACCTGGCTGCTCGAGCACCAGGAGGTGCCGCGATGACCCACGACGTGCACCCCCACGGGACCATGCCGATGACCAAGAACGCCCGCCAGCAGCGGATCGTCGACCTGCTCGGCAAGCACCAGGTGCGCTCCCAGACCGAGCTCGCCGAGCTGCTGGCCGAGTCCGGCGTCATCGTCACCCAGGCAACGCTGTCGCGCGACCTCGTCGAGCTCGACGCGGTCAAGGTACGCATCCCGAGCGGTGCCCTGGTCTACGCCGTGCCCGCCGAGGGCGGCGACCGCACCCCGCGGCCGGGCGTCGAGAGCGCGGCGGCCGAGGCCCGGCTCGCCCGGTTGCTGGCCGAGCTCATGGTCTCAGCGGACTCCTCGGCCAACATGGCGCTGCTGCGCACCCCACCGGGGGCCGCCCAGTTCCTGGCCTCGGCGTTCGACAAGGCCGAGGTCGCCGGGATCCTCGGCACCGTTGCCGGCGACGACACCGTCCTGGTGATCAGTCGCGACCCTGACGGCGGCGCCGGGATCGTGCAGCGGCTCCTGGCCCTGGCCAACCACCACGTGCCGGCGCGCGAGGCCCACACCGACTGACCCGCCGTCGGGCCGGCCGGGCCGGACCCGACGCTCGCACCCACCCCGACTTCGAAGAGGAAACACACCGTGAGCAAGGTCCTGACCTCCCTGCCCGCCGGCGAACGCGTCGGCATCGCCTTCTCCGGAGGGCTCGACACCTCCGTGGCCGTCGCCTGGATGCGCGAGAAGGGTGCCGTGCCGTGCACCTACACCGCCGACATCGGGCAGTACGACGAACCGGACATCTCCGGGGTCCCCGACCGGGCCCTCCAGTACGGCGCCGAGCTCTCCCGGGCCGTCGACTGCCGGCACGCCCTGGTCGAGGAGGGCCTGGCGGCGATCGCCTGCGGCGCCTTCCACATCCGCTCCGGCGGCCGCGCGTACTTCAACACCACGCCGTTGGGCCGCGCGGTCACCGGCACGATGCTCGTGCGGGCCATGCACGAGGACGGGGTCGACATCTGGGGCGACGGCTCCACCTTCAAGGGCAACGACATCGAGCGGTTCTACCGCTACGGCCTGCTCGCCAACCCGCTGCTGCGGATCTACAAGCCCTGGCTCGACGCCGAGTTCGTCCACGAGCTCGGCGGCCGCAACGAGATGAGCGCCTGGCTCACCGAACGCGGGCTGCCCTACCGCGACAGCCAGGAGAAGGCGTACTCCACCGACGCCAACATCTGGGGCGCCACCCACGAGGCGAAGACCCTGGAGCACCTCGACGTCTCCTTGGAGTCGGTCGAACCGATCATGGGCGTGAAGTTCTGGGACCCGTCGGTCGAGATCGAGCCCGAGGACGTCACCGTTCGCTTCGAGCAGGGCCGCCCCGTCGCGGTCAACGGCAAGGTGTACGACGACCCGGTCGAGCTCGTCCACGAGGTCAACGTCATCGGCGGCCGCCATGGCCTCGGCATGTCCGACCAGATCGAGAACCGGATCATCGAGGCCAAGTCCCGTGGCATCTACGAGGCACCGGGCATGGCGCTGCTGTGGATCACCTACGAGCGGCTGCTCAACTCGATCCACAACGAGGACACGATCGCCAACTACCACGCGGAGGGCCGCCGTCTGGGCCGGCTGCTGTACGAGGGCCGCTGGCTGGACCCGCAGGCCCTGATGCTGCGCGAGTCCATCCAGCGCTGGGTCTCCTCGGTGGTGACCGGCGAGGTCACCATCAGGCTGCGCCGTGGCGAGGACTACACGATCCTCGACACGCAGGGTCAGGGCTTCTCCTACCACCCCGACAAGCTGTCGATGGAACGTGTCGAGTCCGCAGCGTTCGGCCCCACGGACCGGATCGGGCAGCTCACCATGCGCAACCTCGACATCGCCGACTCCCGCTCCAAGCTCGAGATGTACGCGATGCAGCCCCAGGACCAGGGCCACGTGCTGGTCGAGCACGGGAACCTCCTGGGCGCCCTCGAACCGGGCGGCGCCGACCAGATCGCCGAGAACCCGGTCGAGCCGGACGCTCTGGACGACGAGGCGCTCGACCACGCCGCAATGGAGTTCGGCACCGACTGACGCCGTCCCCGGCGCACCACCTGATACGAAGGACGACGTGACCGAGAACTCGAAGACCATCTCCGGTGCCCTGTGGGGCGGTCGGTTCGCCGGCGGCCCCTCGGACGCCCTGGCCGCGCTTTCGAAGTCGACGCACTTCGACTGGCGGCTCGCGCCCTACGACCTCTCCGGGTCCAAGGCCCATGCCCGCGTGCTGCACCGGGCGGGTCTGCTCGGCGACGCCGACCTCGCGGGACTCCTGGCCGGCCTGGACGCCCTGGCCGCCAAGATCGCCTCGGGGGAGGTCGGACCGGCCGAGTCCGACGAGGACGTGCACGGAGCCCTGGAGCGGCTTCTCATCGAGGAGGTCGGCCCCGAGCTGGGTGGGCGGCTGCGTGCCGGCCGATCCCGCAACGACCAGGTGGCCACCATGTTCAAGGCCTTCCTGCGCGACCACGCCCGGGTGGTCACCGGCCAGGTCCTCGAGCTGGTCGAGGCGCTGGCCGAGCAGGCCGAGAAGCACCTCGGCGCGCCGATGCCCGGGCGCACTCACCTCCAGCACGCGCAGCCGGTGCTGCTGTCCCACCATCTCCTGGCCCACGCCTGGCCGCTGCTGCGCGACGTGTCGCGAGTGCGCGACTGGGACGCCCGGGTCGCGGCCGACTCGCCCTACGGCTCGGGCGCCCTGGCGGGCTCGTCCCTGGGGCTCGACCCGCAGCGGGTTGCCCGCGAGCTCGGCTTCACCGACTCGAGCGCAAACTCCATCGACGGCACCGCGGCCCGCGACTTCGTCGCCGAGCTCGCATTCGTGCTGGCCATGACCGGTGTGGACGTGTCCCGTCTCGCCGAGGAGGTCATCTTGTGGGCGACCAAGGAGTTCGGGTTCGTCGAGCTGGACGACGCCTACTCGACCGGTTCGAGCATCATGCCGCAGAAGAAGAACCCCGACGTCGCCGAGCTCGCCCGGGGCAAGGCTGGTCGCCTCGTCGGCAACCTCTCCGGCCTGCTCGCGACGCTCAAGGCGCTGCCCCTGGCCTACAACCGGGATCTCCAGGAGGACAAGGAACCGGTCTTCGACTCCGTGGACACCCTCGAGGTGCTGCTGCCGGCTTTCACCGGCATGGTGGCGACCATGCGCTTCCGCACCGAGCGGATGGCCGAGCTCGCGCCCCAGGGCTTCTCCTTGGCGACCGACGTCGCCGAGTGGCTGGTGCGCCAGGAGGTGCCCTTCCGTGTCGCCCACGAGCTCGCCGGTGCCTGCGTACGCCGGTGCGAGGAGCGCGGCTGCGAGCTCGGCGAGCTCACCGACGAGCAGCTGGCCGAGATCTCCCCGCACCTCACACCGCAGGTCCGGGAGGTGCTCAGCGTGGAGGGCTCGATCGCCTCGCGGGCCGGCCGCGGGGGCACGGCGCCCGACCGGGTCACCGAGCAGCTTGCCGAGGTCCGTGCCGCCGTCGCCGACCACCGTGCCTGGCTCGGCTGAACCGACGGGTGGCCAGGCTCCTGACCTGCGGGAGCTCCTGGGCCGCCCGGCAGCGGAGGTCGCACCCGGGCTCCTCGGCCTCAGGCTGAGCCACACCACCGAGGAGGGCACGGTCACCGTCGAGCTCACCGAGGTGGAGGCCTACATGGGGCCCGACGACCCGGCGAGCCATGCCTACCGGGGGCCGACCCCCCGCAACGTCGTGATGTTCGGCAAGTCCGGGCATCTCTACACGTACTTCTCCTACGGCATGCACTGGTGCTGCAACGTGGTCACCGGCCCCGACGGACACGCCTCGGCGGTCCTCCTCCGCGCCGGGCGCGTGGTCGAGGGGACGGACCTGGCCCGCCGCCGTCGGGGGGACCGGGTCACCGACCGCTCGCTGGCTCGCGGGCCGGGCTGTCTCGGACAGGCGTTGGGCCTGAACCGCGACCACAACGGCGTCGACCTCCTGGCCGACGGCCCGGTGCGGCTCGAGGCGACAGTGCCCGTCGAACCGGGTCGGGTGGCGTCCGGCCATCGGGTCGGGGTGAGCCTCGCCCACGACGTGCCGTGGAGGTTCTGGGTCGAGGGCGACCCCTCCGTCAGTGCCTACAAGAGGAGCCCGCGGGCACGGTGAGAGCCGCCTAGCCTGGAGGGCATGGGCAACGGCCCCCTGCTCGTCCTCGCCGGTGACGTGATGACCGGACGCGGCGTGGACCAGATCCTCCCCCGACCGGGGTCACCACGGCTCCACGAGGAGTACGTCGTCGACGCCCGGTCCTACGTCGACCTCGCCGAGCGGGCCAACGGCCCCATCCCCAAGCCGGTCGCTCCGGCGTGGCCGTGGGGGGACGCCCTCGCGGTGATGGAGGCCGCCGGTCCCGGCGTACGCCTGATGAACCTCGAGACCAGCGTGACCCGCAGCGACGAGCTGGCCCCCGGGAAGGCCGTGCGGTACCGGATGAACCCGGACAACATCGACTGCCTCGCGGAGGCACAGGTCGACGTGTGGGCCCTTGCCAACAACCACGTCCTCGACCACGGTGTGCCGGGCCTCCTGGAGACCCTGGCGTGCATGCACGCCGCCCACCTGAGCACCGCCGGTGCCGGGACCGACGGGCCCGAGGCCTGGCGCCCGGCGGTGGTGGGGCCGGAGGGCGCCCGGGTCGTGGTCGCGTCGGTGGCTCACGTGTCGAGCGGGGTACCCTCCGGCTGGGCCGCGGACACAGGCCTTCCTGGCGTCGCCCTGCTCCCGGACCTGTCCGAGGTCACGGCGGAGTCGCTGGTCGACAGGATGCTCCGGGCCGGTGCGCCGGGGGACCTGCTGGTGGTCTCCGTGCACTGGGGCGGCAACTGGGGCTACCACGTGCCGCGTGAGCACAGGCGCTTCGCCCACAGGCTCGTAGATGCCGGCGTGCACGTGGTCCACGGTCACTCCTCCCACCATCCACGACCGCTGGAGGTCTACCGCGGGCGGCTGGTGCTCTACGGGTGCGGCGACCTGGTGAACGACTACGAGGGCATCCGTGGCTACGAGGGCTTCCGCGACGACCTGCGCCTGCTCCACCTCGTGCGGCTGGCGCCGGTCACCGGCGAGCTGCGAGACCTCTCGATGGTCGTGCTCCAGGCACGGCAGATGCGGCTGTGGTACGCCGACCGCGCGGACGCGGCGTGGCTGGCGAGCACCCTCGACGGGGTCTGCCGACGCCTCGGCACGTCGTTGACGCTGACTCAGGACAGCACGATCACGTTGGGGGCAGGTGCCTGACCCCGGGTGTTCGGCAAGCCGGGACCATCGACCCGTGCCCTCCCGCGGCTGCGGGCCTAGCGTGGAAAGGCGGGGTGGTCCTGGAGGTGACCGACGTGGCGACGACCGATGTCACGATGATCGAGGAGAGTGCCCAGAAGACCAGGCGCTGGCTCGACGAGCTGGCCGAGGAGCTGGGCCGACCCGGAGACCAGAAGTACGCCCTGCGGGTCCTGCGCGGGTTCCTCCACACCCTCCGGGACCGGCTCCCGGTCCCGGAGGTTGCACACCTCGGAGCCCAGCTTCCCGAGTTCCTGCGCGGGGTCTACTACGAGGGCTGGCGACCCACGACGCTGCCGCAGCGCTACCACGACCTGGAGACCTTCCTGACGAGGGTGGCCGAGGAGGGGATGCTGGCAGGCGAGACCGAGGCCGCCTACGCCGCGGAGGCCGCAGTCCGCGTGGTGGCCCAGCACGTGGGGCGGGGCGAGCTGGACAAGGTTCGCGCTGTCATGCCCCATGAGATCTTGGCGCTGCTGGACGGCGCCACCCGAGGAGGTCGAGATGCCCAGTCGTAGGCACACCCTTTCGCCCGCCACGATCGACGTCGTGGTCCGGGGCCCGGTGCTCGACCGTGACGCCGTCTTCGCGAGGTCCAAGGTCGAGCACGTCATCCACTACTCGAACCACCCTGTCCTGGCGGCCAAGGTCGTCCTCACCGCGGAGGAGAACCCTGCGCTCGAGCGCCCCGCGCGAGTCGAGGCATCTCTCGACGTCAACGGCGCCCAGGTGCGGGCACACGCGGTCGCCGCGGACATGATCGGTGCACTGGACCTCCTCGAGGACCGGCTGCGCCAGAACCTCGTGCAGTTCCAGGACCGCGAGCGCACCCGGCACCGCTGGATCGGGGTCGCCGGCGAGCACCAGTGGCGGCACGGCGACCTGCCCACCCAGCGGGGGGCGACCTTCCCGCGCTCGCCCCAGGAGCGGGAGGTCGTCCGCCGCAAGACCTTCGCACTCGCTCCCGTCACTCCCGATGAGGCCGCCTTCGAGATGGAGCTCCTCGGGCACGACTTCTACCTGTTCACCGACAGCAGGACGGGCAAGGAAGCCGTGGTGTACCGCGACGGCGAAGGGCGGTTCGCGATCCGCGGGGAGGTCGTCGTCGACCCCGAGAGCGCCGCCGTCGTCGAGATGGTGGGGGAGGCGCCGACGTTGACCGAGGCCGAGGCGGTCGCCAGGCTCGACCTGAGTGGTGAGCCGTTCGTCTTCTTCATCGGCGCCGAGACCGGCCGAGGACGGGTGCTCTACATCCGGTACGACGGCCACTACGGCCTCATCACCGCGGCCTGACCGAGATCTCGTCCGCGGGGGAGGAGGGGGTTCGCGCCGGGCGGAGCACCCCTCCGACCAGGAGACCGAGCGGCGGGAGCACCAGCAGCCCGCTCCGCAGGCGCCCTCCGCGGACACGACGCCGAGGACAGCGAGGGCGCCCAGCCCTGCGCACATGGCAGCCACCGCGGGGAGAGGTCGCCATGCCGCTGTGCTGCACCCTCGAGGAGGAGGACGACCCCGGCCGGGAACAGACCGAGGAAGACCAGGGTCACCCGCGGCGGGTAGGTGTTGTTCACGCTCGCGGTGTCCACGCCTACCATCGACACCGGGTAGGGGCCCACCGTGACCAGCACCAGGACGCCGGCCAGGCCGAACGCGACGCTCTCCCAGCGCAGGGAGACGAAGTCGACGAGGCCGGCGAGCAGGATTCCGGCGCGACCGACCACCAGCCCCAGCGCTCCCACGCCAGAAGACCGAGAGGCGCCAGCGCGACCACGAGGATGTAGCTGGCCAGGAACCAGGTCGGCACGAGGCCGACGGTTGATGCCAGGCGGAGGGTCCCCGGGTCCATGCCCAGCCTCAGCGCCACCCACCCCAGCGCGAACCAGGCCACGAGCACGGGGACGACCGGAAGAGTGAGCCGACGCGTCCGTGCGCGCAGCCAGCCGCCGTACGTCGCTCCGCGAGCACGCGCGGAACGCCACGAGAGTCCGTTCGCGTAGCCCCCGACGAGGAAGAAGACCGGCATCACCTGGAGCACCCAGGTGAGTGGGTGCGTCCACTCCGCCAGCACCAGGATGCGGCCGGCTACGAGCTCGCCGTCCGCGACGGTCACGGCGGCCATCGTCCAGTGCCCCCACACGACCCACCAGGATGGACGCTGCACGGAAGAGGTCCACGCGCTTCCGATCACCGGGGGTGTCCTCGCCCAGACGTCGTGCGGTTTCCAAGAAGCCCGTGGGCACATCCTTGGGCGGATTGGGACGCCCGGCCACGGTATGCGTACTTATGTTCCTCTGGATGAGGAGGTGGTTCCTCGGCGCCCACTTCTCCGTCCGGTTGGGGAGAGCCATCGGCCATAGGGCAGGCTTGGTCCGTGACCACGTACGACGGTGGCCCGCGCCGACGTACGCCCGACGCACGTGAAAGGCCCTGAGGTGTCCGCTGACATGCACATCCTCGATGAGCTCGAGTGGCGAGGTCTCGTCGCCCACGCGACCGACCTCGACGCGCTTCGCGGCGAGCTCTCCGAGGGCATGGTCAAGCTCTACTGCGGTTTCGACCCGACCGCGCCGAGCCTTCACATGGGCAACCTGCTCCAGATCCTTACGCTGAAGCGCTTCCAGGACGCCGGCCACAAGCCCTACGGACTCGTGGGTGGGGCGACCGGCATGATCGGTGACCCGAAGGAGACCGGCGAGAGGCAGATGAACAGCCTCGACACGGTCAAGCAGTGGAGCGCCAATGTCAGGTCCCAGCTCGAGCGGTTCCTGTCGTTCGAGGGCTCCAACGCCGCCTCGGTCGTCAACAACTACGACTGGACCGCTGGGCTGTCGACGATCGAGTTCCTCCGCGACGTGGGCAAGCACTTCCCGGTGAACCGCATGCTGGCGCGCGAGGTCGTGAAGTCCCGGCTGGAGGTCGGGATCAGCTACACCGAGTTCAGCTACGTCCTGCTCCAGTCCATGGACTACCTCAACCTCTACCGGGACTTCGGCGTGCGGCTCCAGACCGGGGGGAGTGACCAGTGGGGCAACATCACCGCCGGTGTCGACCTGATCCGCCGGGTCGAGGGCGGGCACGTCCACGCACTCGCGACGCCTCTGGTGACCAAGGCCGACGGCACGAAGTTCGGCAAGACCGAGTCGGGCACGGTCTGGCTCGACGCCACGATGACCTCGCCGTACGCCTTCTACCAGTTCTGGCTCAACACCGACGACCGTGACGTGGTCGACCTGTTGAAGTACTACACCTTCCGCTCTCGCGAGGAGATCGAGGAGCTCGCGGAGGCGACGCGGGAGAAGCCCTTCCTGCGGACTGCCCAGCGGGCCCTGGCCGACGACGTGACCACGCTCGTCCACGGCGCGGAGGAGACCGCGCGCATCAAGGCTGCGTCGGCGGCGCTGTTCGGGACGGGAGACCTCACCGAGCTGAGCGTCGACACGTTGGGCGCCGCGCTGCGGGAGGCGGGCTCGGTCCAGGTGAAACGCGGTGACGGCCTGCCAGGCATCGTCGACCTCCTGGTCGAGACAGGCCTCGTCCAGAGCAAGGGCGCGGCCCGCCGGACCATCGGCGAGGGCGGTGCCTACCTGAACAACCGTCGCGTGCAGGACCCCGAGCTGGTGCCCGCCGTCGAGGACCTGATCGGCGGCAGCTGGCTGGTGCTGCGCCGCGGCAAGAAGCATCTGGCAGGCGTCGAGGTAGTCGGGGCCTGAGGGACGACGGTGGAGCGCTGGACCGAGCAGCTGGAGGCACTGGCGGGGGAGATCCTGCCGGAGGCGGTCTTCCGCTACGTCCGCCAAGGCGCGCGCGACGGGGTGAGCGCCGCGGAGGCCGTTGCTGCCTGGGACCGCTTCAGGTTTCTGCCCGCTGTCTTGCGCGACGTCACCGAGATCGACTCCTCGACCGAGCTGCTGGGCACCCCGGTCAGCTCACCGGTCGCGATCGCACCGACGACGATGCAGCGCGCCGTGCACCACCAGGGTGAGGTGGCGATGGCGCGTGCGGCGGCGGCCCACGACACTCTGCTCGTGGTGCCGGGAAACGCCGGCACCACCTTCGAGGAGATCGCGGCGACGGGGGTGGCCTGGTGGGTCCAGGTCTATGTTCCCTCCGACCGGCTGGTCTGCAGACCGCTCCTGGACCGTGCGGTCGCCGCCGGTGCTTCGGCGGTGGTCCTCACGGCGGATACCCCGGTGGTCGGCACCACGTACGACGACGGACGCGAGACGGTCTGGGACATCGCCGAGTCGAGCTGGTTGCGGGCCAACTTCCC
>DATHVS010000102.1:0-9687 GCA_035461195.1 Nocardioidaceae bacterium
CCAGCCCCTACGGCGAGCCGCAGCTCGGCAAGCGCGGGCTCTACCCCACCGTCGGAGGCAGGAGCGCCGACGACGAGGTGATGGCGATGCTGTGGACCCTCGCCTACGCCGACGGCAGCACGTCCTTGCTCGAGATCAGCGAGGTCTCCGGGCTGCCGTTCGCCGCGGTGCGAGACGCGGCCGCGAAGCTGTCCGTTCCCGGCCTCCTCGTGGAGGAGTAGGCGCGGTGGTCCCGGTCGCCGACCGGGCGGCGCAACGCTCAGCGGATGCGGCGCGCCATCGACACGGGGGGTGCGCCGAGCGCGTCCTCGTGGAGGATCGCGGCGAGCGCCTCGACCCCGTCCACAAGGCGCGGGCCAGGGCGCGCGAAGGAGGCGTTGGCGTCCACCGCCCACACGGGCACTGTCTCGGGAAGGACACCGGCTGCGACGGCCTTCTCGGCCAGCGCCGCCGACTCCTCGAGGCCGTAGCCGCAGGGGGCGCACACGACGACCTCCGGCGCGGTCGCGGCAACGTCGGCCCACCCCGACCGGTAGGACTTCTCGCCCGCCGTGCCGAGGACGCAGTCGCCGCCTGCGAGCTCCACCATCTCCGGGACCCAGTGGCCCGGCGCGAACGGCGGGTCGGTCCACTCCAGAACCAGCGTACGCGGCCGCGCGCGCCCCGTGGATCGACGTACGACGGCCGCCAGACGCTCGCGCAGGGAGGCGACCAGGGCCTCCGCCTCGGGCACGTGGCCGGTCGCCCCGCCCAGGGTGAGGACCGACTCGAGCACCTCGTCGAGGGTGTGCGGGTCGATGGTGAGGACCTGCGCCGTGCACCCGAGGTGCGCCAGCGCGTCGTCGACGACGGAGACGTCCACGGCGCACACGGCGCACAGGTCCTGCGTCACGACGAGGTCGGCGGCGAGGCCGGAGAGGGCACCCTCGTCGAGGTGGTAGAGGTCCTCGCCGGCCTTCATCGCCTCGGCCACGAAGGCGTCGATCTCGCTCGGCGCGAGGTCCTCGGGCATCGCGCTCGTCGACACGATCGTCCGGCTGCGGGCCTCAGCGGGGTGGTCGCACTCGAAGGTCACCCCGACGACGTCGTCGCCGGCGCCGATGTCGAAGAGGATCTCGGTGGTCGACGGCAACAGGGACACGATGCGCATGACCACGAGTCTCCCACCCGGTGCCCGGTGCATGAGAGTGCTCTCACGTTCGGCTCATCAAGGGCTCATGCGGGGCCCGGACACTGAGGTCACCAAACACCTCCCGAGACGCCCGGACCCCAAGGAAGTGGTCGCACCATGCTGAAGCTGAAGAAGCTCGTACCCGCCCTCCTGGCCCTCCCGCTCGCCCTCTCGGGCGTCGTGGCCACCGCCTCCCCGGCCACCGCGGACGACCGGCGCTGCGGCGGTGTGATCGGTCCGCGCTACATCGACGGCAACGTGATCGTGCCCAAGGGCAAGAAGTGCGTCCTGCGCGGCACCCGTGTAGACGGCAACGTCCTGGTCCGGGGCAACGCCGTCCTCGTCGCTCGTGGCGTGAAGGTCGGGGGCAACATCCAGGCCAAGAACCACCGCCGCGTGCTCGTGACGACCCGCAAGGTGAACAGCCGCGTCGTCCGCTCCCGTGTCGACGGTGACGTCCAGCTGACCTCGGGTGGTCGCGGCAGGGTCGTGCGCAGCAAGGTCGAGGGCAACATCCAGGTCAAGCAGAACCGCCGGCTCCAGGTCACCAACCGCAACGTCGTCGACGGTGACCTCCAGGCGTTCTCCAACACCGGTGGCTTCCGGATCTACGGCAACCGGATCGACGGCAACCTCCAGTGCAAGAGCAACAACCCGGGGCCGGTCGGTGCCGACAACCGTGTGTCCGGCAACAAGGAGGACCAGTGCCGGGGCTTCTGAGCCGCTGAAACACGGCTCGCGCGGCCACCCGGAGACGCCCTGATCTCCTAGGGTGGCCGCGTGAGTGACGCCCAACGGATCCAGACCGAGCTCGAGGGGGCCGTCGCGGCCCGCGAGGAGCACGCCCAGCTCACCCGTCGCCTCGCCGGGTCGGCCCCGCACGTCGCCGGCCTCGACCAACGGGTCCTCGAGCTCCGGCGGCAGCTCGACGACGAGACGGCCGACGTCGAGCGGCTGGAGGCGTTCTCCGCGGCCAGGATCTGGTCGCGGCTCAAGGGCTCCCACCTCGACGACCTCGAGCGGGAGACCGCCGAGCGTGAGGCCGCCCGCTACGCGGTCGCCGAGGCCGAGGCCCGCCGGGAGGTCATGCGGAGTGAGCGGGCGGCGTTGGAGAGCCGTATCGCCGAGCTCGGGGACGTCGAGAGCCGTTGCCGCGCGGCGATGGCCGCGAAGGAGGCCTGGGTCGCCGAGCACGGTGACGGGTGTGCCCGTGAGCTGGCGGAGATCGCGGCACGCCGCGGCGAGCTCACCGCCCTCGACGCCGAGTCCCGCGAGGCGTTCGCCGCTGGTCGGGCCGCCCACGACCTCCTCGGCCGGGCGTCGTCGCTGCTCGGCAGCGCCGAGTCATGGTCGATGTGGGACGCCTTCGGAGGCGGCGGCCTTCTGACCGACATGATGAAGTACGACAAGGTCGACCGGGCCACCGAGACGCTTCGCCACGCCGACCTCGCGCTGACGGCCTTCTCCCGCGAGCTCGCAGACGTCGACCTGCCCGCGGTGGGCGGAGTCCGGGTCGAGGAGATGATGCGCACCTTCGACGTCTGGTTCGACAACATCTTCAGCGACCTCGCGGTGCGTGCCCGGATCGAGGACACCGCACGCCGGGTCGCGCAGGCGATCGACCATGTGGAGCGGGCTCTGGGTGCCCTCGCGGACAAGGGGCGGGCGATCGAGCAGGAGCTCGCCGAGCTCGACACACGACGCGAGCAGCTCCTCGTCGGCTGAGCCGGTTAGGGTGCGTGCGTGGACGACCCCTCCCTGTCGATCTTCGCCATGCTCGCGCTCGCGGGTCTCCTGGCGGGGTGGGTCGACGCGGTGGTCGGCGGCGGCGGCCTGATCCAGCTGCCCGCGCTGGTCGTGGGTCTTCCCGGGGCCGCACCCGTCCAGATCCTGGCGACCAACAAGCTCGGCTCCGTGATGGGTACGTCGGCGAGCTCCATCACCTACTACCGGCGGGTCGGGCCGGACCCCCGCACCTTCGGGCCGCTCATGCTGCTGGCCTTCGCCGGCTCGTTCGGGGGAGCGCTCGTCGCGTCGAGGATTCCGAAGGAGGCCTTCGACCCGATCGTGCTGGTGGTGCTCATCGTGGTCGGGGCCTACGTCCTGTTCAAGCCCGCCCTCGGCGACCTCACCTCCTTGCGGTTCGCCGGGCACCGCCACCTCGTGGCCGCCATGGCTGCGGGTCTGGTGATCGGTTTCTACGACGGCGCCCTCGGACCCGGCACCGGGTCGTTCTTCGTGTTCACCCTCGTGGGCCTGCTCGGGTACAACTTCCTCGAGGCCTCGGCCAAGGCCCGCATGGCCAACTGGGCCACCAACGTCGCCGCCCTGTGCGTCTTCGTTCCACAGGGGGCGGTGCTGTGGAAGATCGGCCTCGTCATGGGCGCCTGCAACCTCCTGGGCGGCTACATCGGCGCGCGCACCGCCGTCGCCCGGGGCCGCAGGTTCGTGCGCGTCGTGTTCGTCGTCGTGGTCGCGGCCTTCATCGTCAAGATCGGCTCCGACGTGCTCGGGCGGCTGCTGTGACCGGCCCGACCTCCTACGACACCGTCGCCGGCTCGGCCGTGGCGGAGATCGCGGTCAAACGCTCCCGCTTCCTGTGCCGGGTCGCGCGAGTCGCGACCGAGGACGAGGCGCGTACCGTCGTCGACGAGGAGCGCAAACGGCACTGGGACGCTCGCCACCACTGCTCCGCCTTCGTGCTCGGCCCCGCAGCAGACATCCAGCGCTCCAACGACGACGGTGAGCCCGCCGGGACAGCCGGCGCGCCCATGCTCGAGGTGCTGCGTGGACGCGAGGTCAGGGACGTCGTGGCCGTCGTGACAAGGTACTTCGGAGGGGTCCTGCTCGGTGCCGGCGGGCTGGTGCGTGCCTACTCCGACGCGGTCCGCGCCGGGCTCGACGCGGCGGGCGTGCGCCGGCGGCTGCTCCTCGACAGGTACGACGTCGACGTACCCCACGCGGAGGCGGGACGCCTGGACAACGCCCTGCGGACCGCCGGAGTCGTGGTGCTCGACGTGGACTACGGCACGTCGGCGCGGCTGCACCTCGCCGTGCGAGCCGACGAAGCCGACCGTCTGCCGCGGTTGCTGTCGGAGCTTACCGGCGGGGAGGTGGCCCCCGAGCCGGCCGGGTCCGGCTGGGTCGACGCCTGACCGTCTCCCCGGTGTCCCGCTCTGGGACTTCTGCCCCTGTCCTCATCCGGTCTCGGGTGCCACGGTGAAAGGGACCATGACCCGGCGAGAGGAGCGACCATGGGCGACTACGTCGACATCGGTCCGGTGCACATGTGGTACGAGACGCGCGGCAGCGGCGAGCCACTCGTCCTCCTGCACGGCGGGCTGGACAGCAACGCCGCCTGGCTCGGCCAGCTCGACGCGCTGGCGAAGCACTTCCGGGTGGTCGCGCCCGAGCGCCGCGGCCACGGCCACACCCCGGACGTCGCAGGGCCGATCTCCTACCAGGCCATGGCCGACGACACCGCCTCGTTCATCGACAAGGTCATCGGCTCGCCGGTCCACCTCGTCGGATGGAGCGACGGGGCGATCCTCAGCATCGTCGTCGCCCTGGCGCGTCCCGACCTGGTCAGCAAGCTCGTGCTCATCGGCGGCGACGCAGACGTCTCGGCGTACGTCCCGGAGTTCATCGAGGCCACCCGCCTCCCACCCGACAGCGAGGTCTTCCAGCCGTTCCGGGCCATCTACGAGGCGGTCTCGCCCGACGGCCCCGACCACTGGCCGGTGGTCTTCTCGAAGCTGACCAGGATGTGGCGCCACGAGCCGCACCTGCCCCTGACCGACCTGAGCCAGATCCGGGCGCGCACCCTCCTGATGAGCGGCGACGACGACCTGATCCGGCTCGAGCACACCGTCGCGATGTACCGTGCGATCCCCGACGCCGAGCTGGCGATCGTGCCGGGGACCTCGCACCTCGCGCCGATGGAGAAGCCGGACCTGGTCAACCACATGCTGCTCGACTTCCTGCAGCGGGACCCCGTGCCGACACTGATGCCGGTGCGCCGCCCCCCGCAACAGGCGCGGGTCTGACCCGATGGCCTCCGACCCCGCGGCGGTCGAGCTCTCCGGCTGGAGGGCGAGGCTCGCCTCGCACCTCCGGTCGGGTCAGGTCTCGCGCGTCGTCTACGGCTCGATCATCGGACTCGCACTCGTGCTCACCCTCGAGGCGCACCCCACGACGACAGGCGTCGTGATCGGCACGCTCCTGGCGACGGCGGTGGCGGTCGCGCTCGCCGAGCTCTACAGCGAGGTGCTGGGCGCACGCGCGCGCCGCGGCATGGGCGAGCATCACGAACCTGTGCGGGTCATCATCGAGGACTGTGTGGCGGTTGCGTTCGGTATCGCGTTTCCGGCGACCTTCTTCGTCGTCGCAGGGTTCGGCTTGATCGAGCAGGACACGGCCTTCGGCCTTGCCAAATGGACCGGTCTCGCTCTCATCGGGGGCTACGGGTACGTCGCCGCCCGGCTGACCGGCACCGGTCCCAGGCGAGCGTTCGTCCAGGCGGCCGGTGTCGCCGTGATCGCCGCGGTCCTCATCGCCTTCAAGGCGCTCCTGCACTGAGCCGGCGGGCTGCGCTGTCTCGGCGCCCCCCCGGGGGTCTGTGACGATGGGGACATGACAGACAGGGTCGTGAGGAACGCCGACTACGTGGGCGTGGTCCGCTCGTCGTTCGCCCAGCAAGGGCTGATGAGGCTCTACGGCGCGCAGCTGACCCGGGTCGAGCCCGGAGCGGTCGAGATCGAGGTCCCGTTCCGCAGCGACCTCACCCAGCAGCAGGGCTTCTTCCACGGAGGCGTGACGACGGCGATCGTCGACACCGCGTGCGGCTACTCGGCCTTGACGCTCATGCCCGAGGGTTGCGAGGTGCTCTCCGTGGAGTTCAAGATCAACCTCTTCGCACCTGCTCGGGGAGACCGGCTCGTCGCGCGCGGTCACGTCGTACGTTCTGGCCGCACGATCACGGTGTGCCAGGGAGACGCCTACGCGGTGACCGCTGATGGCGAGACCCACTGCGCGACGATGACCGCGACCATGATGCGGATCGACCTGTAGCCGCTGTGCCTGCCGCAGGTCGACGTGCAGAACTCGTGCGCAGCCGCTTCTCAGGCGTGATGCCGGCTCCTGGGACATGGGTCTGCCCGTCCGTCTGCGAACGGTGGGCTACTGCGATCCGATCACACCGCACCGCCAGCGCTCGCTGTGGGCCTTTCCGCTACTGGGCACTGCGGTGGACTACGGCGTGAGGACGCTGAACCGGCTCTTCATCGAAGGTGTCAAGGCGAAGATGGAGGTCGGACCCACCGTGCCCGGCCAGCGCAAGCCGACCGCCACCAAGACGCCTAAGCCGGCCGCCAGCCGCTGAGCCGACCCGGCGTGATCAGCCGAGGATGGTCTCGACGCCCTCGACGGGCCAGGGCATCGGTACGCCTGTCGCCGAGTGGCAGCGGTAGCCGTGCGGGTTCTTCGCGAGGTACTGCTGGTGGTGGTCCTCGGCGTAGTAGTAGGTCGGAGCGGGCTTGATCTCGGTGGTGACCGGGCCGTAGCCGCGCGCGGCGAGCACCGGCTCGTAGGCCGCGGTCAGCTCCTTCGCGACCCGCTCCTGCTGCGGCGACAGCGTGTAGATCGCCGAGCGGTACTGCGTGCCCACGTCGTTGCCCTGCCGCATTCCCTGGGTCGGGTCGTGGAACTCGTAGAACGCCTTCACCAAGTCGGCGTAGGACACCCTGGACGGGTCGTGGACGACGCGCACCGCCTCCGTGTGGCCGGTGCGACCGCTGCACACCTGCTCGTACGACGGGTGCGGGGTCGTGCCTCCGGCGTACCCCACCGACGTCGACCAGACGCCGGGCATCTGCCAGAAGACCTCCTCGGCGCCCCAGAAGCAGCCGAGGCCGAAGATCGCGACCTCGTAGCCGGCCGGGATGTTGGACTCGTCGGTCACGAGCGGAGCGTCGAGGACGAGGTGGCGCTCGGCGAGGTTGAACCAGGGCTCGGCCCGACCGGTCAGGGCCTCGTCCGGAGTGGGCAGCTGGGTCTTGTGGCGGCTGAACAACACGGGCGTCTCCTTCGGCCTGACTGATTACCAGGGTATGCAGAAGAACTGTTCCTTCCCATGGGATGTTCCCCAGGGGAAGCGACAGATTGCCTGCATACCCTGGTAATTCGTAGCACCGGTAGGGTCGGACGGGTGAGTGAGCAGAGCCAGAAGACAGGATTCGAGACCCGGGCCATCCACGCCGGGTACGACCCGGACCCGATGACCGGTGCGGTGATCCCGCCCATCTACGCCACGAGCACCTACAAGCAGGACGGTGTCGGCGGGATGCGGGGCGGCTACGAGTACTCCCGCACCGCGAACCCGACCCGCACCGCGCTCGAGGGCAACCTCGCGGCGCTCGAGGAGGGGGAGCGCGGGTTCGCCTTCGCCAGCGGTCTCGCCGCTGAGGACACCCTGCTCCGGACGGTCTGCAGGCCGGGTGACCATGTGGTCATCCCCGACGACGCGTACGGCGGCACCTACCGCCTGTTCTCGAAGGTCGAGGAGCCGTGGGGCCTGGACCACACACCCGCCCAGGTCGCCGACGTCGACGCCGTGCGCGCAGCGATCGAGCCGGGTCGCACCAAGATCGTGTGGGTCGAGACGCCGACGAACCCGCTGCTCAACATCGCCGACATCGAGGCGCTCGCGGCCCTCGCCCACGACGCCGGGGCGCTCCTGGTCGTGGACAACACCTTCGCCTCGCCGTACCTCCAGCAGCCGCTGACCCTCGGCGCCGACGTCGTCGTGCACTCGACGACGAAGTACTGCGGTGGCCACTCCGACGTGGTCGGCGGCGGCCTGGTCGTGAAGGACCACGAGCTCGCCGACGGCATCGCCTTCAACCAGAACTCCATCGGCGCCGTCGCGGGGCCGTTCGACTCGTGGCTGGTCCTGCGCGGCCTGAAGACGCTCGGCGTGCGCATGGACCGTCACTGCGACAACGCCGAGCGCGTCGTGGAGTTCCTGAACGGCCACCCCGCCGTCTCCCAGGTGATCTACCCCGGCCTCGAGGAGCACGCGGGGCACGAGGTGGCGAGCCGACAGATGAAGAGGTACGGCGGCATCGTGTCGTTCCGGGTGAGGGACGGGGAGGCCAAGGCGCTCGACGCCTGCGCGAAGGCGAAGGTGTTCACCCTCGGGGAGTCGCTCGGTGGCGTCGAGTCGCTGATCGAGCACCCCGGACGCATGACCCATGCCTCGGTGGCCGGCACCGCGCTCGAGGTCCCCGGCGACCTGATCCGGCTCAGCGTGGGCATCGAGACGGCCGAGGACCTCCTCGCCGACCTCGACCAGGCACTCTCCTGACGTGCTGATCGCGTGCGTCGACTTCGGGTCGACGTTCACCAAGGCGGGTCTGGTGGACGCCGCCACCGGGGAGCTGGTGGCCACCGCGAGCCACCGTACGACGATCGACACCGACGTGCTCGACGGGTGGGAGGCCTGCCTCGAGGAGCTCGCGGCGGTCGACCCGGCCGCCCGCGACGCCGACGTGCTGGCCTGCTCGAGCGCCGGTGGCGGCCTGCGCATCGGCGTGGTCGGCAACGAGGAGCTGGTGACGGCCGAGGCGGGTCGTCGGGTCGCCCTGTCGAGCGGGGGACGGGTCGTTCACGTCGCGAGCGGGGGCCTCGACGACAACAGGATCGCCGCCCTGCGCGAGAGCCGCCCCGACGTGGTCCTCCTTGTGGGCGGCACTGACGGTGGCAACGCCGAGGTGCTGGTGCAGTGCGCCCATGCCCTGGCTTCGTCCGGCTGGCCCGGTCCTGTCGTGGTGGCCGGCAACGTGGCAGCCCAGCACGAGGTCGGCGCCCTGCTCGAGGGGGCCGGGACGCCGTTCGTCCTCGCCGACAACGTCGTGCCGCGGATCGGTGTGCTCGCACCGGACTCGGCGAGAGCGGCGATCCGCGAGATGTTCCTGCGGCACGTGATCGGCGGCAAGCACCTCTCCGAGCGGGCCGACTTCACCCAGATGGTGCAGGGGGCGACGCCTGACGTGGTGCTCACCGCCGTCGAGCTGCTCGCCCACGGCCTCGACGAGGAGCGACCGGGAGCCGGTGAAGTGGTGGTCGTGGACGTGGGTGGTGCCACCACCGACGTGTACTCCGTCGTCGACGTCGACCCCGAGGACTCCGGCCTCTCGCGCGAGGTCGTCGCCACCGTCGCGGCCTCGCGCACCGTCGAGGGCGATCTCGGCATGCGCTGGAGCGCACTCTCGACAGTCGAGGCAGGCGTGGTGCTCGGCCTGCTCGAGGACGAGGCCGAGCGAGCCCTGGCCTGGGAGGTCGCCGAGCACCGGCAGGTCGACCCCGCTTTCGTGCCGCGCAGCGAGGACGAGCTGGTCCGTGACCAGGAGCTGGCCTCCGTCGCGATCGGCGTCGCACTGCGCCGTCACGCCGGGCGGGCCCAGGTGGTGTTCGGGCCCGACGGCCGGGTCGTGGAGCGGTCCGGCAAGGACCTGCGC
>DATHVS010000103.1:0-2871 GCA_035461195.1 Nocardioidaceae bacterium
CTACTTCTACGTCGCGATCACCTTCAACCCCGTGGAGGTCGCCGACAACATGAAGAAGTACGGCGGCTTCATCCCCGGGATCCGGGCGGGCAAGCCGACCGAGGAGTACCTCTCCTACGTCCTGTCCCGCATCACGTTCCCCGGCTCGCTCTACCTGGGTCTGATCGCGCTGATCCCGCTCGTGGCGATCGTCCTCCTCGGCGCCAACCAGAACTTCCCGTTCGGCGGTGTGTCGATCCTGATCATGGTCGGTGTCGGCCTCGACACGGTGAAGCAGATCGAGAGCCAGCTGCAGCAACGCAACTACGAAGGATTCCTGCGCTGATGACCACCCCCAGCACCCCGTCGCCTCGCACCCTCGGGGGCGTCGCATGAGACTGATCCTGATGGGTCCCCCGGGAGCCGGCAAGGGCACCCAGGCGAAGGTGATCTCCGCCCGCCTCGGTGTGCCGGCGGTGTCCACCGGTGACATCTTCCGGGCCAATGTGTCCGAGGGGACGCCGCTCGGAGTGGAGGCCAAGCGCTACATGGACGCCGGGGACTACGTCCCTGACGAGGTGACCAACGCCATGGTGCGCGACCGCCTCGCCCAGGATGACGCGGCCCGGGGGTTCCTGCTCGACGGCTACCCCCGCACAGTCGCCCAGGTCGCCGAGCTCGACTCGATGCTCCGCGACGCCGGCACCTCGCTCGACGCGGTGGTCGTCCTCACGGTCAACGACGAGGAGCTCGTCCAGCGGCTCCTGAAGCGGGCCGAGACCGAGGGACGAACCGACGACACGGAAGAGGTCGTCCGGCACCGCCAGGACGTCTACAACGAGCAGACGGCACCCCTCATCGAGGTGTACGCAGAACGTGGCCTGCTCGTCGAGGTCGACGGCATGGGAGGGGTGGACGAGGTGACCGCACGTGTCTTCGCCGCCCTCGACAAGGTGCGAGACGCGACCGCGGGCTGATCGGGGTGTTCAAGGACCGCGGCATCGAGATCAAGACGCCTGAGCAGATCGACAAGATGCGGGTCGCCGGCCTCGTGGTCGGGCGGACGCTCGAGCTTCTACGTGACACGATTCGACCCGGGATCACCACCGGTGAGCTCGACCGCATCGCGGAGGACAGCATCAGGTCCTCGGGCGCGACCCCGTCGTTCAAGGGCTACCACGGGTTCACCGGCAGCATCTGCGCCTCGGTCAACGACGAGGTCGTCCACGGCATCCCGGGGGAACGCGTGGTCGAGGACGGCGACGTGGTCTCGATCGACTGCGGGGCGATCGTCGAGGGCTGGCACGGTGACGCCGCCGTGACGGTGGCGGTGGGCGAGGTGCCCGACAAGGTGCAGGAGCTGATCCGGGTGACCGAGGAGGCCATGTGGCGAGGGTTCGCCGCCGCCCGCCTCGGGGGCCGGGTCACCGACATCTCCCACGCCGTCGAGACCTACGTCCGTAGCCAGGGCGACTACGGCATCATCGAGGACTACGTCGGCCACGGCATCGGCAGCGCCATGCACCAACCGCCGAACGTCCCGAACTTCGGCCGGCCGGGCCGGGGCCCCAAGCTCGTCGAGGGTCTGGCCCTCGCGGTGGAGCCGATGGTGGTCCTCGGAGACCCGACGACCCATGTCCTCGCCGACGACTGGACGGTCAAGACCGACGACGGGTCCTGGGCGGCCCACTCCGAGCACACCTTCACGCTGACCCAGCAGGGCGTGTGGGTGCTCACCGCGCTCGACGGGGGAGAGGCCAAGCTCGCCGAGCTCGGCGTGCCCTTCGGCGGGCGCTGAGCCGCATCCCTGGCTCGCGCGTCCGATTAACGCTCGACGGTGATGTTCGCGTAGACTCATAGGTCGGCCCAACGTGGGCCTGTTTCGTGGTGCCCTGCGGCTGCCCGACAACGGACTCGTCCTGCTCTCGCGAGCGTGGTCGCGTCCCGCTCGGGATAGGGCTCCCGCCAGGCTTCGCGAGGTCCACCGGCCGCTCGTGCGAGTGGTCCGGAGGTTCCCGGGCCACGGTAGACCAGCCACCAACAGATTGCGGAGGACATGCCGAAGAAAGAAGGCGTGATCGAGATCGAGGGCACAGTTGTCGAGGCGCTCCCGAACGCCATGTTCCGGGTTGAGCTGAGCAACGGCCACAAGGTCCTCGCCCACATCAGCGGCAAGATGCGACAGCACTACATCCGGATCCTTCCCGAGGACAGAGTCGTCGTCGAGCTCTCGCCGTACGACCTGACCCGTGGTCGGATCGTCTACCGGTACAAGTAACCCACGCGGGGCCCGACGCCCCGTGGAACCCCGGTTCGTGGTCACCTCGGTGCCCACGCTCAGGGCCAGCCGAACCGACACTGAAAGAGCTTCGAACATGAAGGTCAACCCGAGCGTCAAGCCGATCTGTGACAAGTGCAAGGTGATCCGTCGCCACGGCCGCGTCATGGTCATCTGCGAGAACCCTCGCCACAAGCAGCGCCAGGGCTGAGTCCGGCGCTCCGGTGGCCGCTCCGCGGCTCCGGACGCACAACTGAAGATCAAGGGTCCTTCCGGACCCGACCCAAATCGTGACCGCTCATCCACGAGTCTCGCCCGTCGTACGACGAGCACCGGATCAGCTCGAGGATGCCACCCCCGGATCGGAGGCCGGGGCCTGACCACGACACAGCCGAGGCGGGCTGTGACTGGCGCAGGACGCGGCACGACCAGACACCTCCGACGTAACCGAAGGGAAACCGCCTTTTCATGGCACGCCTCGTTGGTGTGGACCTCCCGCGCGACAAGCGCATCGAGATCGCACTCACCTACATCTACGGCATCGGCCGTACCCGCGCCCAGCAGCTCCTGGCCTCGACCGGGGTCGACCCGAACATGCGGGTCCACCAGCTGGG
>DATHVS010000104.1:0-2077 GCA_035461195.1 Nocardioidaceae bacterium
GTCGGGTCCGTGGACGAGGAACGAGTTCACGGGCATCGCTCGGCCTTCGATGCGTTCGACGTGGATGGTCATGGGTGTGGGCTCCTTCGGTCGAGGGGTGTTCGCCGATGGGCCATAGACGAACGACGCGGTGACCGACGCGCGGTCGAGCACCTCAGCGTCGACCGCTGCCGGCGCTGGGGGCGTTGACTTTGGCACCAGGACATCAGACCCTGTACGAGTCAAACTGACAAGTACGCACCTTCTGGTAACTACCGAACCTGACCCCGTGGAGAGAGACGACCGACGCGCATGAGGGCCTGAAGGACGCCATCGCGTCGGTGCCGCCCGGCGCCGGCTGGCAGCGGTGCCGCACCCACTTCATGCGCAACCTGCTCACCTGGCCGACATGCAGGCACTCGTCGAGGCGTTCGGTTGTCCGCTTCCTCCCCCGTATGCCTGACCACACCTGCCCCTCATCGCCGGCTGGGCAGCGCGCGCGGGATCGAGTGCCTTGGGCCGCCTACTCGGACCAATCGAGCTGTTCCTCCGGTACTCCGACGGAGCGGGCGTAGTCGGCGACCTTTGCGCGCTCGGTGTCGTCCCCGCGGCGGTAGCCGAAAATGCGCCCGGCGAAGACGACAGTCACCTCTGGCCTCCACGAACCCCGGGGCGGTTCAAAGCGGAATCCCGCACGAATCGACCCCCCTTCTCACGTCTCTCGTGAGGAGGGTCGACGGTTCGAGTCACAAACGTCACAGCGCGCCTGACCCGCTTCCTTACGCGGGGGCGACGTCGAACGACGACAACCGGTCGTCTCCCTCACCGGCTCCGATTGGAGAGGAGACAAGCCGAACCCGGCATCGTCGACGCGAGCGCGTCCACCCGGGATCCACGAAGCGCAACTCACTACGTCGCCCGAGCGAGCTGTCGGACCGCCAGCGCCAGGTGCGTGACCGGGACATACACGGGCCCGATCCCGGCCGGTCCGGCGGGCGCTCGGCGCCAGAACGCGAAGCACTGCTCTCGACCACGAGGTCGAAGCGTCCTGTCGGTCGTCCAGCAGACCAGGGAGCAGACCAGGGCCTTCGACGGGTGCGACGTGCAGACGAGAAGAGCAGGCTTGATGGCGTCACCGACCGCATCGGGTCTCGCGACAGGAGATCCTCAACCACTTGCGGCCTGGCAGGAGCCGGACCTCTTCACGACCGAGATCCGTGCTGCCTTCAGGTCGCTGCGCCAAGGGGGCGTCATGGGCACCACCGTCGACACCTCGACCGAAATTCGGTCGTTCCAGATCGAGATTCCAGAGGAGCAGATCGACGACTTGCGCCAGCGCATCGCGGCGACGCGCTGGCCCACCAAGGAGCTCGTCCCAGACCGATCGCAGGGCGTGCAGCTGGCGACGCTGCGGGAGCTCGCCCGCTACTGGACCAGCGAGTACGACTGGCGTAAGTGCGAGGCGAGACTGAACGCGCTTCCGCAGTTCACGACCGAGATCGACGGGGTCGAGATCCACTTCATCCACGTCAGGTCGCGGCATGAGAACGCGCTGCCGCTGATCATGACGCATGGCTGGCCCGGCTCGGTCATCGAGCTGCTCGAGACCGTCGGCCCGCTGACCGACCCGGCCGCTCACGGCGGCACCCCCGAGGACGCCTTCCACCTCGTGCTGCCGTCCTTGCCTGGCTACGGCTTCTCGGGCGAGCCGACCGAGCTCGGCTGGGAGAATGGCCCCATCGCCCGCGCCTGGGCGGAGCTGATGGACCGCCTCGGCTACACGCGCTACGTCGCCCAGGGGGGCGACGTGGGCGCCGCCGTCACGGACGCGATGGGCCGCCAAGCACCCGAGGGGCTGCTCGGCATCCACCTCAACTTGCTCGCCGGGGCGATCGGTCTCACGGACCAACTGCCGGCGGAGTCCGAGCAGGAACGCGCGGCGCACGACGCGGTCAACACGTTCACGACGGACGGCTTCGGCTACTTCCTGGAGCAGTCCACCCGGCCGCAGACGATCGGCTACTCCCTGCTGGATTCACCCGTCGGGCTGGCGGCCTGGATGCTCGACCACGACACGGACAGCTACTACAAGATCTCC
>DATHVS010000105.1:0-2656 GCA_035461195.1 Nocardioidaceae bacterium
CCCCCATCGCGTTGTGGATGCTCCACCTCACGATCCCGTCCCGGTCCAGGACGAACGTCGAGCGGGTCGGGCAGCCTCGCTCGGTGTCGAGGACGCCGTAGGCCGCGGCCACCTCACCGTGCGGCCAGAAGTCCGACAGCAGCGGCATCTCCAGGCGGTCCTGGTCGGCCATGACGCGCAACGCGAACATCGGGTCGCACGAGATCGCGAGGACCTCGGCTCCGGCCCGCTCGATCCGGTCCGCGTTGTCCCTCAGCGCCCGGAGCTCCCCTGCGCACACACCGGTGAACGCGAACGGGAAGAACACCAGGGCCACCGCATGCTCCCCAAGCGCTGAGGCGAGGCGCCGCGGGCGGCCGTGCTGGTCCCGCAGCGTGAACTCGGGGGCCGGTTCGCCCACGCCGGGGGTCATGGGTGATCGGCGAGCTCGCGCTTGAGGATCTTCCCGGTTGCGTTGCGTGGCAGCTCGTCGACGAAGACGATCTCGCGCGGGACCTTGTAACGGGCAAGGTTGGACTTCACCCATGCCTTGAGGTCGTCCTCGTCCGCGGCACCCGGCCCCGAGAGCACGACGAACGCACGGAGGCGCTTGCCGAAGTCGTCGTCGTCCACGCCGATCGCCGCGACGTCCTCCACGGCCTCGTGCCGATGCAGGCAGTCCTCGACCTCCTTGGGAAAGACGTTCTCACCACCGGAGACGATCATCTCGTCGTCGCGGCCCTCCACGAAGAGGTGGCCGTCCTCGTCGAACCGGCCCACGTCACCGGTGGCCATCAGCCCGTGGATCATGTCCTTCGACCCGCCGCCGGTGTAGCCCTCGAAGAGCATCGAGTTGCCCACGAAGATCCGGCCGGGCTCTCCCGGGGGAAGCTCGTTGCCCTGCTCGTCGTACACCTTGACGACCGTGTTGTGCGGGGGCTTGCCCGCGGTGCCGGGGGCGTCGCGGAGGTCCTTGGGCTGCGCGATGGTCGCCCACGCCACCTCGGTCGACCCGTAGATGTTGTAGAGGGTGTCGCCGAAGTGGTTCATCCAGTTCGTGCCGAGGTCGCCGGGGAGAGCCGACCCCGAGGCCGCGACGACCTTGACGTTGGAGAAGTCGTAGGAGCGCAGCGTCTCCTCCGGCAGCTGGAGGATGCGCTGGAGCATCACCGGGATGACCACGAGCGAGTCGCAGTCGTGCTCGGTGACCGCCTTCAGGCACGCCTCGGGGTCGAACTTGCGGCGGAGCACGATGGTGCTGCCCATCAGCATGGCCAGCGCGAGGTGCGCCCAGCCCCACGTGTGGAACAGCGGGGCCGCGATGTGCGTACGCCAGCCGTGTTTCAGCGGGAGCCGCGACAACAGGGCCACCCCGGCGTCGAAGGACCCCTCGCTGCGGGGTGCGCCCTTGGGGGTGCCGGTCGTGCCGGAGGTGAGGATGACCGAACGGGAGCGGTGCATCGGCGGCGAGAGGTCCCGGGTCGGGTTGTCCCTGATCATCTGCTCGACCGAGGGCAGGTCGGTC
This sequence comes from Nocardioidaceae bacterium, assembly GCA_035461195.1. Taxonomy (GTDB): domain Bacteria; phylum Actinomycetota; class Actinomycetes; order Propionibacteriales; family Nocardioidaceae; genus Nocardioides_C. The sequence continues at coordinate 1,505 of DATHVS010000105.1, forward strand.
TCGCTGTCCTGCCAGGCGTGCACCTTCGGGAGGTCGACAGCCGCGTCCCTGACGAGCCTGTCGAACTCCTCGTCGAAGATGATCGCGGCAGGTTCCTCCTGCTTGCACACCTCACCGAGCTGGGGCGCGGCGAACGACGTGTTCAGGTAGAGCATGTCGGCGCCGATCTTCGAGACCGCGATCGTCGCCTCGACGAAGCCCCGGTGGTTGCGGCACAGGATCGCGACGCTGTCACCCTCGCGCACGCCGAGGCCGCGGAGGCCGCGCGCCAGTGCGTTGCTGCGCTCGTGCAGCTCCTTGAAGGTGAGCGAGCCTCGCTCGTCGATCACTCCGACCTGGTCGGGCGCGCGAAGTGCGAGCGTGGTGAAGCCCCCGGCGGGACCCCGTCCCCACTGGCTCAGGCTGCGCGCGATGCCGACCAGCACGCGCGGCGGGTAGGGACGGATCACCCCTGACGAGGTCAGCACCCGGAGCGTGGTGAGCTCCTTGGACAGCAGCGTCGTGGCCTTGGCCATCATCAGGACGGGTCCTCCTCGGGTCGAGTCGGACCACTGTAACCGGCGTTTACAGTCAACGGAACGCGCGTCTCGCGATCCACGTCCGCGTCAGTGAACTCCCTTGGGAGCCACGAGCCGTGTGGCCGTCCAGTCCTTGCTCACCCCTGCGGTGGAGGTCGTTGCGAGACCGGCCACCTGCGCCGCCTCGGCGATGTCCGCGGGGTCGACCGAGTTCGGACGGCCCACCTTCGGGCTCAGCAGCCAGATGACACCACCGTCCACGAGGTCCGTGAGCGCGTCCATGAGCGCGTCACCGAGGTCACCGTCCTCGTCGCGCCACCACAGGATCACGGCGTCGACGACGTTGCCGTAGTCCCCGTCCACCAGATCGGCGTCGACGGCGTCCTCGATCTGGATCCTCAGGTCGTCGTCGACGTCCTCGTCCCAGCCGAGCTCCTGGATGACCATTCCGGGCTTGAACCCCAGCCGACTTCCACCGGTCTGGGTGGCGGTGCCTTCGTGGCCACCCGCGGTCGCGCTCAACTTGCTCCTCCAAACGACGTGTGACGAGCACCTTCGTGCTCCTGTTGTCGGGTAGTCCACCGGAAGTCACACGCGCACGCAACCCCAACGCCCCAGAACGTCTGGGACGCTG
>DATHVS010000106.1:0-4238 GCA_035461195.1 Nocardioidaceae bacterium
GGTTTGGGCACGGCGCGGTCTGGGTTCGGCCAGACTGGTGCCGATGCATGTGACGTGCGGCGGTGTCAGTGGGTGAGTCGGAGGCCTAGGTCGTCGAGCTTGGCGGGTACCTGGTCGGTGGGGCATTCGAGGATGCTGGCCAGGGCGGTCGCGTCGCTGCTGCGGACGGTGAGGACCCGGCCGTTGTAGTCGCCGCGTTCTACCTCGATGGCCCGTAGGTACCGGCCGAGTAGGTCACCTTCGGGCCCTTCGAGACGGCGGAGGGCGACGAGGTCGATCGTTACGGGGGGATCGATCTCGGGGGGTGCGGTCCGCTCGTCGTGGGGGACCATCTCGGCGACGGGTACCCGGTAGAGGCGAGCGAGGCGCTGCAACCGGCGCACCGAGATGGCCCTATCGCCGCGTTCGTACGCACCGACGACCGAGGCCTTGAACTCGAGGTTCGAGGCGACCTCCACGTCCTGAAGCGAGAGATGCAGTTGGCGTCGCAGGTCACGCAGACGAGCGCCGAGCCTGGCCGAAACCTGCACGTCCGGTGGGTCATCTTGGGGGTTCATCGCCCGGGTCTCCCTGAGCGGGTCGCGGGCCCTGTCGTCTGCGGCTCGCAGGTCCGTGCCGCCCGGCGGCGGACCCGAGCGGCAGTGGGAGGCAGGCGACGCCCATCGGGGCTGACGCAGCACTGACGGTGATCTGGCAGGCTCGCGCCATGACCCTGGGCTCCACGGCGGCGGGTGACGAGGAGTCGTCGGGGCGGCGGGTGCGGTCCCGGGCCGAACGGCGCGACGCCCTCGTGCGCAGCGCGCTGACCACGCTGGGCAAGCTGGGCGAGACGGCCACCATGGAGGACCTGGCTGCGGGCATGGGGGTGAACAAGGCGGCGCTCTACCGCTACTTCGGCAATCGCGCTGGTCTGCACCGTGCGTTGATCGGTCGCTGGGTGTCGCGGGCCTTGTCCGATTTTCGGGCGGTCGTCTTCGCCGGCCCGCCGGCCCCCGAGACGATCGAGCACGGGTTCCTCACCTACCTCGGCGTGCTCGAACGGGAGCGGTCGACCTACCTCGCGCTGGCCCAGCTCGGCCACGTCGCCGGTCCCCGCGGCGAAGAACACCTGGCCGCCTACATCGCCGCCGCGGGCGATGTCGTGACCGAGGTCATGTACTCGCGCTTTCCCGGCGTCCCCGCCGGCGGCGAGCTCGGCCGCACCTGGGGACAGGCACTCGCCGGCATGACCCACCACGTGGCGGACCGCTGGGTGCGGGCACCGTGGGCGCCCAAAGAGGACGTGGCGCATTCGTTGACCCGCCTCGTCCTCCCCGCGCTCGAACACAGTCTCCACGAACGATCCACCCCTCCCTAGCCCGCCGCGCCACACGCCCCCAAACCGTCATCGACACCCAGCAGGCGAACATGAGTTGCACATGACTGCAACACCACGTTGCAGCTAGGGTCACGGTAGCAGCACGTCGCGGGCCTGACGGTCACGCCGCGGATTTCGGCCCGTCCCGTCCCGGCGGTTCACCCGCCCGCCCCACAGCGAACGGCCGGACACCCGACGCGCCGGACGCACTAAACCGCGGCGCCGGGCCGACGACCACGTTGAGCAGCTGGTCGTAGTGGGACGATCCGGCGTCATCTACAACGGAGCTCGGCGAGCCCCGAGCGGTCGGTCTGCGTTCCAACGGCCGTGGTGACGAGCGAGCCAGCTGCGCCGTTCGGTAGGTCTCTCGCTGTCTGGTGACGGGTGTTGTTATGTGCGCCTGTGGGTGGGCTCGGGTCCTGCTGGTCCGGAGCGCCCTGTGCACTCCATCCGCGGCGCCGTCGGTTGAGGATGGTGGGAGGATCCGGGTGTGGGCGATGACGGGGTCGAGGACGAGATTCGCCGGTGTGCCGCGATCGGGGACGTTGCGACCTTCCGCCCCGCCGGCGCGGGTGGCACGGCAGGGGCGAGCGGGCCGTTGGCGCCCTACGAGGATGAGGACGCCTGGCGGGACCGGACCGTCGACGGGGTGTGGCTGGCGCGGTTCCTGACCGATCCGGGGTCGGAGATCCATGGTCGGGGCGTGGCCATCGTCGGCGCTCGCATCGTCGGAGGTGTCGACCTCGACGGGGCCCAGCTGCGGGGGGCCTTGAAGCTGATCGACTGCCACTTGGGCGACCACCCGGTTGTGCTGGTCGAGGCCACAGCGCGGTCGGTGGCGCTGACGGGCTCGGTCTGCGGTGGTGTTCGGGCCGACGGGTTGCAGACGCTGGGCGCCGTCCTCCTCGACGGCGGCTTTGTCGCTAACGGCGTCGTGGAGCTGCGGGGCACGACGGTCGGCGGCAGCGTGGTCTGCCGCAACGGGACGTTCACCGATCCAGACGGCCTGGCCCTCGACATCGGTCGCGCTCGGGTCACTGGCCACGTCAGCCTGCGGGAGGGGTTCGCATCCACGGGGACCGTGCGGCTGCCAGGGTGCAGCATCGGTGGGAACCTGCAATGCGGGGGTGGCACCCTCGTTGCCCCCGGCGGCGTGGCCCTCGACGCTGACCGTGTCGAGGTCGCCGGCGATGTCTACTTCACCGACGGATTCACCAGCGAGGGGACGGTGAGCCTACGGGGGGCGACCATCGCTGGCAGCCTGACCTGCCGGGAGGCCACGTTCGCGGCGCCGAGTGCGACTGACTTTGCTGGCCACCAGGTGAGCGTCGGGCGCAGCGTATTCTTGAGCTCGGGCTTCCGGGCCATGGGACGGGTGAACCTGATGCTGTCGACGATCGGCGGCGACCTCGACTGCACCGACGGCCGCTTCTCCAACCCCGGTGACCATGCGCTGATCGTCCCCCACGCCCACATCGCCCGGTCGGTCTGGCTCAACGGCGACTTCATCTGCGAGGGCGCGGTGGCGCTCGTCGGCTCGAAGATCGGGAACGACCTGGAGCTCGACGGCGGGACCCTGGACGCCAGGACGGGTATCGCCCTCCGGGCCGAGCGGGTCGAGGTCGGAGGCGCGGTCACGTTCCGCCAGGGCTTCACCGCGACCGGCGGGGTGGTCCTGTCCGGGGCTCGGATCGGCGGGCGGCTCGACTGCTCCGGCGGCCATTTCCGACATCCCGAAGGCGTAGCGCTCGAGGTCGAAGCGACCGAGATCGGTGGCGAGGTCGTCCTACGGGACGGGTTCACAGCGGAGGGTGACGTCTCGTTCGTCCGCTCATGCGCAGGTGCCCTGGTCGATGACGAGGCGTCATGGCCGGAGCGGATCGACCTCGACGACTTCCGATACGAGCGGCTCGACAGCACCGCTCGCTCGTGGCGGGCCCGGGCCCGATGGCTGCAGCGCCAACCGGCGCCAAGCCCACAGGCCTACGTGCACCTGGCCGCGGTATACCGAAGCACCGGCGACGACCACGACGCCCGCAAGATCCTGGTCGAGCGCCACAACGCGCCCTTGCACCCACCTCCGCACTGGTCCCGGGAGCCGACCGCCCAGAGGGCGTGGCGCTGGCTGCTCCGGTACACGATCGGTCACGGCTACGAGCCGTGGAGGATCCTCACTCTCACCGTCCCGCTCGTCGCCGGGATGACGCTGTGGTACTCGATAGCCGCCGACCACAACCTGCTCGTCCCCACGACCAGCAACATCCCGGCCTCGGCGTCGGACTGCGACGGCACCTACACCTGCGTGCAACCGCTCGTCTACGCGCTCGACACACTGGTGCCACTTGTTGGATTCGAGCAGCGATCGCAATGGCACCCCAACCAAAGCCACCATGACGACAACCCGTTGCTCGACGGCCGCTGGCTGGCCGCCGCCACCTGAGTGACCACAGCAGCCGGCTGGGCAATCGCCACCCTGATCACCGCCGGCTTCACCCACCTGATCCGCCGGGAATGACCGAGCGACGAGCGTCTACCTGACCTGGTTCCCTATGGAGGATCGGCTGTCAAGCGGTTCGTCGGTTGACGTGGTCGATGACGGGCGTGGACGATGCCGGTCGGGGAAGCTCGACCCACTGGAAGTGCCTCCCGGGTTGGTGCCGGCGACTGGCTTCGAACACCGTCATCGTCCCAGCCCAGGGAGGCCTTTCCGCGGATACGCGCCGCCTCAGCAAGTCAGCTCATCGGTGAGGTAGGCCGCTGGTTGCTGGTCCGGGCGGTCGTGGAGACGCTGGGCAGTTGCTTTCTCGTCCTTCCCACGTCATCGCCCGGGGTCCTCTGGCCAGCGGCCCCCGATCGAACCGTGCGTGCGGTTCTCCCGCAC
>DATHVS010000107.1:0-13105 GCA_035461195.1 Nocardioidaceae bacterium
GGCGCCTCGTCGTCCGCGAGCCCGCCCTCGTCGGCGCGCTCGGCGCCCTGTTCGAGAACCTCTGGGACCGCGCCATGGCGGTGCCCGGAATGGAGCTGGGTTTCGACCCGGGCGGTCAGCGCAGGCTCCTGCTGCACCAGCTGACGCGGGGCGCCAAGGACGAGCAGATCGCCCGGACCCTGGGCGTGAGCCTGCGCACGGTACGGCGACGGGTGGCCGAGATCATGGACGACCTCGGAGCGGAGTCGCGCTTCCAGGCAGGCGTGGAGGCGGTACGCCGCGGCTGGCTGTGACAGGTGGCGGCGTCGCGGTGACGGGTCAGTGCGGGAGCATCATCCGAAGCGCACCCTGCTCGACCCGCCAGGTGCGGTTGCGCTCGGGGCCGTAGACCTCGCCGTCGGCGCTGCAGTAGAAGTTCTGCCCGCTGACCGTGACCGTGGTGGCGCGGAGGTACCTCACGTCCTCGCGTCCCGGGTGGTCGCCTCGGCGGAAGTGCAGCGCGTAGCCGAACCGGGCGAGGGGGCCGATGGCGAAGGAGACCATCAGGTCCATCTTCCCGTCGTGAGGATCGGCGTGAGGGGTGATCTCCGCGCCGCCGCCCACGTTGGGCCCGTTGCCGAGGGAGACCATGAGGATCGGGTGGGCGAAGTCGGCCACCTGCTCGCCGTCGGCCTCGATGTGCAGCCGCACGAACGGCGGCTTGACCGCCGCGAGGAGGGCGCCGATGCCGTAGCCGGCCCGGCCCAGCCGCCCCTTCCACTTGTGGGCCTTGCGACTGGCCTGGGCGCCCACGCCGATGTGCACGTTGTTGACCACGACGCTCCCGACGCAGTCGACGATGAGGTCGACCGGGCGTACGTCGCCCTTGATCACGACCCTGGCGGCCTCCTCGGGGTCGAGGGGGATGCCTGCGCCACGGGCGAAGTCGTTGCCGGTGCCGAGCGGGATGAGGCCGAGGACTGCGTCGCCGAGCTCGTTGCGCCGGTGAAGGGCGGCCACCACGGCGTGGAGGCTGCCGTCGCCCCCGGCCACGACCACGCGACGGCTCCCGCGCCGGTGGAGGACCCCGTCGAGCTCGCCGGGGTTGGACGTAGCGCTCACCTCGACGTCGGCGGCGTCGCGGAGCACGCCGAGGGCCTTCTGGACGTTCTCGGTGTCCGTCGTGCCGGCGTCGGCGTTGGTGATCAGGAGCAGCGGTTCCACGATCCGGACACTACATCGGGCCCATGAGGCTCTGTTATCTTGTCGTCGCAAGAGCCCCGGCGCTGTTGCACACAGCCGGGGCTTCTTCGTTGTCTGGCCGCGAAGCCTCGGTCATACCTGCCCGGGGTCGGTGGCGGCCCAGCCCGGACTGACCCGCAAGGCCAGCGAGAGGGGTTTTCATGCCCGCAATTGTCCTCGTCGGAGCCCAGTGGGGCGATGAAGGCAAAGGCAAGGCGACCGACCAGCTCGGTTCCGCGATCGATTATTGCGTCCGATACCAAGGCGGCAACAACGCCGGTCACACGATCGTCATCGACGGTGAGAAGTTCGCCCTGCACCTGCTCCCTTCCGGCATCCTGACTCCCGGGGTGACCCCGGTGATCGCCAACGGCGTCGTCGTCGACGCGGCGGTCCTGCTCCGCGAGATCGAGGGGCTCGACGCCCGCGGCGTGGACACCGGCCGGCTGCTCATCTCCAGCAACGCCCACCTGATCACGTCGTACCACACGACGGTCGACAAGGTCACCGAGCGCTTCCTGGGCAAGAACCAGATCGGGACGACGGGCAGGGGGATCGGTCCGGCGTACGCCGACAAGATCAACCGGATGGGCGTTCGGGTGGCCGACATCTTCGACGAGAAGATCCTGCGCCAGAAGGTCGAGGCGGCGCTCGAGCAGAAGAACCACCTCCTCGTGAAGGTCTACAACCGCCGTGCGATCGAGGTCGACCAGGTCCTCGACGAGATCCACGCCTACGCCGAGCGGATCAAGCCGTTCGTCGCCGACACCTCCCGCGTCATCAACGAGGCGCTCGACCAGGACAAGACGGTCCTCTTCGAGGGGGCCCAGGCGACCATGCTCGACGTCGACCACGGCACCTACCCGTTCGTGACCTCCAGCAACCCGACCGCGGGCGGCGTGTGCGCGGGCGCCGGGATCGGCCCCACCCGCATCGACCGGGTGATCGGCGTCGTCAAGGCCTACACCACACGCGTCGGCGCGGGGCCGTTCCCGACCGAGCTGTTCGACGAGGACGGCGAGCAGCTGCGTCAGCTCGGCGGGGAGTTCGGCACGACCACCGGCCGCGAGCGGCGGTGTGGCTGGTACGACGCGGTCATCGCCCGCTATGCAGCGCGCATCAACGGCCTCACCGAGTTCGCTCTCACCAAGCTCGACATCCTCGGCGCCTGGGAGCGCATCCCGGTGTGCGTGGCCTACGAGATCGACGGCGTGCGCCACGACGGGATGCCGATGACCCAGTCGGAGTTCCACCACGCCAAGCCCGTCTACGAGTTCTTCGACGGCTGGCAGGAGGACATCTCGCACTGCCGCACCTTCGAGGAGCTGCCGAAGAACGCCCAGGTCTACGTCAAGGCGCTCGAGGAGATGTCGGGGGCGCCGTTCTGGGCAGTCGGGGTCGGCCCGGGTCGCGAGCAGACCGTCATCCTGCGCGAGAGCTGAGGAGCCACCCATGAAGGTCCTGGTCATCGGCTCCGGTGGCCGTGAGCACGCGCTCGCCCTCGCGCTCTCACGTGATCCCGAGGTCACCGAGGTCCACGCCGCGCCCGGCAACCCGGGCATGGCCGCGGTTGCCGACCTCCACGACGTGAAGCCGACCGACGGTACGTCGGTGGCCGACCTCGCCGCGGGGCTGGGCATCGACCTGGTGGTCGTGGGGCCCGAGGCGCCGCTCGTCGCCGGGGTCGCCGACGCCGTGCGGGGCCGCGGCATCGACTGCTTCGGCCCGTCCGCGGAGGCGGCCCGGCTCGAGGGGTCCAAGGCGTTCGCGAAGGACGTCATGGCGGCCGCCGAGGTCCCCACGGCGATGGCGCACGTGTGCACGACCCCCGAGGAGGTCGCGGACGCGCTCGACGCGTTCGGCCCGCCCTACGTCGTGAAGGACGACGGCCTCGCCGCGGGCAAAGGCGTGGTGGTGACCGAGTCCCGTGACGAGGCACTGGCCCACGCCGCGGCCTGTGAGCGCGTCGTGGTGGAGGAGTACCTCGACGGGCCGGAGGTCTCCCTCTTCGCCGTGACGGACGGGACGACCGTCGTCCCTCTCCAGCCGGCGCAGGACTTCAAGCGGGTCGGCGACGGTGACGCCGGCCCGAACACCGGTGGCATGGGGGCATACACCCCGCTTCCATGGGCTCCCGAGGGGCTCGTCGCCGAGGTCGCCGAGCGGGTGCTGCAACCGACCGTCGACGAGATGGCTCGGCGGGGAGCGCCGTTCGCGGGGCTGCTCTACGCCGGGCTCGCGCTGACCGGCCGCGGCGTGAAGGTGATCGAGTTCAACGCCCGCTTCGGCGACCCCGAGACCCAGCCGCTGATGGCCCTGCTCGACTCGCCCCTCGGTGTACTCCTGAGAGCCGCCGCGCGGGGCACCCTCGACGAGGTCACGGCACCGCGCTGGAGGCAAGGCGCGGCAGTCGCGGTCGTCGTCGCGTCCAAGGACTACCCCGCCACGCCGCGCACCGGCGACACGATCCACGGGCTCATGGACGCCGAGCGGGTGGAGGGGGTCGACGTGATCCACGCCGGCACGGCACGCGGCGAGGACGGCACGCTCGTCACCTCCGGCGGCCGGGTCCTCGCGGTCACGGCGGTCGGCCGGGACGTCGCCGACGCCCGCGCCCGCGCCTACGAGGCGGTCGGGAAGATCCGCATCGACGGCAGCCACCACCGAACCGACATCGCCGCCGGCATCTGAGCGTCACAGGGCGGTCGACGTGGCCGGCGAGCTGGTCCGGTCCAGCGGGGAAGAGACTTGAAAAAGGATCTGTGATACAGGAATCTTTCTTCCTATGAGAGGGGAGTAGCCCACCTCGTCTCGTCGTCAGTACGTCCTGGCCGTCCGGGACCGGCGAGCGGGTCGCAGCAGCGACCGGGCGAGACCTCCGGAGCCTGCACGAGCAGGCACGACCGGAGGAGCTGTCCCGTGGACGTACCTTTGTGGGCCTGGGTCGCCGTGCTCGGCGTCATCCTGGGCATGCTTGCCGTCGACCTGTTCGCCCATCGTCGGGCCCACGTCGTCTCCGTCCGGGAGGCGGCTGTCTGGAGCGCGGTCTGGGTGACGCTCGGTCTCGGCTTCGGTGCCCTGATCTGGAGCGTCTACGGTGCGCAGGCCGGCGGTGAGTACTTCGCCGGCTACCTGATCGAGAAGAGCTTGGCGGTCGACAACGTCTTCGTCTTCGCGCTGATCTTCACCTATTTCGCCGTGCCCCGGGAGTACCAGCACCGGGTGCTCTTCTACGGCGTCCTGGGCGCGCTCGTGTTCCGGGCGATCTTCATCAGCGGTGGCGTGGTGCTGATCGAGAACTTCTCCTGGATCCTGTACGTGTTCGGAGCCTTCCTGGTGCTCACGGGCTGGAAGATGTACCGGCACCGCGACACAGAGACCGACCCCGCACGCAACCCCGTCCTGAGGCTCGTGCGTCGCTTCGTGCCCAGCACCGACGAGTACCACGGCCAGAGGTTCTGGGTGAAGAAGGCGGGGAAGTGGGTCGCCACACCCCTGTTCGCCGTGCTGGTGCTCGTGGAGACGACGGACATCGTCTTCGCGGTCGACTCCATCCCGGCGATCTTCGCGGTCACGCAGGAGCCGTTCCTCGTCTTCACGAGCAACGCCTTCGCCATCTTGGGCCTCCGCGCGATGTACTTCCTGCTCGCCGACATGATGCACCGCTTCGTCTACCTCAAGGTCGGCCTGTCCGCGATCTTGATCTTCGTGGGCTTCAAGATGCTCCTGCTCGACATCTACAAGGTGCCCATCGTGGTCTCCCTCGGCGTCATCGCCGTCTCCATCACCGTCGCCGTCGCCCTCAGCCTGCGCGCCACCCGGCAGCAGCCCGAGCAGAAGAAGGAGGTGGCGATGCGATGACCACCTTCGTCCCGCCCCACGACCGGCTGGAACTCGCTGACGTGCGGGCGTTGCTCGTCGCCACCTCATGGCCCTCGGTGAGCGTGCTGCTCGATACCACGTCGGGACCGCACATGCAGGCGCACGACGCCCGCAGGCTGCGCGACCTCCTCGCCAACGAGGCGATGGGCTCGCCCGCCGGCGCGGGGTCGGACTGTCCGTCAGCCAGGCTGTGAACGCCGCGTGCGGCTGCCGGTCCCGGTGGCTCCGCGCGTGGTGGTGGAGCGCAGCTTCGCCGCCCGCGACCTGGTCCGGGCTCTCCACCGCACGCCGCCGCACCTGGTACTCCTGCTACATGCGACCTGCGCGCACCCAGGAGCTCCTCCAGCCCGTCATCACGGTGCGGGTCTCGACGTAGAGCCCACCCACCGTGTCGGCGGCGGGTCCGGTCACCGTGGCGGCGAGACGGTGGAGGTTGCGCGAGGCGTCGGAAGCGGCCACCACGGCCTCTGCACCGGCGAGCACGAGCGGCGAGGGATACTCGCCGTGCTGCGGGAGGCACGACCGTCTCGGCCCACGACGGTGGCCAGTGGGATGGCGGCGTGCTGGGAAGCGGTGCGTTGGCGCCCTCCGCTGATGCTCGTGGTCGAGGAAGGTTTTCGCACCTCCCGAAGCGCAGCACGTTGCGGTGTCTGCGCCAGGGGGTGGGGACGCACCGGCGGGCGCCGACAGCGACGTCGTCGACGACCTCATCGAGCAGGTGATCGAGCGCGGTGGCTGGGTTGCGTTCACGCGCGACGGAGCTCTTCAGGAGCACGCGGGCATCGCCCTGGTGAGCCGCCACGAGGGCAGGAGGTGAGGTCGTGCCGCCGGACGTCATGGCGGCGGTCGGCCTGGGAATCGTGCTGACGGGACTGTGGTTGCGGCTGTCGCCCCCGACCCGTCGCTGGGTGCCCCGGCGCCGACGCACGCGCACCGCGAGTACGTTGTTCCGGTGACCGTCGACAGGGGCTGGACTTTCCTGACCAACCACGGCCACGTCCTGGTCTGCCTCGCGACCGACCCGGACGCGAGGCTGCGCGAGGTGGCCGACCGGGTCGGCATCACCGAACGGGCCGTGCAGCAGATCGTCGCCGAGCTCGAGCAGGGGGGATACGTCATCAAGGAGCGGGTCGGGCGTCGCAACCACTACACCGTCGTCAGGAGCGGACGGTTCCGACATCCGGTGGAAGAGGGCATGACAGTGGGCGCATTCCTCGACCTGGTGGTCACGGCGACGTCTGCGACAGGCGTGCAGCCGGACGAAGCGGGTACCCCTTCTCCATGAGCGAGACACCTGACGAGGCCCGCGTCGAGAGCAGGGCCGAGCTGCTTCCGGAGGAGGAGACCGCCGGGAGCGAGGTCCCCGAGGAGCAGGCCGAGGCGATCCTGCAGGAGTCCGACGAGCGCACGCAGGACCCCGAGGGGACCCGGCACGAGTCCCACCAGACGCCGGGCTGACCGAGGCTCTCCCCGGCCCGGTGCGAGAATGTGCGCCGTGAGCATCCCCAACGTCCTCGCCAACCGGTACGCCGGAGCCGACCTCGCCCGTCTGTGGTCTCCCGAGCACAAGATCGTGCTCGAGCGCCAGCTGTGGATCGCGGTCCTCAAGGCCCAGAAGGACCTCGGTGTCGAGGTTCCCGACGGGGTAGTCGAGGCCTACGAGGCAGTGGTCGACAAGGTCGACCTCGACTCGATCGCCGCACGAGAGCGAGTCACCCGCCACGACGTGAAGGCGCGCATCGAGGAGTTCTGCGCACTCGCGGGCCACGAGCACATCCACAAGGGGATGACCTCGCGCGACCTCACCGAGAACGTCGAGCAGCTCCAGGTCAAGGCCTCGCTCGAGCTGGTCCGGGACCGGATGGTCGCCACGCTCGCCCGGCTGGCCCGGCTGGCCTCGGAGCACGAGACGCTGGTCATGGCCGGCCGCTCCCACAACGTCGCCGCGCAGGCCACGACCCTCGGCAAGCGGTTCGCGACGGTTGCCGACGAGATGCTGGTCGCACTCGACCGGGTCGAGGAGCTCCTCGCGCGCTACCCGCTCCGGGGCATCAAGGGCCCGGTCGGGACCGCCCAGGACATGCTCGACCTGCTCGACGGCGACGACGCCCTGCTGGCCACCCTCGAGGAGCGGGTCGCGGCCCACCTCGGCTTCGACAACGTGCTGACGAGCGTCGGCCAGGTGTACCCGCGATCCCTCGACTTCGAGGTGGTCTCGGCGCTCGTCCAGGTCGTCGCGGGCCCCTCGAACCTCGCCACCACGATCCGGCTCATGGCCGGTATCGAGCTCGTGACCGAGGGGTTCAAGGAGGGCCAGGTCGGCTCCTCGGCGATGCCCCACAAGATGAACACGCGCTCGTGCGAGCGGGTCAACGGCCTTGCTGTCGTCCTGCGCGGCTACCTGTCCATGGTCGGTGAGCTCTCCGGCGACCAGTGGAACGAGGGCGACGTCTCGTGCTCCGTCGTACGCCGGGTCGCCCTGCCCGACGCGTTCTTCGCCGCCGACGGGCTGTTCCAGACCTTCCTGACCGTCCTCGACGAGTTCGGGGCGTTCCCGGCCGTGGTCCAGCGCGAGCTCGACCGCTACCTCCCGTTCCTCGCCACCACCAAGGTGCTCATGGCCGCGGTGCGCAACGGCGTGGGACGGGAGACGGCGCACGAGGCGATCAAGGAGGCCGCGGTCGGCGTGGCGCTCGAGATGCGTCAGGGCCGGACCGAGAACGACGTGTTCGACCGGCTCGCCGCCGACGAGCGCCTCGGCCTCACCAAGGAGCAGCTCGACTCGCTCGTGGCCGAGCCGATCACGTTCACCGGTGCCGCCGTCGCGCAGACCCAGGCCGTCGTACGCCGGGTCGCGGAGGCCACCGCCCGTCACCCGCGGGCAGCCGCCTACGCCCCGGGTGCCATCCTCTAGGCCGTCAGACGAGCGCCTCGCCCTCGTGGTTCGCGAGCTTGCGGGCCACCTCGTGCAGGTCGGCGCGCCAGACCTCCTCCGGCACCGGGGGCAGCATGTCGTTCCACTCGATCGCCAGGCCGCCGCGGATGTTCGGAAGGCGGGCCGGCCGGGCGACGAACCACACATGCATATGTGAGCCGTCGTCGCCCCACTTGCACACGTGGACGCGGCCGATGTTCGGCAGGTTGGTCATGATCCGGTGCAGCCAGCTGCTGACCCTGCCGTACTCCGACGCGAGGTCGTCGTCCATGTCGGAGAAGTCGAGGTGCTCGCGCGGGTGCAGGGCGAGGATCAGTGGCAGGCCGCCGGGCCCGTCCGTGGAGGTGACGATCCACCGCTCGTTGCGCCAGATGACGTTCCTCGGCTCGCCCGTCTCGCAGGAGCAGGGTCTTCCGCCCTCGCCCCACCGGGGCTCCTCGGCCTCGACGGGTGGCGCGAGCACCTTGGGAACCATCTCGCCCTCCCAGGGGAAGGCGTCCCACTGCGTCGACGCTCCCACCGGCAGGCGGCCGTCCTCGCCCACCTCGGCCACGACCCGTGCGTAGATCTCTTCTGCAGACTCAGGCATGACGGCATCCTGCCAGCGCGTGCGACGCGGTGGGGTGCGGGGCGCGAAGTAGCGTGAGGGCATGACTGACCAGGTGTCGGGAAACCACCAGGAATGGCCCACCCACTGCCCGGCGTGCGGGACCGAGCTGGCGCAGGCGACGATCGACCTCGACGACGCCGGCCGCGACCGGGCCGAGCTGCGGCCGGGGGAGATGGTGGTCACCGACTACTGTCCCAACCCCGAATGCCCGGCGAGGAAGCCGGGGGACCAGGCCCTCTGAGCCGCCGCGGGCCGGTCAGTAGGATCGCCGCATGAGCGGCCCCAGCGCGTCCGACCTCGGCATCCCGGAGGCCCCGGCGATCCCCGGCGCGACGCACATCCACTCCGGGAAGGTGCGCGATCTCTACCGTCTCGAGGACGGCCGGCTGCTCATGGTCGCCAGCGACCGGATCTCTGCCTACGACTTCGTCCTCGACACCACGATCCCCGACAAGGGCGCGATCTTGACCCAGATGTCGCTGTGGTGGTTCGAGCAGCTCGCCGACCTGGTGCCCAACCACATCGTGTCGGTCGACGTACCCGACTCGGTATGCGGTCGCGCGGTGGTGTGCGAGGAGCTCGAGATGTTCCCGGTGGAGTGCGTGGCCCGCGGGTACCTCACCGGGTCCGGGCTCGCCGACTACCACGCGACCGGCGAGATCTGCGGCATCGCCCTGCCCGGCGGTCTCGTCGACGGCAGCCGCCTGCCCGAGCCGATCTTCACCCCCGCGACCAAGGCGGCGGTGGGCGACCACGACGAGAACGTGTCGTACGACGCCGTGGTCGGTGTGGTCGGGCAGGACCGCGCCGCCGAGCTCCGGGACCTGACTCTCGCGATCTACGCCCGGGCCGAGTCGATCGCCCGGGAGCGCGGGATCATCCTCGCCGACACCAAGCTCGAGTTCGGGTCGCGGGCCGACGGTACGGCCGTGCTCGCCGACGAGGTGCTCACCCCGGACTCCTCGAGGTTCTGGCCGGCCGACGAGTGGCAGCCGGGCCGCACCCAGCCGTCGTTCGACAAGCAGATCGTGCGCAACTGGTTGACCTCGCCCGGGAGCGGCTGGGACAAGGCGTCCGGCGCCAAGCCCCCCGCCCTCCCCGAGGAGGTCGTCGACCGCACGCGCTCGAAGTACATCGAGGCCTACGAGCGTCTCACCGGCCAGGAGTTCACCAGCCCGGCCGGCTAGCAGCCCATCGACCGTCAAACCCTAGGAGCGTCACGTGCTCAACCTCTCCGTGTTCCTCGAAGACAGTGCCCGCCGTGTCCCCGACCGTGACGCCCTGGTGGTCGGCGACATGCGCCTGACCTATGCCCAGGTCGACGGGTTCGCCAACCAGGTCGCCAACATGCTCGTCTCGCGCGGTATCCGGCCTGGCGACAAGGTGGCGCTGTCGTGCCCCAACCTGCCCTACTTCCCGATCGTCTACTACGGAATCCTCAAGGCCGGGGCGACGGTCGTGCCGCTCAACGTCCTGCTCAAGGGGCGCGAGATCGCCTACCACCTCGAGGACTCCGATGCGAAGGCGTACTTCTGCTTCGAGGGCACCCCGGACCTGCCGATGGGCAAGCTGGGCCACGAAGGGTTCGAGCAGGCCGAGCGTTGTGAGACGTTCGTGATGATCACCGCCGACCTCGGGGCGGCCTCCCCGATCGAGGGCACCGAGACCCTGATGCAGGTCCTCGCCGACCAGGCGGCCAGCTTCGAGTCGGTGGCCACCGAGCCGACCGACACCGCGGTGATCCTCTACACCAGCGGTACGACCGGACAGCCGAAGGGCGCGGAGCTGTCCCACTCCAACATGGTCATGAACGCGCTGACCTGCAACCGCTTGTTCGGGTCGCAGCAGACCGTCCACGACACCCACCTGCTCACTCTGCCCCTGTTCCACTCGTTCGGGCAGACCGTCCAGATGAACGCAGGTTTCTCCGTCGGCGCGACCCTCGTGCTCCTCCCGCGCTTCGACGCAGCCCAGGCGCTCGGGCTGATGCAGAAGGAGGACATCACGGTCTTCGCCGGCGTCCCGACGATGTACTGGGGCCTCCTCGGCGCCCTCGACGAGAACGTCGACGTGCAGAAGATCGCGGGCAACATGCGCCTGGCCGTCTCCGGCGGCTCGGCCCTCCCGGTGGAGATCCTGAACCAGTTCAAGGAGAAGTTCGGGGTGCAGATCCTCGAGGGCTACGGTCTCTCGGAGACCTCGCCGGTCGCCACGTTCAGCGACCCCGAGCGCGACCCGCGGCCCGGCTCCATCGGCGTCCCGATCTGGGGTGTCGAGGTCAAGCTGGTCGACAACGACTGGAACGAGATCAAGGGGGACGCCGGCGGTGACACGGAGGTCGGCGAGATCGCGATCCGCGGCCACAACATCATGAAGGGTTACTACAAGCGCGCCGAGTCCACCGCCGAGGTCATGAACAACGGCTGGTTCAAGACCGGTGACCTGGCCCGCCGCGGCGAGGACGGCTTCTACTACATCGTCGACCGAGCCAAGGACATGATCATCCGCGGCGGCTTCAACGTGTACCCCCGCGAGGTGGAGGAGGTGCTGATGACCCATGAGGCGATCTCGCTGGCAGCGGTCGTCGGTGTCGCCGACGAGAGCCACGGCGAGGAGATCAAGGCCTACGTCATTCTCCACGACGACGCCCAGATCACCGAGGACGAGCTGCGCGAGTGGTGCAAGGAGCAGATGGCCAGCTACAAGTACCCGCGCCTCTTCGAGTTCCCCAGCAGCCTGCCCATGACCGCCACCGGCAAGATCCTCAAGCGCGAGCTGGGGTCCTAGCCCGGTTCTTGGCGCGCCCGCGAGTGCGAGTCGGCCCGCGAATGTGAGACGCGGACGGTTCTCCCTCGAGGAAGCCGTCCGCGACTCACATCGGGTGCTTCTCGAGTGGACCACTGATGCAGCAGCCTGACCAGAACGCAGGAGAGCCGGCCGGGACACCTGCCGACGAGCCGCGCTCACCGTCTGGGGGCGTCGTCGCCGGCGTGCTCGCCTGGCGCTGGCTCGAGGTCCGGCGCGGACGCCGGGAGAGCATCTTCGGTACCCTCCTCGACCGGTCGACGTCGGCGCGGTCCACCGGTCGACGCGGGCCCCGATCCGGACGGAGCCCCGACTAGACTGGGGGCGCCGGTTCTCTCCCATACTCCCCAAGGAGCACTTCCGTGGCCCGTGTCGTCGTCGACGTCATGCTCAAGCCCGAGATCCTCGACCCGCAGGGCAAGGCAGTGCACGGGGCCCTGCCGCGGCTCGGGGTCACCGGCGTCACCGACGTCCGCCAGGGCAAGCGCTTCGAGCTCGAGGTCGACGAGCTGAGCGACGAGCGGCTCGCGCAGATCCACGACATTGCCGAGAGGCTGCTGTCGAACCCGGTCATCGAGGACTACGAGGTCCACGTGGAGGGGCTGTCGTGAAGATCGGTGTGGTCACCTTTCCGGGTTCGCTCGACGACGTCGACGCGGTCCGCGCGGTCGGCTTCGCGGGCGGCGAGGCGGTCGCTCTCTGGCACGACGAGCACGACCTGCGCGGTGTCGACGCGGTCGTCCTCCCGGGCGGCTTCTCCTACGGCGACTACCTCCGCTGCGGGGCGATCTCCCGGTTCTCCCCGATCATGACCGAGGTGGTCGAGGCAGCCGGCAGGGGCATGCCGGTGCTCGGCATCTGCAACGGCTTCCAGATCCTGTGCGAGTCGCACCTGCTCCCGGGGGCTCTCCTGCGCAACGACCAGCGCAAGTTCATCTGCCGTGACCAGCTGATCCGGATCGAGAACAACAAGACGCTCTGGACCTCCGACTACGACGAGGACGCCGAGATCACGGTCGTGCTCAAGAACGGCGAGGGCAAGTACGTCGCCGACGAGGACACCCTCGACCGCCTCGAGGGCGAGGGCCGGGTCGTGGCCCGCTACCTCGAGGTGAACCCGAACGGGTCGCTGCGTGACATCGCCGGGATCAGCAACGAGCGCGGCAACGTGGTCGGCCTGATGCCGCACCCCGAGCACGCGGTCGAGTCGCTGTGCGGCCCCGGCACCGACGGGCTGTCGTTCTTCACGTCCGCGGTCTCGGCGCTGCTGCGCGCCTGACCCCCGCCTGGGCGCGGCCGACGAGCGCCTCGAGCGGTCCCCGGCTGCGCGCCAGCCGGAACAGCGCCCCCACGACGAGCACGGTGACGACCTGCCCGACGAAGGTGCCCAGGTCGTCACCGTCCCACAGGCCGTCCCTGCGCGAGACCACGTGCGCGCTGTAGAGCGTCAGCGTCATCGCGCCCGCGCCGAACACCACGGCGAGCAGCGAGGGCAGCAGCCGGCCGAGGGCGAGCGCGGCGGCGATCACCAGCAGGGACGTGCCGATCGTGTGCGCGAGGTCGAACGGCGTGGCGGTGTGCGGCGTCGTCACGGTCAGCCACCACCAGCTCCCGGTCGGCGTCGTGCCGTAGAGCCCCCGGTCCAGGGTGAG
>DATHVS010000108.1:0-13791 GCA_035461195.1 Nocardioidaceae bacterium
GGCTCAGGCCCCGGCGCTGACCTCGACCCACCGTTCGAGCGTCGCCTTGGCACGTCCGGAGTCGATGGACTCCGTGGCCCGCTCGATGCCCCGGGCCAGCCGCTCCTCGAGCGTTCCGGGCTCGGCGGCGTGGATGGCCAGCGCGGCCCCGGCGTTGAGGACCACGGCGTCGCGCACCTGTCCCGGCTCACCGGCCACGACGCGGCGTACGACGTCGGCGTTGTACTGCGCGTCACGACCGCGTAGGCCCTCCGCCGTACCGCGAGGGATCCCGAGGTCCGCCGGGTCGACCACGTGCTCGGTGACCGAACCACCGCTGACCGCCCACACGTGGGAGGTGGTCGTCGTGGTGAGCTCGTCGAGGCCGTCGTCGCCACGGAACACCCAAGCGTCGACACCGCGCTTGGCGAAGACCCCGGCCATCACCGGCGCCATCGCGGCGTCCGCGCAGCCGATCGCCTGGGCCTCCGGCTTGGCCGGGTGGGCGAGCGGGCCGAGGAAGTTGAAGGTCGTGCCGACCCCGAGCTCACGCCGCGGGACAGCTGCATGACGCAGCGCGGGGTGGAAGGCGGCCGCGAAGCAGAAGGTGATGCCGGCCTGCTCCCCCACTCGGGCCACTGCGACAGGGGGCAGGTCTAGCCGCACCCCGAGGGCCTCGAGGACGTCGGCGCTGCCCGCCTTGGACGAGGCCGAACGGTTGCCGTGCTTGACCACGGGCGCCCCTGCGCCGGCGGCCACGACCGCGGCCATCGTCGAGATGTTCACCGACATCGACCGGTCGCCGCCGGTGCCGACGACGTCGAGGACACGGCCCGTGACGACCAGCGGCGTCGCGTGGGCGTACATCGCCTCGACCAGGCCCTCGACCTCGTCGACGGTCTCGCCCTTGGCGCGCAGCGCCACCGCGAAGGCGGCGATCTGCGAGGGGGTGGCCTCACCGCTGAGTATCTCGCCCATGGCCCAGGCGGTCTGGTCGCCGCTGAGGTCGGTGCGCGTGATCAGCGCGGAGAGGACCTCCGGCCAGGTGTGCTCGGTGGTCATCGAGGCGAGCCGGTCGGTCAGCGGGCGACGGCGTCGAGCGAGGCGACCATGCGGGTCACGACCTCGGCGAGCTGGATCGGGTCGAGCGGGTGCGGGACCACGGCGTCGGCGCGCGACCAGGTGGCCAGCCACGCGTCCTGGGGCCGACCGGTGAGCACGAGGATCGGCGGGCAGTTGTAGATCTCGTCCTTCATCTGCTTGGCGATGCCCATGCCTCCGGCGGGGACGGCCTCACCGTCGAGGATGGCCAGGTCGAGGGTGCGTGCGTCGAACTGCTGCACGACCACCGGCTCGGTCGCGACCTCGATGTACTCCAGCTCGGGCAGGTCCGGGTGCAGCCGCTTCCCCAGCGCCATGATCACCTGTTGGCGGACGTTGGGGTCGTCGCTGAAGACGAGGACCTTCAACGGGCGGGCGGTCTGGGTTGCGGAGGTGGCTTCGGTCACGCGCCCGATGCTACCGGTCCGCTCTCGGCCCGGCTCACCCACCGGCTGCCCCGTCTTCGGCGCTCTCGGCGGAGGTACGACGCGCGGTGGCCTGCGCGGCCTGGGCCTCGAGGCGGTCGAGCCGCCTGTCCTCGCGGCGGGCCTCCCGCATCGACTCGCGGACCCACTGGACGAACAGCACCCCGAAGAAGGTCAGCGCGATCACGTCCCCCGAGCCCCACAGGATCCCGCCGGCGAGATGCTGGTCGTCGGCGGGGTCGGGCAGCCACGCCAGGGGGAGCGAGCGGTACCACTGCTCGGCGATGATCTCCTCCTGCCCCATGATCGTGATGCCGAGGAAGGCATGGAAGGGCAGCGTCATGAAAACCAGCAGCAGCCGGAACGGGTAGGAGACGCGCCCGGGCACCGGGTCGACCCCGACCAGCGGCCAGAAGAACAGCGTGCCGACGAGCACGAGGTGGATGTGCATCATCTCGTGGACGTACGTCGACCGGAGCGACGCTTCGTACCACCCCGTGAAGTAGAGCGCCCAGGGGCTGATCACGAAGAGCAGGAACGTGAGCGGGGCGAAGGAGAGGACCTTGGCCACCCGGGAGTGCAGCACCGACAGCAGCCAGCCGCGTGGACGGCTCGGGAGGGTGCGCAGCGCGAGGGTGACCGGAGCACCGAGCGCCAGGAAAAGCGGCACCGCCATCGACAGGATCATGTGCTGCACCATGTGGACGCTCAGCAGCACGGTGTCGTAGGCGGCCAGGCCCGAGGACGTGGCGAAGTAGAAGCTGCCCAGGCCGAGGCCGACGAAGCTGATCGTCCGCGCCATCGGCCAGGCGTCGCCGCGGGAGCGCAGCACCCAGACCCCGAACAGGTACAGACCGGCCGCCCAGACCGTCAGCACGAACAGGTAGGGGTCGATCCCCCATTCGGTGAACACGGCAGACGGGGAGAAGGGGGGCAGGTCTGAGATGTTCTCCACACCGGTGAGCGCTCGCACTCCCCCAGATTAGGCATGGACAGAAGCCATCCGGCCCGCGGTCGGCGGCGAATGTGAAGTAGATGACGACCAAGATCGAGGGGGTCGGATGTCTTTGGCCTTGGCTTACCGACATAATGTCCGCGTGGCGACAGCAACTGTGATTCCTGCATCCCGTCTGCACGGGCACCATGACCGTCCCAGCATGGTCAGTGTCGGAACGATCGTCTGGCTCTCCAGCGAGCTGATGTTCTTCGCGGCACTCTTTGCTGCCTACTTCACGATCCGCGCGGTCTCGCCGGAGCTGTGGGCGACGGAGGTGGAGAAGCTCAACGTCCCCTTCGCGACGGTCAACACCACGATCCTGGTGCTGTCCTCGGTGACGTGCCAGCTCGGCGTGTTCGCCGCCGAGCGCGGCCAGGTGGGGCGCACGGGCGGGCTCTTCAACATGAAGGGCTGGGGCCTGCGCGAGTGGTTCGTGATGACCTACGTCATGGGCGCGATCTTCATCGGTGGGCAGGCGCTGGAGTACGCCGAGCTGGTGCACGAGGGCGTGACGATCTCCTCCTCGGCCTACGGCTCGGTGTTCTACCTGACCACCGGCTTCCATGGAATCCACGTCGCCGGCGGTCTGATCGCCTTCCTCTACGTCCTGGGCCGGACCTACATGGCCCGCAAGTTCACCCACGAGCAGGCGGTGAGCGCGATCGTCGTGTCCTACTACTGGCACTTCGTCGACGTCGTGTGGATCGGCCTGTTCGCGACCATCTACCTGATCAAGTAGACGAGGACACTTCGTGCGATTCCTTAGCGCTCGACTCTCAGCCAAGCGTCGGAGCCCCCTTGCGGGTGTCGTCGTGCTCCTGATGGGTCTGCTGTTCACCGGTGGCGCCTACGCAGTGCTGTCGCCCGCCGTCGCCACCGACGAGCTCGCCTCCGACCAGGCGCTCGTGGACCAGGGACGTGAGCTGTTCCTCGTCGGCTGCGCCTCCTGCCACGGGCGCAACGCTGAGGGTCTCTCCGCCAAGGACGGCACCCAGTACGGCCCCTCGCTCGTCGGCGTGGGCGCCGCCTCCGTCGACTTCCAGGTCGAGACCGGCCGGATGCCGATGGCCGCCCCGGGTGTGCAGGCCCCGAAGAAGGAGCCCGTCTACAACGAGGAGGAGACCCGCGCCCTGGCGGCGTACGTCGCCTCCCTCGGTCCCGGCCCGTCGATCCCGACCGAGGACCAGTACAGCCGCGACGCGATCCCCGAGAGCGAGCGCGAGGAGGCGGTCGTCCGTGGCGGTGAGTTCTTCCGCACCAACTGCACCGCTTGCCACAACTTCGACGGCTCCGGTGGCGCCCTGCCGGGCGGCAAGTACGCCCCCACGATCAAGGGCGTCGACGAGAAGCACATCTACCAGGCGATGCTCACCGGTCCGCAGCAGATGCCGGTCTTCTCCGACGACGTCCTCAAGCCCGAGGAGAAGCGCGACATCATCGCCTACGTGAAGAGCCTCGAGGAGAACCCCGGCTACGGCGGTTTCTCCATGGGTGCTCTCGGCCCGGTCAGCGAGGGTCTGTTCGCCTGGGTCGTGGGCATCGGCGGCCTCGTCGGCTTCACCGTCTGGATCGCTGCCCACACCGCCAAGTCCGAGAAGAGGAAGAAGGCGTGACGTACAAGCCTGACCAGCCCGCGGTTCCGGGCAACGACGAGGCCGTCCTCGACCCGCACGCCCCGATCCCGGCCGACCCGATCGACAACCCCGGACTGCCTGCCCACCAGCCGCGGCCCACGGACGTCGACGAGGCCGCCGAGAAGCGCGCCGAGCGCCAGGTCGCCACCATGTTCGGCCTCGCGGCGCTCATGTCGATCCTGTTCGTCGTCGCCTACTTCACCTTCGAGGTCGGCGAGGACCCTGACCTCTTCCTCGGTCTCGGCGCCTCCAACCTCACGCTCGGTCTCACCCTCGGCCTGGCCCTGATGCTCATCGGCGTCGGCGCCATCCAGTGGGCGCGCAAGCTCATGAGCGACGTCGAGATCGTCGAGTACCGCCACTCCGCGAGCTCCACCGACGATGACCGCCAGGCGGCCGTCGCCGCGCTCAGGCAGGGCGTCGAGGACTCCGGCATCGCCCGTCGTCCCCTGATCCGCAACTCCCTGATCGGCGCCCTGGCCATGTTGGGGCTCCCGGCGATCGTGGCCCTGCGTGACATCGGCCCGCTGCCGGGTGATGCCCTGGCGCGCACCGTGTGGCGTCCGGGCATGCGGATCGTCAACGACATCTCCGGCACGCCGATCCGCCCCGACGAGGTCGAGATCGGCCAGCTCGTCAACGCCGAGCCGTCGATCTTCTTCGAGAGCGACGAGGAGGGCGAGCCCCTCCTGGACGGCCACCAGATCCTCGCGGAGAAGGCCAAGGCCGCCGTCATCCTGGTCCGAATGCAGCCGCGGGACATCACCCCGGCCGAGGGCCGCGAGAACTGGGGTGTCGAGGGCATCCTCTGCTTCTCCAAGATCTGCACGCACGTGGGCTGTCCGATCTCGCTGTGGGAGCAGCAGTCCCACCACCTGCTGTGCCCCTGCCACCAGTCGACCTTCGACCTGGCGGACAACGGCAAGGTGATCTTCGGCCCCGCGGGACGTGCGCTGCCGCAGCTGCCGATGGGGGTCGACGACGAGGGCTACCTGGTCGCGCTGAGCGGCTTCACCGAGCCGGTCGGCCCGAGCTACTGGGAACGTGGTGAAAGGTGATGGCCATCAAGACCAACGGCAAGACAGCCGCGACGACGCAGAAGCCGTCGAAGGCAGGCGGGGCCGCGACCTGGGCCGACGAGCGCCTCGGTGTCGCCGGCGCCGCGAAGAAGAACCTGCGCAAGGTCTTCCCCGACCACTGGTCCTTCATGCTCGGCGAGATCGCCCTGTGGAGCTTCGTCGTCCTGCTCATCACTGGTGTCTTCCTGACCCTGTGGTTCAAGCCGAGCATGGCGGAGATCATCTACGACGGCTCCTACGAGCAGTACCGCGGTCTCCACATGTCCGAGGCCTACGCCTCGACGCTGGACATCTCCTTCGACGTCCGTGGCGGTCTGCTCATGCGGCAGATGCACCACTGGTCCGCGATGCTCTTCATCGCCGCGATGTTCGTGCACCTGATGCGTGTGTTCTTCACCGGCGCGTTCCGCAAGCCGCGTGAGCTCAACTGGGTGATCGGCTCGCTGCTTCTCCTTCTCGGCATCCTGGAGGGCTTCACCGGTTACTCGCTCCCCGACGACCTGCTCTCCGGCACCGGCCTCCGGATCGCCGACGGCATCGTGAAGTCGAGTCCCGTGATCGGCACCTACATGTCGTTCTTCCTCTTCGGAGGCGAGTTCCCGGGCGAGGACATCATCCCGCGGCTCTACATGATCCACATCCTGTTGCTGCCGGGCCTGCTGCTCGCCCTGATCGCGGCTCACATGCTGCTGCTGGTGTACCACAAGCACACCCAGTGGCCTGGTCCCGGCCGCACCGAGCAGAACGTCGTCGGCTACCCGATGATGCCGGTGTACGCCGCGAAGGCCGGCGGCTTCTTCTTCATCGTGTTCGGCATGACTGCCCTCATGGGCGCGGTGCTGGGCATCAACCCGGTGTGGAAGTACGGCCCCTACAACCCTGCCGAGGTGACCGCTGGCTCGCAGCCCGACTGGTACATGGGCTTCGCCGAGGGCTTGATGCGCATCTTCCCCGCGCTGGAGTTCGAGATATGGGGCTTCACGCTGTCGCTCAGCGTGTTCCTGCCGGCCGCGATCGTCCCCGTGCTGCTGTTGGCCGTCGTGATGCTCTACCCGTTCATCGAGCAGTGGATCACCGGCGACAAGCGGGAGCACCACCTGCTCCAGCGTCCGCGCGAGGCCCCGAACCGGACGGCCTTCATGGTCGCGCTGATCACCTTCTACGGACTGTTGTGGGCCGGTGGCGGCAACGACGTGATCGCGGTCCTGTTCAACCTGAACCTGAACCAGATCACCTACTTCCTCCGGGTCGCGGTGATCGTGGGACCGATCCTGGCGTTCATCATCGCCAGACGTTGGGCGATCTCGCTCCAGCGTCACGACCAGGAGCGCATCCTGCACGGCTACGAGACCGGTGTGATCATGCGCTCCCCCGAGGGCGAGTACACCGAGCGTCACCTGCCGATCAGCCAGGAGGAGGCCTACACGCTCACCGCGCGCGACCGTGACAAGGTCTTCGAGCTGCCCTCCGGCGAGGACGCCGGCGGGGTGCCCGCGCCGCGTGGTCGCATGGACCGCCTGCGTGCGAGGCTGTCGCGGTTCTGGTTCGCAGACAACGTGCAGAAGCCGACCCGTGAGGAGCTCGAGGAGGCTCATGCGCACGCCGCGCACGAGCTCGAGGTCCACGCCGGCGAGGCGCACGTCGCCGACGGCCACCAGTTCGACGGCCGGCATGACGTCCACGGCGAGGAGCTGCGTAAGCACTGAGCGCTCGTGACGAGGCCCCCGGACCCACGTGGTCCGGGGGCCTCGTCATGTCCGGACCCCTCCGAAGGGACCAGGTGACTCGCCCCTTTTGCCGAGGTTCGTCCCAGCGCTGCGAGTCATCGACTGCGGCCCATCCGGGTTACGCACTCTCATCAGTTTGAGGTATGGCCCAGGGGTTCCCCCACATCCGCCGACCGTGTGCACATACGGTCGCAACATGTGGGGGGCATGGGGAGCCACAAGGAGTGCCGCACGGGGACGTTCGGGCCTGCCGACAGGTCGGCCACCGCGTCCACGCCGCAGCACCACGCGCAGACACACAGAGGTCGGGGGGACAGCGCCATGAGCCACGCCACCAGGGTCGCGATCGTGGAGGACCACGCGATTCTCGCCGAGGCTCTGCGCGTGGCGCTGACTCTCAAGGGATTCAACGTCGTCGGCGTCGCGGTGCCCACCCACAACGGGAACTGGAGCCCCGCCTCTCTGCTGACCTCGGTCCTGCGTGCCAGGCCCCGCGTCGTGCTTCTCGACCTCGACCTCGGCCCGGCCGGTGACGGGACCAAGCTGATCAACCCCCTGTCCCGTGCCGGACATCACGTCGTGGTGCTCACCGCCTGCGAGGACGAGGCCCGATGGGGAGCCTCGCTCGGCCGGGGTGCACTCACGGTGCTGTCGAAGTCGGCGCCCCTGCAGGTGATCGTCGACGTCATCGAGCGGGTCGAACAGGGGCTTCCGGTGATCTCGCGCGCCGAGAGAGATCGGTTGGTCCAGGTGTGGCGGGAGCACGGCACCGACGACGACGAGCGCCACCGCCGCCTCGAGCGACTGACACCGCGCGAGGCGTTCGTCCTGGGAGAGCTCGTCCGCGGCAGGCGCGTGCGCGAGGTCGCGGTGGAGTCGTTCGTCTCGGAGGCGACCGTGAGGACCCAGGTGAAGTCCATCCTCGCCAAGCTCGGCGTCAGCTCCCAGCTCGCCGCCGTAGCCGTTGCCCGCGACGTCGGTTGGGTCCCGCCCCACGTCAGCCCGGGTCAGGGAGCCGGCGGTACGTCCACCGTTCCCTCGGCGGACAGCTCAGCCCGGTTCGGCTCCCCCGGTCGCCCACGGCGCTGAGGCTGCCGCTGCACTCAGTACGCCCCGTCGTGGGCGACGACGGCCCGCCAGGTCCGCCACAGGATGGCCAGGTCCATCGCGAGCGACCAGTTCTCGACGTACCTCAGGTCCAGGCGGACGGCCTCGTCCCACGGCAGGTCCGAGCGGCCGCTGACCTGCCACAGCCCGGTGATGCCGGGCTTGACGACCATGCGACGCCGTACGTCGTCCTCGTACCCGAGGACTTCGGCGGGCAGCGGCGGCCGTGGCCCGACCAGCGACATGTGTCCGCGCAGAACGTTCACCAGCTGCGGGAGCTCGTCGAGGGAGTACCTCCTCAAGAAGCGCCCGACCCTGGTCACCCGCGGGTCGTTGCGGATCTTGAAGAGCATCCCGTCGGCCTCGTTCTGCGTCACCAAAGACTCGCGCAGGTGCTCGGCGTCGACGACCATGGTGCGGAACTTCCAGAGCATGAAGTTCTCGTGGCCGCGTCCGACCCGTTCCTGGCGGAAGATGACCGGTCCTGGGCTGTCGAGGCGGACAGCCAGCATGAGCACGGCGAGGAACGGCAGCAGCGCGAACAACGCCAGGGCAGCTGTGGTCCGGTCGAAGATCTCCTTCACGATGCGGCGCGAGCCCGACAGCTCGGGGTGGTCCACGTGGAGCAGTGCCAGATGACCGACGGGCGCGAGCGTCGCCCGCTGACGCGCCACGTCCAACAAGCCCGGCGCCACGAACATCTGGGTGTCGTCACGCTCGAGGTCCCAGCCCAGGCGACGCAGGCCACTCGGTCCGAGGTGGTGGCAAGGCAGCACGACCACGCCGTCGGCGGAGAGCCGTCGGGCGGTCTCGGCGATGCGCGCGATGCCCCCGGTGACCGGTACGCCGTACTGCGCGGCTTCGGTCTCCTCGACCAGGCAGACGCCGACCACCTCGTACCCGTGCTCCGGGCTCCGACGCAGGTCAGACACCACGGCGCGGACCTCGTCGTCGTGGCCGGCGACGACCACCTTTCTCATCCACCCCGAGCCCGCTCCGCGTTGCACACGCAAGAGCACCCGGTGGCCGTATCGGCCCAGGACCGTGCTCACCAGCACCACGCCGGTGAGGGTGAGGAGATACTGCCGCGACAGCTGGAGGTGCAGGGCGTAGGAGATCAGTGCGCCCGCCACTCCCACCGCGATCGCGGCGTGCCCGACCCTGCGGAACTCCTCGCGGCCCGTGTAGAGGAACCTGGGCTCGTAGGCCCGCATGAAGCCGACGGTGCCGATCCACACGGCCGGGAACAGGGCGCTGATGAGCAGGAACATCGTGCTCGACAAGAAGGGCCCGGAGACCGCCGGGTAGAGCAGCATGTAGGCCATGAGGCCCGAGAGTGCCGCTGCGGCGCCGTCGATGACGTAGAGCTGGGTGATGTACCGGCGCTCCTGGCCCTTGAGACGCTCCCGGCCCGCACGACGTCCGTCCCGCTGCGCGGTCGGCGGTTCAGGCTGGAAGCCCTCCCGGCGCCGCTGCGCCGGCACGACAGGGGCTGAGCCTCGCGTCGCCGGCACGTCGCCCGCTCTGCGTAGGGCAGCGGCGCGCCTCCGCGCTGCGGACCCCCTGTTCGCAAGCAGGCTCATGTGCACTCCCGTCTCCACTCAGGCGGCGTCGTTGCTGGACGTCCCCCGTCATTCGAGACTGATCCCAAAGCCGGCGGTGAACATCGCCAACGTTGGTGAAGCGGTAGCGAGCGAAAGCGATCTCACCAAATCTGGGGAACGCCCGCATACACCACCGGGCTCCAGGTCCGAGGCGTTCAAGCCCGCGGCCGGTCGCATGACTCGCCAGCCGCACCATCCGGTTTCCACGCCCGGAAGTGGGGGGCTACGGACGATGAGCCACCGGATGGCTGTGCCGGGAGCGGCCGACGCGGAAGACCGACGAATCGATCCTCCGCTCCGGCATCGAGACACGTGCGACTGGCGAGCCGTGCGTGGGCCGCCTTGGGACCGGCCCAGTTCTCAGCGTCCGGCACGGCGAGGGTCCGCGCTTCACCCAGGTTGACGAAAAGCCCTCGTCCACCAGAAGGGGTAACCCGCTGTTCACACGCCTACCCGACAAAACGACGCCGGCCCCCCCGTCAAGAGCCCGAGTGGCCCACCCGAGGATCGCGAGGAGTAGGCGCACAGGCCTGCGCCGTGGCCCAAAAGCACCAACTGAGGGTGCTATCCCGGCAACCAGGTTGCGTCGGCGGCCCCGACGGTTACCGTGAATTGAGTAAGGCATCCGGGGGGGTGCACAGCGGACGCCTGAGGCATGGCAACGGTACGGGTCGCTCACCCGAGCTTCGACCGCCGACGCCGGCCGGGCACGTTAGTGGGGCGCAAGATGGCAAACGTACCTGTACCGAGGCAGAGGCGGGCACACGAGGAGGACGAGGCAAGGGACTTCAACACCCTGTGCCACGACCTACGTCAGTGCGTGACCGCTGGTCTTCTCCTGTCGCAGCTGCCGAAGGACAACCTCGTCGACACCGAGACACGTCGACGCTTCGAGCTCATCCAGCAGACACTGGCCCACGCCGGCGAGCTCCTGGAGAGTGCCAAGGAGGACGAGGAACCCAAGTCCTGGCTCGTCGACCTGAGCCACCTGGTCACGGAGTGCTCTGCTGTCGCTGAGTTCAGCCACAAGATCCGCGTCGAGCTCGACAGCGCCG
This sequence comes from Nocardioidaceae bacterium, assembly GCA_035461195.1. GTDB lineage: Bacteria > Actinomycetota > Actinomycetes > Propionibacteriales > Nocardioidaceae > Nocardioides_C. The sequence goes on from DATHVS010000108.1 coordinate 10,709, forward strand.
AACCGGTCCTCGTGGCCGGAGACCCACTCCTCCTGCACCGGGCGATCGACAACATGATCGACAACGCCGGGCGGGCGGCCGGGCAGTCCGGAGACATCGTGATCCGGCTCGGGACGACGGTCGCCGAGGCCTGGGTGGAGGTCGCCGACGACGGACCCGGGTTCGGCAGGATCGAGCACGGGACCGGCCAGGGGCTGGCGGTGATCAGCGCGGCTGTGCAGGCCTGTGACGGCCGTCTGGAGATCAGCAGCGGCCCCGGCCCGGGGACGGCGGTACGGGTGACCCTTCCGCGCCACCGCAATGCCGCCGCCTCCTGACCGAGCCGTCAACCGGCCCTCACGAGGCAGGTGGAACGGTCAGGACAGCGCCGAACCCTCGGCGTACTCCTTGAACGAAGCGTTCCAGTCCCCGTAGCCGTTGTAGAGAGTCATCTGCCGGTCGCTGCCGGAGACCTCGACGACGTCTCCGCGCTTGGTGATGCCGAACAGCCAGGCGGCGTTGTCGGTGGTCATGCCCACGCAGCCGTGGCTCACGTTGGCCACACCCTGCGAGCCGGCCGACCACGGCGCGGCGTGGAGGAACTCGCCGGAGTACGTCACCCGCATGGCGTACTCGACGTCCAGCCGGTAGTACTCCGGGTCACCCTGCGGGATGCCCAGGGTCGCTGCGTCCATCACCTTGTCCCGGACCTTCTCGATGATCACCTTGGTGCCCGAGCGGGTGATGAAGCCGGGCTTGCCGGCGCTGATCGGCATGGTCCGGGCGAGGGACCCGTTCACGAAGACCCTCATCCGGTGCTTGGAGACGTCGACCTTGCTCACGACGGCGTCGCCGATCTCGAAGGTGACCGCGCGGCTGAGCTGACCGTAGACCCCGTTGCCGGCCGACACGGAGTTGATGTCGGCGTCAACGGTCACCTGGGTTCCTGGCTTCCAGTAACTCTTCGGACGCCAGCGCACCTCCTGGTTCGACACCCAGTGCCAGGCGCCTGCCTGCTTCGGTGTGCTGCGGACCGAGAGGTGCCGCTCGATGGAGGCCCGGTCCTTGACGGGTACGTCGAACTGCACGAGCACCGGCATGCCGACGCCCACCGTCTCACCCTCCAGGGGCGCGATCGACGGGTAGGTCTGACGCTCCAGCGGGAGGTCCTCGGTGCTGAACGTCGACCGCTCACTCGTGCGCCGGCCGTCCTCACCCACTGCGACGGCGCGAACGCGGTAGCGCAGCCCGGGCTCGAGGCGGTCCGTGGCGACCCAGGACGAGCCGTCGTCGGCGAGCTCCCCCGCCAGCGACTCTCCGCCGCCGTTGACCAGCACGCGCTCGAGGGAGCCGTCTACGGCGGTCACCTCGAGCACCTCGTCCACCGGGACCGGGCCGGTCAGGTCCGCGACGTTCGTCGAGATCGACGCGTCCGGAGCAGCCGGCGTGGTCTCCGCCGCCTCAGAGGGCGCCGGCGCGTCCCCGGCGGCCTGGGTCGTGCCGTCCCCCGACGTGCAGCCCGCGAGCACGAGCGCCGCAAGCGCGGTGACAGCCACTGCGGCTCGACGTCCGCGGGCAGGCATGTGAGGCCTGGTCATGTGTCCGGATCCCCCAAGAGAAGAAAGTGAGCCGCGCCAAAGGTAACAACGAGACCCGCAAGAACCGAAAAGAAACGGCGGTGACGCTCCCCATTGTGGGAAGCGTCACCGCCGCATCTCGCCCATATCGGGCGATCACGTCTCAGTGCGCGTGCTCGCCGCGGTAGTACTCGAAGATCCACCCGGTCAGCGCGATCGACCCCAGGCCGAGTCCGATGACGAAGAGCCACCAGGCGCCGAAGGCGAGGCCGTAGACCGCCACCGCGGCGGTCGCGGCCGCCCACAGGGGCCACCAGCTGTACGGCGGGAAGAAGCCCAGCTCGCCCGCGCCGTCGGCGACCTCCGCGTCGTGAGTGTCCTCAGGACGCGGCTCCTTCATGCGGGAGGCGTGGACCCCGAGGTACATCGTGACCAGGAGCGTCAGCAGCGCAGTCATGATCAGCGCGGCGGTGCCGGTCGGGTCGTAGGTGATGAACCAGTACGCCGGGGCGACGAGGGTGAAGAAGGCCGCGTTGACCCCGAAGATGTATGCCTCGACCTTCATCAGCGACCGTCCTCGTCCCGCTTGTCCTGCATCTCGTCCACGACCGTGTCCACCGAGCCGCCCATCTGCTGCTCGAGGTGTCCGCGGCGGCCACTGACGTCCGGGGCGTCCGCGAGGTCACCCTCCCCGCGCAGGGCCTCGTTCTCGACCATCTCCAGCGCCGCGATCTCCGGGTGGTGCAGGTCGAAGGCCGGCGACTCCGAACGGATCCGCGGCAGCCGCACGAAGTTGTGGCGCGGCGGCGGCGAGGAGGTGGCCCACTCCAGCGACCGACCCCAGCCCCACGGGTCGTCCACGTTGACCATCGGCGAGCGTGCCGAACGGTAGACGTTCCAGAAGAACGGGAGCATCGAGAAGGCGAGCAGGAACGCTCCCACGGTCGAGACCTGGTTGAGCACCGTGAACCCGTCACCGGGAAGGTAGTCGGCGTAGCGACGGGGCATGCCCTCGACACCGAGCCAGTGCTGGACCAGGAACGTGGTGTGGAAGCCCACGAACAGCAGCCAGAAGTGCACCTTGCCGAGCTGCTCGTCGAGCATCCGGCCGGTGAACTTCGGCCACCAGAAGTAGAAGCCGGCGAACATCGCGAACACCACGGTGCCGAAGACCACGTAGTGGAAGTGGGCCACCACGAAGTAGGAGTCGGAGACGTGGAAGTCCAGCGGCGGCGAGGCCAGGATGACGCCGGTGAGGCCACCGAAGAGGAACGTGGTGAGGAAGCCGATCGACCACAGCATCGGAGTGTCGAAGGACAGGGATCCGCCCCACATCGTGCCGATCCAGTTGAAGAACTTGACTCCCGTGGGCACCGCGATCAGGAACGTCATGCCGGAGAAGAACGGCAGGTCCACCGCGCCGGTGACGAACATGTGGTGCGCCCACACCGCGACCGAGAGCGCCGCGATGGCGATCGTCGCGGCGACCAGGCCGACGTAGCCGAAGATCGGCTTGCGGCTGAACAC
>DATHVS010000109.1:0-7417 GCA_035461195.1 Nocardioidaceae bacterium
CGTCATCCAGGGCTCGAACATGGCCGAGGCCCACCCCGTGGGCTTCCAGTGGGTGGTCGAGGCGAAGAAGCGTGGGGCCAAGGTCATCCACGTGGACCCGCGGTTCACGCGGACGAGTGCGCTCGCGGACACGTTCGTGCCGCTGCGCGTGGGCACCGACATCGTGTTCCTCGGCGGCATCATCAACTACGTGCTGGAGAACGAGCTCGACTTCCGCGAGTACGTCGTCAGCTACACCAACGCCGCCCACATCGTCAGCGACGACTACCGCGACACCGAGGACCTCGACGGGCTGTTCTCGGGCTTCGACCCCGAGACCCGCACCTACGACACGGCGAGCTGGCAGTTCGCCCGCCGCGAGGAGGAGGGCGGCGCGCGCCAGGACCAGCCGATGCAGCGGGAGACCGCGAGCGCTCTCCAGCACGAGACCCACGGCATCCAGGTCGCCGCGGAGCAGCTGCGCGACGAGACGCTCCAGCACCCCCACTGCGTCTACCAGATCCTGAAGCGGCACTACTCCCGCTACACCCCCGAGATGGTGGCCGAGGCGTGCGGCGTCTCGAAGGAGGCCTTCCTCGAGGTCTGCGAGGCATGGACGCAGAACTCCGGTCGAGACCGGACCACCGCGCTGGTCTACAGCGTCGGCTGGACCCAGCACAGCGTGGGCGTGCAGTACATCCGCACCGGAGCGATCCTCCAGCTGCTGCTGGGCAACATGGGCCGCCCGGGCGGGGGGATCATGGCGCTGCGGGGCCACGCCAGCATCCAGGGCTCCACCGACATCCCGACGCTGTTCAACCTTCTCCCGGGCTACCTGCCCATGCCCAACGCCGACGACCACACCTCGCTGGAGAAGTGGGTCGACGCGGTCCGCAAGCCCGGTGCGAAGGGATTCTGGGCCAACGCGGGCGCATACGGCATCAACCTGCTCAAGGCCTACTGGGGCGACGCGGCGACGCCGGAGAACGACTTCTGCTTCGACTACCTGCCGAGGATCACCGGGGACCACGGCACCTACCGGACCGTGCTCGACATGATCGACGGAAAGGTCAAGGGCTACTTCCTGCTCGGGCAGAACCCGGCCGTCGGCTCGGCCCACGGCCGGGCGCAACGGCTCGGCATGGCCAACCTCGACTGGCTGGTGGTACGCGACCTGTTCGAGATCGAGAGCGCGACGTTCTGGAGGGACTCGCCCGAGGTCCAGACCGGCGAGATCGTGCCGGAGGAGTGCCGCACCGAGGTGTTCCTCATGCCGGCGGCCTCACACGTCGAGAAGGAGGGGACCTTCACCCAGACCCAGCGGATGCTCCAGTGGCGGGAGCAGGCGGTGGAGCCCAGCGGCGACTGTCGCTCCGAGCTGTGGTTCTTCTACCACCTCGGCCGGCTCGTCAGGGAGCGGCTGGCGGGCTCCACGGAGGACAAGGACCGCCCGCTGCTGGACCTCACCTGGGACTACCCGCTCCACGGCGAGCACGACGAGCCGGACGCCGAGTCGGTGCTGAAGGAGATCAACGGCTACGAGGTCGAGTCGGGCCGGCCGCTGTCGACGTTCCTGGAGATGCAGGACGACGGCAGCACCCTCGGCGGCTGCTGGATCTACACCGGCGTCTTCGCCGACGGCGTCAACCAGGCTGCGCGTCGCAAGCCCGCCAAGGACCAGTCGTGGGTGGCGCCCGAGTGGGGCTGGGCGTGGCCGATGAACCGCCGGATCCTCTACAACCGCGCCTCGGCCGACCCCGAGGGGCGTCCGTGGAGCGAGCAGAAGGCCTACGTGTGGTGGGACGAGGAGAAGGGCGAGTGGACCGGCCACGACGTGCCCGACTTCGAGAAGACCAAGCCGCCGACGTACGAACCGCCCGAGGACGCCGAGGGTGTCGAGGCGATCGCCGGGAACGACCCGTTCATCATGCAGGGCGACGGCAAGGGCGCGCTCTACGTCCCGCAGGGCCTGATCGACGGTCCGCTGCCGACGCACTACGAGCCGGTCGAGTCGCCCTTCCGCAACCCGCTGTACCGCCAGCAGGGCAACCCGACCCGCAAGCAGTACGACCGCGAGGACAACCGGATGAACCCGAGCCCGCCGGAGGAGCACTCCGAGGTCTTCCCGTTCATCTTCACCACCAGCCGCCTGACCGAGCACCATACGGCGGGCGGGATGAGCCGATACCTCGAGCACCTCGCCGAGCTCCAGCCGGAGATGTTCGTTGAGGTCTCGCCCGAGCTCGCCGCCGAGCGGGGACTCGAGCACCACGGCTGGTGCCACGTGGTCACCGCGCGCGCAGCGGTCGAGGGGCGGGTCATGGTCACCGACCGTTTGACGCCGCTCAAGGTGGAGGGCAGGACCGTCCACCAGGTGTGGCTTCCCTACCACTGGGGCAGCGGCGGCCTGGTGACCGGCGACTCCGCGAACGACCTCTTCGGGATCTCGCTCGACCCGAACGTCTTGATCCAGGAGAGCAAGGTCGGCACCTGCGACCTCCTGCCCGGCCGCCGCCCGGCGGGAGCACAGCTGGTCGCACTCGTCGCGGACTACCGCCGCAGGGCCGGGATCGTCGCGGACGTCTACGCGCCGATCGTCACGACCGGCTCCGCCGCCGGGACCGACGACGAGGGCGACCCCACCGACGACCCGAGTGAGGCTGACACATGATCGGCAGGAACAGCCTGTTCGGCCCCATCGACCCGGCCCAGGAGGCGGGGTACGACGACCCGCCCCCGCGCAAGGGGTTCTTCACCGACACCAGCATCTGCATCGGGTGCAAGGCGTGCGAGGTGGCGTGCAAGGAGTGGAACAACGTCCCCGACCACGGCTTCGACATGCTCGGGTCGTCCTACGACAACAGCCACTCCCTCAACGCCAACCAGTGGCGCCACGTCGCGTTCATCGAGCAGCCCGCCCGCGAGACCGTCGATCTCGGCATGCCGACGGTGGGGCCGAACGGCGCGGAGGTGACCCTGCCCGACGGCACGGTCGGGGAGAAGCCGGAATTCCGGTGGCTGATGTCCTCCGACGTCTGCAAGCACTGCACCCACGCGGCCTGCCTCGACGTGTGCCCGACGGGTTCGCTGTTCCGCACCGAGTTCGGCACCGTGGTGGTGCAGGAGGACATCTGCAACGGCTGCGGCTACTGCGTGCCGGCCTGCCCGTACGGCGTGATCGAGCGCCGCAAGGGCGACACCGACGGCAAGGCGGTTCTCAACGAGGGCGTGGCCCAGAAGTGCACGCTCTGCTACGACCGGCTGACCGCGGACCAGACACCCGCCTGTGCCCAGGCCTGCCCCACCGAGTCGATCCAGTACGGCGACCTCGACGAGCTGCGCGAGCGGGCGAACGAGCGGGTGGCGAAGCTGCACGACGCGGGTGTCATGGACGCCCGCCTCTACGGCAACGACCCCGACGACGGTGTCGGCGGGACCGGGGCGTTCTTCCTGCTCCTCGACGAGCCGGAGGTCTACGGCTTCCCGCCCGACCCCGTGGTCACCACCAAGGACCTTCCCCACATGTTCAACCGGGCCACCACCGCAGCCGGGGCGCTGCTGGTGGGCGCGGTCGTGTCGTTCCTCGGGAGGCGCCGATGAGCCAGGTGGATGAGACGGTCGTCAGCTCCGACGGCTCCGGGTCGTCACGGCGGGGCAGACGGCGAAAGGGCGGCGGCGGGGACCGCTCGATCGTGCCGGAGGCCGAGTTCACCTCCTACTACGGGCGCCCGATCGTCAAGCCCTCCCCGTGGGAGCACGACATCCCGGCGTACCTCTTCGCCGGCGGCCTCGCGGCGGGGTCGTCGCTCCTCGCGGCGGGCGCGGACCTGACGGGCCGGCCGACGCTGCGGCGGGCGGGGCGGCTCACGGCCCTCGGCGCCCTCGGGTTCAGCATGGGCGCCCTCGTCCACGACCTCGGCCGCCCCTCGCGGTTCCTCAACATGATGCGGACCGTCAAGCTGACCTCCCCGATGTCGGTCGGCACCTGGATCCTCTCGGCGTACGGACCCTTCGCCGGTGCCGCAGCGGCGGCGGAGGCGGTCGACATGCTCCCCGGCCGTCGTCGGCCTGCTCTCCTGCGGCTCCTCGCCGCGACGGGGCGCCCGGCCGGACTCGTGGCCGGCCTGACCGCGCCCCCGGTCGCGGCCTACACCGCGGTGCTGCTCTCCGACACCGCAACCCCCTCGTGGCACGAGGCCTACCGCGAGCTGCCCTTCGTCTTCGTCAGCTCCGCGGCCGCCGCCGCAGGGGGGATGGGCATGCTCAGCGCCCCGGTCGCCGAGGCCGGGCCCGCTCGCCGCATGGCCCTCGGCGGCGCGGTCGCAGAGCTCGTCATGGAGCAGCAGATGGAGCGCTCCATGGGCATCACCGCCGAGCCGCTCCACCAAGGGCGTGCCGGCAGGTTGATGAAGGCGGCCAAGGTCCTGACTGCCGCCGGTGCCACCGGGACCCTGCTCGCGGGTCGCAGCAGGGCGGTCGCGGCGCTGTCGGGGGCCGCGCTGATGGCCGGCTCGGCCTGCACCAGGTTCGGGGTCTTCGAGGCAGGACAGGCCTCGGCAAAGGACCCGAAGTACACCGTCGTCCCACAGCGTGGACGTCTCGATCAGGGGGTACCCGTCCGCTACCAGGGCTAGGCCGGCACGCCGCCCACCTCGGGTGGGCGGACGGGTCACGGAGGAGGCAGAGCATGACGTCCGGACAGACGACGCAGGAGACCTCGGCGCACGGTGCCGACCCGACAAGGGGCCGCTGGCTGCTCGTGGGGGCGGGGCTGCTGCTCCAGTTCTCCATCGGGGCGGTCTACGCCTGGAGCGTGTTCGCCAAGGCGTTCCAGGAGGCGGAGCCCTGGACGCTGAGCAACGTCCAGGCGTCGCTGCCGTTCACGGTGACGATCGCGATGATCTTCATCGGGACCTACACCGGCGGCCGGATCCAGGACAAGCAGGGGCCACGCGTCGTGGCCCTGGCGGGTGGGGTCATCTACGCCATCGGCATCATCGTGGCCTCCTTCGCCCGGGGCGAGGAACAGCTCTGGCTGCTGATCGCGGGCTACGGCGTGATCAGCGGGTTCGGTCTCGGCGTCGCCTACATCGTGCCGATCGCGATGCTCCAGAAGTGGTTCCCCGACCGGAAGGGCCTGATCACCGGCCTCGCCGTGGGCGGCTTCGGCTTCGGCGCCGTGCTGACCTCACCGGTGGCACAGTGGCTGATAGGGATGGATACGGCCCAGCCCGCCAGGGCGTTCCTGCCGCTCGGCGTCGCCTACCTCGTGATGTCTCTGCTCGGTGCCTCGTTCTTCAAGAACCCGCCCGAGGGGTACGTCGTGGCCGGCCATGAGGGCGGCGGCGACGGTTCCGAGGACAAGGCCGTGGACTTCACGCAGAGCGAGGCGTTGCGCACCCCGCAGTGGTACCTGCTGACGGCGATCCTCGCGCTCAACACGGCCGTCGGGATCGCGCTGATCTCGCAGGCGGCGGGCAGCGCCTCGGGGATCGCGGGGTACAGCGCCGCCGCAGCCGCCACCGTGGTCGGGGTGCTGGCGATCTTCAACGGTGCGGGGCGGATCGTGTGGGCTGCCGCCTCCGACTACTTGGGCCGTATGCCTGCCTTCGCGGCCATGCTCGGACTGCAGGGCCTGTGCCTGGTCGCCCTGCCCTGGGCCGGGAACCCGGCTCTCTGGTTCGCCCTCGCCGCGGTCGTCTACCTCTGCTACGGCGGCGGTTTCGGCACGATGCCCGCCACGGCAGGGGACTACTTCGGGGTCAAGCACGCCGGCGCGATCTACGGCCTGATGCTGGTCGCATGGAGCATCGCCGGCGTGGTCGGGCCGATCCTCATCTCCTGGCTCTTCGGCACCGGTGACCCGAACTACACGCTCGGCTACACCACCATGGGCGTCATCGGCCTCGCCGCCGTGCTGCTGACGTTCGTCACCAAGAAGCCCAAGGCCCGCGGGGCAGTCCCAGCCTGACCGGGCGGCCCTCACGGAAGTGGGCAAGGACGACAGCTTCCTGAGCCCGAAACCTGTCGTCCGTGCCCACTTGCCCACTTGCCACGCGGCTGCGGCCGCGGCTCAGGCCGGGACAGGCGGGGGAGCGGCGAGCCGGGCCAGCCGGGTCACGGCGTCGCTGTCGCGTCGGGGGTCCCACGCGAGCACGAGGACCGACGGCTGGAGGTCGTCGACCGGCACGAAGGCGAGCCCTGGCCTGCGGTAGGCGTCGACCAGGCCCTCGGGCACGACGTCGACGCCCTTGCCGAGCGCAATCTCCCCGAGCCACTCGTCGACGGTGCGGGCCGCGCTGGGCACGGGGCGGGCCCGGCCTCCGAGACGGCGCAGGAACCAGTGGTCGGCGAACACCGGGTCGCTCACGAGCTTGGTCTCCAAGATGGGTTCCCTCACCAGCCGGCGGGCCCGGATCCGTGGCTCCCGGGCGAGGGGGCTGTCCTCGGCCATCACCGCGAACAGCGCGTCCCGGCCGATCTCGACGGCGTTGAGCCGCTCGGCGCCGGTGAACGGCAGCCGGACGAGGGCCGCGTCGCTCGACCCGTCAAGCAGCCCGGCCGAAGGGTCGTCCCACTCGTACTGGCGCAGCTGGAGGTCGACGTCAGGCTCGCAACGGGCGTACTCCGTGAGCAGCCGGCGGGCCGGCTCGGTCAGGGAGTAGGAGATGAACCCGAGCCGCAGCACCGTCGTCTGCCCCTGGGCGAGCCGCACCGCGCTCGCGGCGAGCTCCTCGGCGGCGGCCAGCGTCCGCCGGGCGTGCGGGAGCAGCAGCTCCCCCGAGGCGGTCAGCCGAACCCCCGTGCTGGACCGGTCGAAGAGGCGTACGCCGAGCTGTCCCTCGAGCCGCCTGACCTGCTGGCTGAGCGAGGGCGTGGTGATGAGCAGCCGTGCAGCAGCCCTCGTGAAGTGGAGCTCCTCGGCCACCGCGACGAAGTAGCGCAGCTGCCGCAGGTCCATGAGCAGCAATGTTAGGGAGCGCCTCACGGGGCTGTGGGCAAAAGACATGGACCCTTCCGGCTGGTCTGAGCCACCTTCGTCCGGGCGCCTGGAAGGACCAGGCCCGACCACAGCAGGGAGCAGCATGACCACCATCGACCCGACCATAGCCACGTCCGACGTCGCAGGCCCCCCGCTCGCGATCGACGGCCTCACCCGCGTGGTCAGCGGGCCGGTCCTGGCTGGCGACGACCCGCAGGCGGCCGCCGAGATCATGACCTTCAACCTTGCCGTGACCCACCGTCCGGCCGTGGTCGTCGGTGCCACCAGCGCCTCCGACGTCGCGGCCGCGGTGAACTGGGCGCGCGAGCACGGGCTCGCCGTCGCGGTGCAGTCGACCGGCCACGGGCCGATCAGGTCCGCCGACGGGGCGGTGCTGGTCACCACCTCGCGCATGCGCCAGGTCACCGTGGACCCGGTACGCCGGACGGCGACCGC
>DATHVS010000110.1:0-2101 GCA_035461195.1 Nocardioidaceae bacterium
GCGGCGCCCATCAACTGCCCCGGTGGCCAGACTGCCACGAAGGTCGCCGGCGGATGGGACTGTGTGAACAACGGCGGCAACACGTCCAACGCGGAGGACCCGAAGAACCCGAACGTCGGCAAGGGATTCTTCTAGGAATTCATAATCTCCGCTCGGGAGATATTCCCAATCGCACACACGGCTCCTTGCTCGCTCGTCGAGTGGGGAGCCCCTGCTATTTCTATTTGTCGTCGAACTCGGACGCCGTGACTGTGCCCGGGACCCGTTGTTGCGGTGGGTCCCGGGCACCGTCTCAGGTCGGCGCCGGGTCAGCGGCGGTGGTGGTGGCGCTTCGGGATGATCAGCCGGGCCACGACTCCGGCGTGGTCGGACGGGTACAGGCCGGACTTCGTCATGGCCGAGGTGCCCACGCCGACGCGCCAGGCGCGGACGACCTTGATCTTCTTGCTGACGACGACCAGGTCGATGCGTGAGGTCAGCTGGGCGGTCGGGTCGCTCACCGCGGCGTCGTAGCAGCAGGTGTAGCCGGGGTCGCCCGGGTTCTTCACGACCCAGGCGTCCTTGCCGACCGCCGCGACCAGGCGCTGGTAGGCGATGCCCGTGGGGGCCTTGGAGTTGTAGTCGCCGACGTAGACCATCGGGAGCCAGCCGTACGTCTTCGCGATCTGTCTCTGGGCGGCGAGCAGCTCGCCGACCTGCGCGTAGCGCAGCGCCTCCGCGTCGACGCCCGGGATGCCGAAGGCCTCGAGGTGGGAGTTCACGAACCGGAACTTCGCCTTCTTCGTGGACACGTCCACCGAGCCCCAGCCTCGGGCCACCGGGAGGGTGGATCCGTCGGCGAGGGGGAAGCTGATGACGTTCTGGAAGGTGCCGTTCTGCGCGTTGCGGGTCTTCACACCGGCGCGCTTGATGATGACGTCGCGGTCGGCGAGGGAGACGAAACCACCCTGAGCGAGCGGGATGGGAGGTGAGGCGAAGTTGTCGGCAGTCGCGCCCTCGACCTCCTGGTAGACGATGCCGCGGTCGGCGAGCGCCTTGAGCAGCAGCTCGAGGAAGTCGTACTCGGTCGTTGGCACGCCGGTCGGGGAGTACGTCGTCCAGGTGGTGACCTCCTGGAGGCCGACGACGGCCGGCCGGGTCCGGGCGATCTCACCTGCGATGGCCGCCATCCGCTCCTCGGGCTTGGTCGCCTGGACCGCTGCCCAGGTGGCCGACGCCGCCTGTGGGACGAGGGCCGGGTTGGTGGCCAGCGCCCCGATCACGGGGAACAGGTCGGCACCGAGGTAGAGGTTGCGGGTCATGACGTCGACGGTGCGCGACTTGTGCGCGGCCGCCTTGGACCCGCCGCCCGAGGGGCCCGCGCTGGCGGGTGCGGGTGCGAGGGTCAGGGAGAGCATGAGCGCTGCCGCGGCGGCGACGAAGCCGGCCAGGCGGCGCCGCGGGCGTGAGGTGTGAGAAATGGGCTCCATGGTCGGCACGGTCGCACCCGGAGGGGTCCCGGGACCAGAGCCCGAGGGCCCCTTGATGTCCGGGTCGATATGACTAGCGACGTATGGCACGAACGTGCTCTGGCGGCTCCGGCGAGGCTCTGCCCCAGCTCCACGGGAGGGCTCCGGCGACACGCCCGACGCGGCTTCCGACACGCCGGGTGAGAGCGACGACATGGCCTCTGACCTGCGGTTTTACGCAACGGCGAAAACTTCTCTGTCCAGTTTGTGCGATCGGGTTGCACGCCCTAGGGGCCGCGCGTACGGTTACCACTACATCTAGTAGTCACACGGATGTAATTTTCCACAGGTAGTGCTGGGAAGTGCACAGGTGACTGCCATTTGTCCCCAAGTTACCCACAGTTTCACCCACAGCAGGGTCCCCCGGCCGGGGGCCACGACACGGCCCCCAGACCTTGGTCGAGGCATGCCTGACGCGGGCAGAAACTGTCGGTGGCCGATGCTCAACTAGGCGAGTGGAAGGAGCGGCACCCGATGCACTGTCCGTACTGCCGCAACACCGACACTCGGGTCCTCGACAGCAGGGTCGCCGAGGACGGCAGCGCCATCCGGCGGCGGCGGACCTGTCAGGCCTGCGGCAAGCGTTTCAGCAC
>DATHVS010000111.1:0-11666 GCA_035461195.1 Nocardioidaceae bacterium
GCCGGGTTCTCCTCGACCTCGCGGGACTTCCTCGAGGCCAACGGCGACAACATCATCCGGCTGGGTGAGCTGAGCGTGCCCCAGCTGCGCCTCTACGAGAAGTACGCGCCCCAGTACCCCTGCCTGTTCGAGGGGATGGCCAACTGGATCCCGCGCATGAACTCAGGCTGGCGGGGCCAGAAGCTGAACATCAACCTCGAGACCGTCCCGGTCCAGCCGACGGGTTACTCGCCGGCGGACGACCCGGAGTACAACGCGAAGAACGGCCCGAACTGCCACACGCTGCCGACTCCGCCGTACTCCCAGGCCAACCCCGGCCCGCAGCCCCCGATGTCCACCGTCGACGACGGAGTCGAGGACGGGCACGGAAAGTTCCGCCCCCGTGCGGCGACCGGCTTCGACCTCACGTCCGGCTACGCCGGCACCGCGGCCGAGCGATCGGTCGTCGACGCAATTGCAGCACCTGTGATGGGAGTTCCCGTGGACAGCGTTCCTGACGTGGCCACCTTGCTCTTCGGTCCGCTGGCGCGCGGAGCGGAGGTGAGCGTGCGCTGAGCCTGCTCGACAAGCGCACCGCGAGCGACGCGGTCAAGCTGGTGATCTTCATCGTCGTCACGACGGTGGCCACGGCCCTGCTCGTGGTGACGATCGGCAACGTCTCCTTCGCCGACAGCAAGGAGTACAAAGCGGTCTTCAGCGACGCCACCGGTGTCGTGAAGGGCGACGACGTCCGGATCGCCGGCGTGAAGGTCGGCACCGTCAAGGACGTCGACATCCACGACAAGACCGATGCCCTCGTGACCTTCACCGTCGAGTCGGGCTCGCAGGTCACCGCCGCGACCAACGCCGCGATCCGCTACCGCAACCTCGTCGGTCAGCGTTACATCGCGCTGACCCAGGGTGTCGGTAGCCCGTCGATCCTGCGCGAGGGCTCGACGATCCCGTTGGCGCGGACCCAGGCGGCACTGGACCTCACCGTCCTCTTCAACGGTTTCAAACCGCTGTTCGAGGCGCTCTCACCCGAGGACGTCAACAAGCTGTCCTACGAGATCATCACGGTCTTCCAGGGCGAGGGCGGCACGCTCGAAAGCCTGCTGGCCCACACCGCCTCGGTGACGAGCACGCTGGCCAGCCGCGACCAGGTGATCGGTGAGCTGATCGAGAACCTCAACGAGGTCATGGTCACCGTCGGCGACCGTGACCAGGAGCTCTCGGAGCTGCTGATCACGCTGCGCAAGTTCATCTCCGGGCTCTCCGAGGACCGCGAGGCGATCCTCGGGTCGCTGGAGTCGATCTCGGACCTGGCCGTGGAGACCTCCGACCTGGTCACCGGTGTCCGCAAGCCACTGGCCAAGGACATCACCGAGCTGCGCAAGCTCGCCGGCACGCTCGACCGCAACAAGGGCGAGCTCGACCGGGCGATCCAGGTGCTCCCGATCAAGCTCAACAAGGTCGGCCGCACCGCCATCTACGGCTCGTGGTTCAACTTCTACCTGTGCAACTTCAAGGGGCAGGTCACGCTGCCTGACGGCACGATCATCGACGACCTCAAGTACGACGTCGGAGCGGCGAGGTGTGATCTCGGATGAGTGTTCCCTTCCGTGAGAGGAATCCGGTCATCGTCGGGGCGGTCAGCCTCGCGGTCATCGCTGCGATGGTGCTCGCCGCCTTCAAGGCCGACAGCCTCCCGCTGATCGGAGGTGGCGACACCTACTACGCCGCCTTCAGCGAGGCCGGTGGCCTCAAGGCCAACGACGAGGTCCGAGTGGCGGGCGTCCGGGTCGGCAAGGTCAAGTCCGTCGACCTCGCCGGTGACCACGTCCGCGTGGAGTTCCAGGTCGAGAACGGCGTGGACTTCGGCCCCACGACTCACGCCGCCATCAAGGTCAAGACCCTGCTCGGCGCGATGTACCTCGCGCTCGAGCCGGCAGGTGACGGTCAGATGGAGGAGGAGGCGGAGATCCCGCGCGAGCGGACCAGCTCGCCGTACGACGTGGTCGACGCCTTCAGCGGCCTCGCCCACACCTCCGAGCGGATCAACACCAAGCGACTCGCGAACAGCCTCGACACCCTGGCTGCCCTCATGCAGGACACCCCGGAGGAGTTCCAGGGCGCGCTGCGGGGCATGTCGGCGCTGTCGCAGAACATCGCCGCACGCGACGAGCAGCTCAACGAGCTCCTCGGCAACATGGAGAAGGTGTCCCGGGTCCTCGCGGACCGCAACGGTGACCTCGTCACGCTCATGGAGGACGGCGACAAGCTGTTCCGTGCCCTGGTGGCGCGCCGCGAGGCGGTCCACAACCTGCTCGTGGCGACCAGCCAGCTCTCACGGGAGCTGACCCTCCTGGTCAAGCAGACCCGGGCGGATCTCAAGCCGGCGCTCGAGCACCTCGACAGTGTGCTCGACATGCTCAACAAGAACCAGGAGAACCTCGACAACAGCCTGCGGCTGATGGCGCCGTTCTACCGGGTCTTCGCCAGCACCCTCGGCACCGGCCCCTGGTTCGACACCTACATCCAGAACCTTCCGCCCACCCAGATCGGAGGCCGCTGATGAGCCAGCACGCGTCGCGGATGGGCATGGCCGGGCTGACCCGGATCCTGTCGCTGGTCGCCGTCGCCGCCGTGGTCCTTGCGGCCGTGCTCCTGGTGCTCCCGAACCAGGAGAAGAAGTACCTCACCGCGAGCTTCCCCAGGACGGTCTCCCTCTACGAGGGCTCCGACGTGCGGATCCTCGGCGTACCGGTCGGGCGTGTGGAGAGCGTCAAGCCCTCCGGCACGGACGTGACCGTGAAGATGTGGTACGACGCGAAGTACAAGGTCCCCGCCGACGCCGAGGCCGTGATCATCACCCCGGCCATCGTCGGCGATCGGTTCGTCCAGTTGACCCCGGTCTACACCGAGGGGCCGGTGATGGCTGACGGCGCGACGCTCAGCACCGACTCGACCTCGACCCCGCTCGAGCTCGACGAGATCTACCAGAGCATCGACGACCTGACCGTGGCGCTCGGGCCTGACGGGGCCAACGAGGAGGGTGCGCTCACCCGGCTCCTCGACACGACCGCCCGCAACTACGCCGGGCAGGGCGAGCAGTTCAACCAGACGATCAAGGACCTCGGCAAGCTCACCGGCACGCTCGACAACAACAAGGAAGAGCTGTTCGGCACCGCGGCCCAGCTCGAGCGGTTCGTGTCGGCCCTCGCCGAGAACGACCAGACCGTGCGTGACTTCAACGAGTCCCTCGCCGGTGCCTCCGAGGTGCTCGAGGGGGAGCGGGAGGACCTCGCCGCCTCCCTGCGCAACCTCGGGATCGCCATGGAGCAGGTCTCCGGGTTCGTCCGCGAGAACCGCGAGGTGCTCGGGGAGAACATCGACGGCCTGAAGCGGGTCACCCGGATCCTCGTGAAGCAACGCAAGGCGCTCGACGAGGTGCTCAACGTCGCCCCGCTGGCCCTGAACAACCTGTTCCTCACCTACAACCCCGCGACCGGGACGCTAGACACCCGCTCCAACCAGGGTGAGACGCCGCACCAGATCGAGTCGAACCCGACCGCCTTCCTGTGCTCGGTCGTCTCGCCCAACGATCCGACGGGTGAGGCCTGCAAGACGATCAAGCAGGCGTTCGGAGGTCGGGCCCGCGCCGCAGCGCTCGACGACGGAACGCCGAGGGAGTCGGTCGCGGTGGAGAACGTCGACAGGTCGCTCGCCGGCCTTCTGGAGGTGGACTGACCATGCGCAGCAAGCACGAGCGTAGGTCACGGGTCAGCCGCGTGGCCGCGCTGGCCTGCGCGGGGGCTCTCGCCCTGAGCGGCTGTGACTTCGACGTCTACAGCCTGCCGCTGCCCGGCGGCGCGGACCTCGGCTCGGACCCCTACTCGGTCGAGGTGGAGTTCCGCGACGTGCTCGACCTCGTCCCCCAGTCCTCGGTGAAGGTCAACGACGTCACCGTCGGCAAGGTGACCGACATCGAGGTCGACGGCTACCGGGCGAAGGCGACCCTCGCGCTCAACGGCGACGTCGAGCTGCCCGACAACACCCTCGCCGAGATCCGGATGACCAGCCTCCTCGGCGAGAAGTTCGTCTCGCTCAAGCCTCCGGCCAACACCCCGAGCAGCGACCGGCTCTCCGACGGCGACGTCATCCCCCTCGACCGCAGCGGGCGCAACCCGGAGGTCGAAGAGGTCCTCGGCGCGATGTCGCTGCTCCTCAACGGCGGCGGCGTCGCCCAGCTGAAGACGATCTCCGCCGAGCTCAACAAGGCCTTCGAGGGCCGTGAGAGCGAGGTGAAGTCGGTGCTGAACCAGCTCGACACGTTCATGGCGCAGCTCGACGAGAACAAGGAGGACATCGTCGAGGCGATCGAGAGCCTCAACCGGCTCGCGATCTCGATCAACGAGCAGCGGGGCTCCATCGAGCTCGCTCTCGACGAGATGCCGGCCGCGCTCGAGTCGATCGACAGGCAGCGTGACGACCTCGTGAAGATGCTGCGCGCCCTCAACGACCTGAGCTCGGTGGCCACCCGGGTGATCAAGCAGTCGAAGACGGCCACGATCGACAGTTTGCGGGCGCTCGACCCGACCCTGACCCAGCTCGCCGAGGCGGGTGACTCGCTCCCGAAGTCGTTCCAGGTCTTCTTGACCTACCCGTTCGTCGACGAGGTCGTCGGCCGCAACCCCGCCCAGGCGCGCAACCTCCACATGGGCGACTACACGAACCTGTCGGTCCAGATGGACATCGACCTGACCAAGGGTCTGCCGACGATCCCGGGCCTGCCCGGGCAGCCGGAGCTGCCGATCGACCCGAACGAGAGCCTCACCGCCATCCAGAAGTGCACGCAGTCCGGCAACCCGGACAGCAAGGCCTGTCGAGACCTCACGGACAAGCAGGCCAAGCGGCTGTGCGACCAGTTCCCGAACAACCCGATCTGCGAGTCGCTGGTCCCGGGCTCCGGCGGCGGAGGGGGCGGAGGCGACGACGACAGCAGCAACCCGCTGCCGCTCCCGCTCCCCGGTCTCGGGCGTGCGGCTCCCGGTCAGGTGTTCTTCGGGGCGCCGAGCATCGCCCCCGACGCCTCGTCCGCCGACGACCTCGGCTACGACCCCACCCTCGGGGCCCTCCTGATCCAGGGAATGGTGCAGCGATGATCACCCGCAAGACCAAGGTCCAGCTCATGGTGTTCGTCCTGATCACCATGGTCGGTGTGGCCTACGTCGGTGCCACCTACGCCAAGCTCGACCGGCTGCTCTTCGACGACTCCTACCGCGTGGTGGCCCAGTTCGAGGACTCCGGCGGCATCTTCGCCGGCGCGGGCGTGTCCTACCGCGGCGTCACCGTGGGTCAGGTCAGCGAGCTCGTGGTCACTGACGACGGCGTCGACGTGATCTTGAGCATCGACGACGACAGCGACCCGATCCCGCTCGACACGAACGCCCTGGTGGCCAACCGTTCGGCCGTCGGTGAGCAGTACGTCGACCTCCTCCCGAACACCAAGGAAGGCCCCTACCTGGGGGAGGACTCGGTGATCGAGCAGGACAAGACCGCGACGCCCATCCCACCGACGCAGCTGCTCGTCGACCTCGACAAGATGGTCAACTCGGTCAACAAGGACAGCCTGCGCACCGTGGTGTCCGAGATGGGCAAGGCGTTCAACGGCACGGGGGAGGACCTCGGCCAGATCATCGACACCTCGAACTCCTTCATCCAGACCGCGAACGAGAACTTCGAGATCACCTCGTCGCTGATCAGGGAGAGCAACACCGTTCTCAACACCCAGCTCGACAGTGCCGACAACATCCGAAGCTTCGCCCGCGACCTCGCGCTGTTCTCGGACACGATGGTGGCCTCCGACGCCGATCTGCGTCGCGTCATCGACAACGGCAGCGCCACGGCCGACCAGCTGCGCCGGTTCCTCGAGGACAACGAGGTCAACCTCGGTGAGCTCATCAACAACCTGGTGACGACCGGCGAGGTGACCGTCAAGCACCTCGACGGCATCGAGCAGGTCCTCGTCCTCTACCCCTACGTGGTCGAGGGTGGCTACACCGTGGTCGCGAAGGACCCCAAGAGCGGCCTGTACGACGCACACTTCGGGCTGATCCTCCAGCAGGAGCCCCACGTGTGCACCGAGGGCTACGACCCGAAGCAGGTCAGGAGCCCGGACGAGCGTTCGGACAAGCCGATGGACATGGATGCCCAGTGCACCGAGCCGCAGGCCCAGTCCAACGCACGTGGCTCCCAGCACGCCCCGAAGCCGCGCAGCGGTGCGGCGTACCGGGCTCCTGTCGTGGCCGCGTACGATCACGACACGGGGACGGTCCAGTACACCGACGCCAGCCCGAGTGACGCCGTCACCTACACCGGCGGGGCTGCGTCCGTATTCGGAGAGGAGTCCTGGAAGTGGTTGCTGCTCCAGCCGCTCGCGACGGAGCGGAAGTGACCGCGGACCACGACGAGGACAGCACGGCCGACGGGCGCCTGGGGGGCTCCGGGGGGCTGCGCACGGTCATGGCGGTCGTGCTCGTGCTCCTGCTGGTCGTCGCCGTGGGTGTCGGGATCTGGGGGTTCACCCGGCTCAGTGCTGCCGAGGACGAGCTCGACGCGCGCTCGGCGGTGGTGCGGGTGGCCGAGTCGTTCGCCGTCTCGGTCAACAACTACGACTCCGACTCGGTTGAGGACTACAAGGCCTCGGTCAGCGAGCTGTTGAGCACGAAGTTCCGCAGCGAGTTCGACTCGGCGATGGAGGACATCGTGGCCCAGGTCCAGGAGGCCGAGATGGACTCCGAGGGCAAGGTCCTCGCGTCCGGGGTCGCCACCATCGACGACGACTCGGCCCGGGTCCTCGTGGTGGCCGATGCGACGGTCAAAACGGTGTTCGACGAGCGCCAGCGGCACTTCCGGTGGGAGGTCTCGCTGGTCAAGGTCGACGGCGAGTGGCTGGTCGACGACTTCTCGCCGGTGGCGTGAGCACAGGGACGAGGGAGACGACCACATGAACCCCACGCTGTACGACGTCCTCGGCATTCCCCGCGACGCCTCGCGCGAGGAGATCCGCACGGCCTGGCGCGACGCCGCCGACCGTTTCGAGCCCGGTGAGGGAGGCTCGACCAAGCAGTTCCGATTGTTCAACGAGGCCGCAGAGGTGCTGCTCGACCCGGAGCGCCGCAAGGCCTACGACGCCCAGCTCGAGGCCGGGGCGGCCACCGAGGAGGGCTCGGCGACGGTGGGCTCGGCGACGGAGGACAAGGCGGGCGACCTCGACGAGGAGCCGACTGCCGAGGGCCCGGTCCCCACGCCGCCCGTGCCCGGAGCGGCCCGTGCCGTCACCCCCTCGACATCGCCCCCCATCGACATACCCGCCGACGGTGAGGGGAGCGGTGCCGGACGGCTGCTGCCCTGGTGGGTGCTGGCCGTTCTCGGGGTGCTCACGGCTGTGGCGGTCGGGCTGGCGGCGTACTTCGTCACCCAGGCGCAGCGGACCGCGGACTACCGCGAGGCGCTCGACCGGGCGCCGGCGGCAGCTGAGAGCGCGGCTTCCGCGGTGCTCTCCTACGACCACGAAACCCTGGAGGCGGACCGGGACGCGGCGGCGAAGTTCCTCACCGACGAGTACCGCAGCGACTACGTCGAGACCTTCGACAAGCTGGTCGTGGAGAGTGCCACGGAGACCAGGGCGACCGTGGAGGCGGAGGTCCTGGCCTCCTCGGCCATGGTCGGGGGCTCCGAGCGTGACCCGGACAGGGTGCCGGTGCTGCTGTTCGTCAACCAGACCACGACGAACACCGCCGGCTCCGGCGAGCCGTCGGTGGCGCTGAACCGCGTCCGCCTCGACATGGTGAACGTCGACGGCGCCTGGCTGGTCGACGGCATCACCTCCTACTAGGGCGTGAACCCGCCCGGGTGCTTGACTCCGGCCGGGCTTGGGTTCATGCTCTTCGCAGTCCGAGGAAGCCTGGACGCGCTGAGTTGTACCCTGCTGGCGTCTGGGCTATGATCGTTCGTTGCGTCTGCCCTCATATGCGCTCTAGCCTGCCCGGTGGCTGGATTCGTGGTTGGCAGCCGCCCTCCCACCAGAGCGATCCTCGGAAGGACCCCTCTTGGCCGCCTCGCGCAGCACCAGCAACACCGCCAGCAACCCGCGCCGTATCTCCTTCGCCAAGATCAAGGAACCCCTCGAGGTTCCACAGCTCCTCGCCCTCCAGACCGACAGCTTCGACTGGCTGATCGGCAACGAGCGTTGGCAGGAGGATGTCGCCCGTCGTGTCGACAGCGGCGAGGATGTCAGCCGGAAGTCTGGACTCCAGGAGATCTTCGAGGAGATCTCCCCGATCTCGGACTTCTCGGACACGATGTCCCTCTCGTTCGAGAACCCGGTCTTCTACGACCCGAAGTACTCCGTGGAGGAGTGCAAGGAGAAGGACTTCACCTACTCCGCGCCGCTCTACGTCTCCGCGGAGTTCATGAACAACGAGACCGGCGAGATCAAGGGCCAGACGGTCTTCATGGGGGACTTCCCCCTGATGACGCCCAAGGGCACCTTCGTCATCAACGGCACCGAGCGTGTGGTGGTCTCCCAGCTCGTCCGCTCGCCCGGCGTGTACTTCGAGCGCAGCGCGGACAAGACCTCCGACAAGGACATCTACACCGCGAAGGTGATCCCCTCGCGGGGTGCCTGGCTCGAGTTCGAGATCGACAAGCGCGACATGGTCGGCGTCCGGCTCGACCGCAAGCGCAAGCAGAACGTCACGGTGCTGCTCAAGGCCCTCGGCTGGACCAACGAGCAGATCCGCGAGGAGTTCGGCGAGTACGAGTCGATGATGCTCACGCTGGAGAAGGACCACACCTCCGGCCAGGACGACGCCCTCCTCGACATCTACCGCAAGCTGCGCCCGGGCGAGCCGCCGACGCGTGAGGCCGCTCAGACGCTGCTCGAGAACTACTACTTCAACCCCAAGCGCTACGACCTCGCCAAGGTCGGTCGCTACAAGATCAACAAGAAGCTCGGTACCCACGAGGCGTTCGACCAGCAGACGCTGACCATCGACGACATCGTGGCGACCATCCGCTTCATCGTGCAGCTGCACGCCGGCAACGACACCCTCAAGGACGCCCAGAGCAACGACGTCCTCGACCGTGACGGCGACGCCATCGAGGTCCGCGCCGACGACATCGACCACTTCGGCAACCGTCGCATGCGCACGGTCGGCGAGCTCATCCAGAACCAGCTCCGAACCGGTCTGGCTCGCATGGAGCGCGTGGTCCGCGAGCGGATGACGACCCAGGACGTCGAGGCGATCACGCCCCAGAGCCTGATCAACATCCGCCCGGTGGTCGCGGCGCTGAAGGAGTTCTTCGGCACCTCGCAGCTGTCGCAGTTCATGGACCAGACCAACCCGATCGCCGGCCTGACGCACAAGCGTCGTCTCTCGGCGCTCGGCCCCGGTGGTCTCTCCCGTGACCGTGCGGGCTTCGAGGTCCGTGACGTCCACCCGTCCCACTACGGCCGCATGTGCCCGATCGAGACCCCTGAGGGTCCCAACATCGGTCTGATCGGCTCCCTGTCGACCTTCGGACGGATCAACCCGTTCGGCTTCGTGGAGACGCCGTACCGCAAGGTCGAGGACGGGCGCGTCACCGACAAGGTCGAGTACCTCACCGCCGACGAGGAGGACCGCTTCGTCATCGCGCAGGCCAACGCCGCGCTCACCGACGACGGCCGCTTCGCCGAGGAGCGGGTGCTCGTGCGCCAGCGTCACGGCGAGGTCGACGTGATCCCCGCCGGCGAGGTGGACTACATGGACGTCTCGCCGCGCCAGATGGTGTCGGTCGCGACGGCCCTCATCCCGTTCCTCGAGCACGACGACGCCAACCGTGCCCTCATGGGTGCCAACATGCAGCGCCAGGCGGTCCCGCTCGTCAAGAGCGAGTCGCCGCTCGTCGGCACCGGCATGGAGTACCGCGCCGCGGTCGACGCCGGTGACGTGATGGTGGCCGACGCCGCCGGTGTGGTGAAGGAGGTGTCGGCCGACTTCGTCGAGGTGATGAACGACGACGGCACCTACAAGACCTACCGGATGCAGAAGTTCACCCGCTCCAACCAGGGCACCTGCATCAACCAGCGGCCGCTGGTGGCCGAGGGTGACCGTCTCGAGGTCGGCACGCCGATCGCCGACGGCCCGTGCACCGACGACGGCGAGATGGCGCTCGGCAAGAACCTCCTGGTCGCGTTCATGTCGTGGGAGGGCCACAACTACGAGGACGCGATCATCCTGTCCCAGCGACTGGTTCAGGAGGACGTCCTCACCTCGATCCACATCGAGGAGCACGAGGTCGACGCCCGCGACACGAAGCTGGGTCCCGAAGAGATCACCCGCGACATCCCCAACGTCAGCGAGGAGATGCTCGCCGACCTCGACGAGCGCGGGATCATCCGGATCGGCGCCGAGGTCACGACCGGCGACATCCTCGTCGGCAAGGTGACCCCGAAGGGCGAGACCGAGCTGACCCCGGAGGAGCGGCTGCTCCGCGCCATCTTCGGGGAGAAGGCCCGCGAGGTCCGCGACACGTCGATGAAGGTCCCGCACGGCGAGGCCGGCACGGTCATCGGCGTCCGGGTCTTCGACCGCGAGGACGGCGACGAGCTGCCTCCGGGCGTCAACCAGCTCGTCCGGGTCTATGTCGCGCAGAAGCGCAAGATCTCCGTGGGTGACAAGCTCGCCGGCCGTCACGGCAACAAGGGCGTGATCTCGAAGATCCTGCCCGTCGAGGACATGCCGTTCCTCGACGACGGCACCCCGGTCGACATCATCTTGAACCCGCTCGGTGTTCCGGGCCGGATGAACATCGGCCAGATCCTCGAGATCCACCTCGGCTGGCTCGCCAAGACCGGCTGGCATGTCGACGGAGACGACGAGGACTGGAAGAAGCGCCTGATCAAGATCCACGCGGAGGCCGCGGAGGCCGACACCAAGGTCGCCACCCCGGTGTTCGACGGTGCCCGCGAGGACGAGATCACCGGCCTGCTGGCCTCGACCCTGCCAAACCGCGACGGCGTGCGCGTCGTCGGTGAGAACGGCAAGGCCAGGCTGTTCGACGGCCGCTCCGGCGAGCCGTTCCCGGAACCGGTCTCGGTCGGCTATATGTACATCCTCAAGCTGCACCACCTCGTCGACGACAAGATCCACGCTCGCTCGACGGGTCCGTACTCCATGATCACCCAGCAGCCGCTGGGTGGTAAGGCTCAGTTCGGTGGTCAGCGCTTCGGTGAGATGGAGGTCTGGGCGATGGAGGCGTACGGCGCCGCATACGCCCTCCAGGAGCTCCTGACGATCAAGTCCGACGACGTGCCTGGTCGCGTCAAGGTCTACGAGGCGATCGTGAAGGGCGAGAACATCCCCGACTCCGGCATCCCCGAGTCGTTCAAGGTCCTCGTCAAGGAGATGCAGTCGCTCTGCTTGAACGTCGAGGTCCTGTCCCAGGACGGCACGGCGATCGAGATGCGCGACGCGGAGGAGGACGTCTTCCGCGCAGCCGAGGAGCTCGGCATCGACCTGTCCCGCCGCGAGCCCAGCAGCGTCGAAGAAGTGTGAGTGGGGCGGGTGCCCCCGTCCGTCGCGAGGCGCGAGGGGCACCCCCACTCCCTCAATGACCAGCGTTACAGACCGACATCA
>DATHVS010000112.1:0-9516 GCA_035461195.1 Nocardioidaceae bacterium
ACGTCGACGTGGTGCTCCACGAGGAGCGGCTCGACAACCACAACGTGATGGGGATCTTCGAGCAGTACGACCTGATCGTCGACGGCACCGACAACTTCGCGACCCGCTACATGGTCAACGACGCCGCTGTGCTGCTGAAGAAGCCGTACGTCTGGGGGTCGATCTACCGGTTCGACGGCCAGGCGTCGGTGTTCTGGGCCGAGCACGGCCCCTGCTACCGCTGCCTCTACCCCGAGCCGCCGCCGCCGGGCATGGTTCCTTCGTGCGCGGAGGGAGGCGTGCTCGGCGTGCTGTGCGCCAGCGTCGGCTCGATCCAGGTCAACGAGGCCATCAAGCTCCTGACCGGCACCGGCGAGCCGCTCCTCGGCAAGCTCATGGTCTACGACGCCCTCGAGATGGAGTACCGCAAGATCAAGGTCCGCAAGGACCCCAACTGCGCGATCTGCGGCGAGAACCCGACGGTCACCGAGCTCATCGACTACGACGCCTTCTGCGGCGCGATCAGCGATGCGGCGGCGGACGCCGCGGCCGGGTCGACGATCTCGGTCGGCCAGCTCGAGACGATGCTCAAGGAGCGCGAGAACGGTGAGCGCGACTTCCTGCTCGTCGACGTGCGCGAGCCCAACGAGTACGAGATCAACCGCATCCCCGGCGCGGTGCTGATCCCCAAGGGAGAGTTCCTCAACGGCAGCGCGATCGAGAAGCTCCCCCAGGACAAGCAGGTCGTCCTGCACTGCAAGGCCGGGACCCGCTCGGCCGAGGTGCTCGCGGTCCTCAAGGGAGCAGGCTTCGGCGACGCGATCCATGTGGGTGGCGGGGTCGCCGCCTGGGTGAACCAGGTCGACCCGTCGCAGCCGTCGTACTGACAGGGGTCGCGTGACCTTCCCGGGGAAGGGTCGTTGTGCAGGTCACAGCCCCCTGACCCCTGGAAGGACACCTGATGGTCTCTCGGACCCGTGGCGTCGTAGCCACCCTCGCCGGCGCCGTGCTCACAGCGGCCGCCGTCACCGCCACGATCGCCCCGGCCGAGGCGGCCAAGGGCGGCAAGAAGGCCACCGCCGCCGCCCCCACGTGGGCTCCCGCTGACTCGGCCGCCATCACCCCGGGTGTGCAGATGTACACCGCCGGTGCGCAGTGCACGGGGAACTTCGTCTTCACAGACTCGTCGTCGAACGTCTACGTCGGCTACGCCGCCCACTGCGCCGGCACGGGCGGGGCGACCGACACCAACGGCTGCGACGCGGGCTCCCGGCCACTCGGCACCAAGGTCGACTTCGTCCGGGGCGGGAGCCTCCTCACCTCCGGCCAGAAGGTCGGCACCGGCACGCTGGTCTACAGCAGCTGGCTCGCGATGCAGCAGGCCGGCACCACCGACGCGAACGCCTGCAACTACAACGACTTCGCGCTCGTGAAGGTCGACTCCCAGTACGTCGACGACGTCAACCCCTCCGTCCCGTTCTGGGGCGGGCCGGTCGGCATCAACACCGACGGCACGTCTGCCGGTGAGGACGTCTTCTCCTACGGCAACTCCAGCCTCCGCGGGGGCATCGAGGAGCTCTCGCCGAAGCAGGGTGTGAGCCTCGGCACGAGTGGCGGCGGCTGGACCCACCCGGTGTACACCGTCACCCCGGGCGTCCCGGGCGACTCGGGCAGCGCGTTCCTCGACTCCGAGGGCAACGCCGTCGGCACCCTGTCGACCTTGGCGATCGCGCCGCTCGCCGGCTCCAACGGAGTGAGCGACCTGAACAACGAGCTCGCGTTCGCGAAGGCCACCTCGGGGATCTCCGGCCTGGCGCTCGTCCCCGGGACGGAGCCTTTCTCCCCGGTCCTCTGACCAGGAGGACGAACGACGACGGGCAGGGTCCGCCCCCAGGGGGCGGACCCTGCTCCTCTTACCAGGAGGCATCGTGAGCACCCCACGACCCACCGTCTCTCGCCGCCGCCCGACGATCGTGCTCGCGGCTGCCCTGCTCGGTCTGCTGGCCGTCGTACCCGCTCCCTCCGCGCCGACGGCCGAGGCCGCGTCGCGCTGGGCGCCCGCGGAGCGGGCGACGATCCGTCCCGGCGTGCAGATGTACACCAAGGGTGCGCAGTGCACGGGCAACTTCGTCTTCACCGACCGTCGCGGACGTGTGTACGTCGGCTACGCGGCCCACTGCGCGGGCCCGGGAGCCGTGACCGAGACGGACGGATGCCGTGCGAAGTCGCTGCCGCTGGGCACCCGGGTGCGCTTCGCCAAGGGGGGCTCGGCTGCCGGCGACGGCACGACGGTCGGTCACGGTCGGCTCGTCTACAGCTCCTGGCGGACCATGCGCAGACTCGGTACGCGCAACCAGAACGCCTGCACCCACAACGACTTCGCGCTGGTCCGGGTGGGCAAGGCCCACCACCGCAAGGTGAACCCGAGCGTGCCGTTCTGGGGCGGACCTGTGGGACTCGACGTCGACGGCACGCAGGTGGGCGAGGACGTCTACTCCTTCGGCGGCTCCAGCCTCAGGGCCGGTGCGGCCGTCCTGGCGCCGAAGCAGGGGAGTAGCCTCGGCATGACGGGTGGTGGGTGGGGTCACCTCGTCTACGCACTCACGCCAGGGGTCCCCGGCGACTCCGGCAGTGCCTTCCTCGACTCCGACGGCAAGGCGGTGGGGACCCTGTCCACCCTGACCCTCGCCCCGCTCACAGCGTCCAACGGCGTGAGCGACTTGCGCCGCCAGCTCCGTTTCGCCCAGCGGCACTCCGGCATCGCGGGCCTGCGGCTGGTCCGCGGGACCGAGAGGTTCTCCCCGCTGCTGTGAGTCCGCCCGGATAGCGTGGGGCGCGTGGACCGCGAGGAGTACGTCGAGCGGGTGCTCGCCGTGGTCGAGCAGATCCCGCCGGGCCGGGTGATGAGCTACGGCGCGATCGCCGAGGTCGTCGGGGTCGGTGGCCCCAGGCAGGTCGGCCGGGTGATGTCGTTGGAGGGAGGCGGGGTGCCTTGGTGGCGCGTGGTCCGCGCCGACGGCGGGCTCCCGTCGTGCCACGAGGGCGAGGCAGCCTCGCTTCATCGGTGCGAGGGCACGCCGCTTCGACCGTCGGGCCGGGTCGACATGGCGGTGGCGCGCTGGTGGCCCGAGGTGCCCGGAGAAGGGGGCGAGGGAACTGTCGGTCGGCTCTGATGGGATGGCCCCATGACGTCGTACCGCCTGGTCCACCCCAACCCGGCGCGCACGGGTGCGCCGGACCTGGACTCCTTCCAGCAGTCGGTGGTCGACCACGAGTCCGGGCCGCTGCTGGTGCTCGCCGGACCCGGCACCGGCAAGACGACCACGCTGGTGGAGGCGATCGTCGACCGCATCGAGCGGCGCGGCGTCGCCCCCGATTCGGTGCTCGCGCTGACCTTCAGCCGCAAGGCGGCCGAGCAGCTGCGCGACCGCGTGACCGCCCGGACCGGAAGGACGATGTCGACCGCGCTGAGCTCGACCTTCCACTCCTTCGCCTACGGCCTCATCCGCGCCCACGGCCCGAAGGGGCTCTACGACGAGCCGCTGCGCCTGCTGAGCGCCCCGGAGCAGGACGTCGTGCTCCAGCGGTTGCTCACCCACGAGGCGGAGTCGGTGCGCTGGCCGACCTCCCTGGACCGTGCCCTGGGGACCCGCGGGTTCGCCCGGGAGGTCCAGGCGGTGCTGGCCAGGGCTCGTGAGAGGGGCCTCGAGCCCGAGGACCTGGTCGAGCTCGGACGTGCCGAGGAGCAGCCGGCGTGGACCGCGGCCGGCCTGTTCATGGAGCAGTACCTCACCATCCTCGACAACGAGAGCGCGATCGACTACCCCGAGCTCATCCACCGGGCGGTGGCCCTGGCGGAGACACCGGAGGTCCTCGAGCGGTTGCGCAGGCAGTACTCCTGGGTCTTCGTCGACGAGTACCAGGACACCGACCCCAGCCAGGTCCGCCTGCTCCAGGCGCTCGCCGGCGACGGCCGCGACCTGGTCGTGGTCGGCGACCCGGACCAGTCGATCTACGGCTTCCGCGGCGCCGAGGTACGCGGGATCCTCGACTTCCCCGAGCAGTTCCGCACCCGGACGGGCGGGCAGGCCAGGACGCTCGCGCTGCGGGTGACCCGGCGGTTCGGGCCTGTGCTGCTGGAGGCGTCGCGTTCGGTGGCGGGGTCGATCGCCACCAGGGGAGCGATCGACGTCGACCTCTTCCACGCCTTCCGCAACCCCGCGCCGACCCGCACACCGCACGGGCCCGGCCGCGTGGAGGTGCGCACCTTCGACACGGTTCGCGCGGAGACCGAGCACGTCGCGGACCTGCTGCGGCGCGCCCACCTCGAGGACGGGGTGCCCTGGTCGGAGATGGCGGTGCTGGTCCGCTCGGGCCGCACGTCCATCCCTCCGCTGCGTCGCAGCCTGGCGGCGGCGGGGGTGCCCGTGGAGGTCGCGAGCGACGACACCGCGCTGGTCGCGGAGCCCGCAGTGGGGACGCTCCTCGAGGCCCTGCGTGTCGTGGTGAACCTCGACAACGACGACCCGACCCACCCCGACCACCTGACCACCCACCGGGTCGAGGCCCTCCTGGCCTCGCCGCTCGCGAGCCTCGACGCCACCGAGGTGCGCGCCCTGGCTCGCGGACTCCGGGCCCAGGAGAAGGCCAGAGCGGCCGTGGAGGACCGCGGCCCGCGCACCTCGCCGGAGCTGGTCCGCGACGCCTTGATCGACCTTGGCCTCCTCGACGACCTCCCGGGCAGGCCGGCGAGCAAGCTGGCGCGCCTGGGGCGCCTCCTCAGGTCCGCGCGCGCCGACCTCGACGCCGGGGCTACCGCCGAGGAGGTGCTCTGGACCCTCTGGAGCGGGACTCGGTGGCCGACCCGGCTGCGAGCCATGGTCGACGAGGGCGGGGCCGCCGCGCGGATGGCCCACCGCGACCTCGACGCGCTTTGCGCGCTGTTCGACACCGCCGCACGCACCGAGGAGCAGCGTGGCCACACGAGCGTGGTCAACTTCCTGGCCCAGCTGACCGCGCAGCAGATCCCCGCCGACACACTCGCCGAGCAGGGAGTCCGCGGTGATGCGGTGAGGCTGCTCACCGCGCACCGGTCGAAAGGTCTCGAGTGGCGCCTGGTCGTGGTGGCACAGGTGCAGGACGGTGCCTGGCCCGACCTGCGCCGCCGGACCTCTCTTCTCCAGGCCGACCGGATCGCCGGCGACGGCATGCTCCCGCCGACCACGACCTCGACCCTGCTCGCCGAGGAGCGCCGGCTGTTCTACGTCGCCTGCACGCGCGCGAGCGAGCGGCTGCTGGTCACCGCGGTGGAGTCCCCGGACGAGGACGGCGACCAGCCCTCCCGCTTCCTCGGCGAACTCGGCGTCGAGCCGGTGGAGGTCAAGGGCCGACCGGTGCGGCCACTCTCCCTGGCCGGGCTCGTGGCCGATCTGCGTCGCACCGCCTCCGACCCCGTCGCGTCGTCCGCCCTGCGCAGGGCGGCCGCGCGCAGGCTGGCATCTCTGGCGACGGCGGCCGTCGGCGGACGGCCGGTGGCGCCACAGGCCGACCCCGCCCACTGGTGGGGCACCCGAGGGCGGAGCCTGGCCGCGCAGCCGGTCCGTGCGGCCGACGAGCCGGTCACGGTGTCCGCGAGCGCCCTGGAGGCGATCCTCGCCTGTCCGGCGAAGTGGTTCCTCGAGCGGGAGGCGGGCGGTGCGGCGCCGTCCACGGCGGCGCAGGGATTCGGGCTCGTGGTGCACGCGCTCGCCGACAGGATCGCCAAGGGCGAGCTCGCCGACACCGACGACCTGATGGCCCACGTCGACCGGGTGTGGGAGGAGCTCAGCTTCCGCACGCCGTGGTCCCGCTCCCGTGAGCGCGAGGAGGTGCGGGCCGCCCTCGCACGGTTCGTGGCCTGGCACTCCCGCCCCGGTGCGCGGACCGTCGTCGCGACCGAGGAGCACCTCACCGCTGAGGTGACGCTCCCCGACGGGCAGCCGGTGCGCCTCAACGGCTACGCCGACCGGCTCGAGCTCGACGAGGACGGCCGGGTGGTGGTGGTCGACCTCAAGACCGCCAAGAACCCTCCGCCCGACAAGGAGCTACCCGCGAACCCCCAGCTGGGTCTCTACCAGTACGCCGTAGCGAACGGGGCCGTCGACGAGCTTCTCGCCGACCATCCCGAGCACCCTGGTGGGCCCGGGCGACCGGGCGGTGCCGAGCTCGTGCAGCTGCGCCGCGAGGTCAGGGGTGGGGCGAAGGTGCAGACGCAGCCACCGCAGGAGCGGGACGAGGACGGCCACCTGCCGATCGAGAAGCAGCTGATGGAGGCGGTTCGCGCGGTGCGTGGCGAGGAGTTCCCGGCTCGGGCCGGTGGTCACTGCGACCACTGCTCGTTCCACTCGATCTGCCCGGTCAGGGGCGCTGGGACGATGCTGTCGTGAGCTCGCCCTTCACACCGCGGCCGGTCGAGACTCCCGAGCAGCTTCGGGCCCTGATGCAGGAGGACTTCAGCTTCAGCGACCAGCAGTTCGCGGTGGTCACGGCCCCACTCTCCCCGCACGCCGTGATCGCGGGTGCCGGGTCCGGCAAGACCACGGTGATGGCTGCACGTGTGGTCTGGCTCGTGGCGACCGGGCAGGTTCGCCCCGAGGAGATCCTCGGCCTGACCTTCACCACGAAGGCCGCCAACGAGCTCGCTGTGCGGATCCGTGCCGGTCTCCGGGCCGCAGGCATCCTCCCGCCTCCCGGCACCCGCCGGGTGGTGGTCGACGAGGAGGGGGAGGAGCCCGAGGAGCCCACGGTGGCGACCTACAACGCCTACGCCGCAGGCCTCCTCGGTGAGCACGGGCTGAGGATCGGCCACGAGCCGGACACGCGGGTGATCGCCGACGCGTCCCGCTATCAGCTCGCCGCCCGCGCGATCGCGCAGTACGACGGCCGCGTTGAGCTGCTCAGCGACCACCCCCCGACCGTGATCAACTACCTGCTCTCGCTCGACGGGGCGATGGCCGAGCACCTCTTGACTCCCGACGACGTGCGCGCCTTCCACGCCGGCGAGCGGCCGCGGGTCGAGGAGGCACGGGCCGCGGAGACGTTGAAGACCAGGATCGCCGAGGTCGACAGGGTGCTCAGCGCGATCGACCGCCGCGAGGAGCTGCTCGGGCTCGTCGAGACCTACCGACGCCTGAAGTCCCACCTGGGACTCATGGACTTCTCCGACCAGATCGCGCTCGGCGCGCGGCTCGCCTCGGAGCAGCCCGAGGTCGGCAAGCTCGAGCGGGCCAAGTTCCGCATCGTGCTCCTCGACGAGTACCAGGACACCTCGGTGGCACAGGCGACGATGCTCAGCCGGCTCTTCTCAGGCGACTCGCCGCAGGCCGGCCGCGGCCACGCTGTCACCGCGGTCGGCGACCCCAACCAGGCCATCTACGGCTGGCGGGGTGCCTCGGTCTCCAACATCCTCGGGTTCGGCCGCGACTTCCCGACCGCCGAGGGCTCCACACGGGTCGACACGTTCTCGCTCACGGTCAACCGGCGTTCCGACGCACGGATCCTCGAGCTCGCCAACGAGCTCGCAGCCCCCCTCTACTCCCGAATGCCGCAGGTGCTTCCCCTCGAGCCGAAGCCCGGTGCCGCGCCCGGCGTCGTCCGCAGCGCCGTGCTCGACACCTACTCCGAGGAGCTGGCCTGGACAGCAGGGGAGGTCGAGCGTGCCCACAGTGCGATGGCTACGCCGGCCTGGTCGCAGATCGGGGTCCTCGCCCGCGACAACGCCCATGCTGCCGACGTCTTCGACGCGCTCACCGAGGCGGGGATCCCGGTCGAGATCGTCGGCCTCCAGGGGCTCCTGCGTCTCCCCGAGGTCGCGGAGGTCGTCGCGACCCTCACGCTGCTCCACGACCTCACCGCCAACGCCGCGTTGCTCACCCTCCTCAGCGGCCCCCGCTGGGCGGTCGGTGCCCGTGACCTTGCCCTGCTGGGCCGTCGCGCCCGCCGGCTCGCCTGTGCCACCGGTCTCGGCACGCGGGAGGTCTTCCGCAGCGTCGACGAGGAGCTCGCCGAGGCGGTCCAGGGCGCCGACCCCACCGAGGTGGTGTCGCTGAGCGACGCCCTGGACGACCCGGGCGAGCTGGGCTACTCCCCGGAGGCGCTGGAGCGGTTCGCCCTGCTGTCGCAGGAGCTCCGCGACCTGCGGGCCTACGCCGCCGAGCCGCTTCTCGACCTTGTGCGCCGGATCATCGACACCACTGGCATTGACGTGGAGCTCGCCTCCTCGGTCAGCCCCACCGCCCCGGCCCGACGAGACAACCTCGACCTGTTCGTCAGGGCCGTCTCGGACTTCCAGGCCGTCGACGGCGACGTGACTCTCCCGGCGTTGCTGGCGTACCTCCAAGCCGAGGACGAGTACGGCGCGGGGCTCGACGTCGCCACCCCGACTGAGGCCGACTCCGTCAAGCTGCTCACCGTGCACCGGGCCAAGGGTCTCGAGTGGGATGCGGTCTTTCTGGTGGGGGTCGCCGAGGAGAAGTTTCCCTCGGGCAGGACCCGCACCAAGTGGACAGCCGGCCCGGGCGTGCTGCCCTACCCTCTGCGCGGCGACGCGCACGACCTCCCGGCTCTGAAGGGCTACTCCTGCGAGGAGCTGAAGCAGTTCGCCGAGGCATGCAAGGACCATGAGCTCGAGGAGGAGCTGCGACTGGGCTACGTCGCCTTCACCCGTGCCCGTCACAGCCTCGTCGTGTCGTCGTACTGCTGGGCGCCCTCGCGCAAGAAGCCGCTCGGCCCCTCGGCGTACCAGCAGGTGGTCCGCGAGAAGCTCGCCACCTGGGGCGAGTCCTGGGAGCCGTGGCGGGAAAAGCCGGACAAGGACGAGCCGAACCCGCTCCGTGCCGAGGTCGACAGCCGGCCGTGGCCGGTGGAGGCCCACAGCGGCGAGGTGGCGCGCCGGGCGGAGGCGGCTGCTCTGGTGCGGGAGGCGCTGGCGGAGCGAGCCCACACCCAGGGGTACGTCGACAGCGGCCTGACCGAGGACGAGGCGGCGGTCGTGGCCACGTGGGACGGCGAGCTCGAGCGACTCCTCGACGAGGCGAGGGCCGCCCGCTCCGACGTGGTCGAGGTGCCGCTGCCCTCGAGCCTCTCGGCGACGTCGCTCGCACGCCTGCGCGACGACCCACAGACGCTGGCCGCGGACCTCGCCCGGCCGATGCCGCGCAAGCCCTCGCCCGCGGCCCGGTTCGGGACCCGGTTCCACGCCTGGGTCGAGGCTCGCTTCGGCCAGCAGCAGCTCGTCGGCCTCGACGAGGTGCCGGGCCGTGGTGACGAGGGGATCGAGGACGAGCGCGAGCTCGAGGAGCTCATCGAGCAGTTCACGGCCGGCCCGTTCGGTGAGCGGGTGCCCGTCGCCGTGGAGCCGCCGTTCGCGCTGGTGCTCGGCGGCCAGGTGGTCCGGGGTCGGATCGACGCGGTCTACCAGACGCCGACCGGGTTCCTCGTCGTGGACTGGAAGACCAGCCGGCGCCAGATCGCCGACCCGCTCCAGCTCGCGATCTACCG
>DATHVS010000113.1:0-10406 GCA_035461195.1 Nocardioidaceae bacterium
ATGGGCGTGGTCGACGGTGACGTCGGGCGCCCGCTGACCCTGGTCGACGTCAACGTGCTGCGCACCTCCTCGTCCGACCCGGTGCCGACCCGTCTGGTGACCATCGAGAAGGGCGTCGAGGCCTGGATCGAGGAGTACGCCCCCGACGCGGTCGCCGTCGAGCGGGTCTTCGCGCGCTCCGACGTCAGCACCATCATGGGCACCGCCCAAGCCAGCGGCATCGCGATGGTGGTCGCTGCTCGACGCGGCCTGCCCGTCGCGCTGCACACCCCCAGCGAGGTGAAGGCGGCGGTCTCCGGCAGCGGTCGCGCCGACAAGGCACAGGTGGCGGCGATGGTGGCCCGGATCCTCCGGCTCCCCGCACCCCCGAAGCCTGCCGACGCCGCCGACGCACTCGCGCTGGCCATCACCCATGTGTGGCGTGGCGGCGCCCAGGCACGGATCGAGGCGGCGCTGGCCGCTGCCGGGAAGGGAGCGCGATGATCGCGTTCGTGCGCGGGACGGTCGCCGACGTCTCGCTGACCTCGGCGGTCGTCGAGGTCGGCGGCGTGGGTCTCGAGGTCAACTGCACGCCGAGCACCCTGGCCTCCCTGCGTCAGGGCACGGAGGCGAGACTGCCGACGACCATGATCGTCCGCGAGGACTCGATGACGCTCTTCGGCTTCCTCGACGACGACGAGAAGTCGCTGTTCGAGATGCTGCTGACCGCCAGCGGCGTGGGCCCCAAGCTCGCCCAGGCGATGCTCGCGGTCCTCTCGCCCGACGACCTCCGTCGGGCGGTCGCCGCAGAGGACATCAAGGCGCTGACGCGCGTGCCGGGCATCGGGCAGAAGGGCGCCCAGCGGATCGTGCTCGAGCTCAAGGACCGGATCGGCGCGCCCACCGGCGGCTCTCTGCCCCGGACCACAGCCGGCGCGGCCCAGGCGGCGCCGTGGCGCGCTCAGGTGCACGCCGGCCTGGTAGGTCTCGGCTGGTCGGCCAAGGAGGCGGAGAAGGCTGTGGACGTGGTCGCGCCCCAGGCCGAGGGCGACGGCGAGCCCGACGTAGCGGCACTTCTGCGCGCCGCGCTGCGGTCCCTGAGCAAGGCGTGATCCGATGACCGAGAGCAGCCGCAGGATGTCCGAGGCCGATTACGCCGCCGCCGAGTCGGCGTACGCCGAGGGCCGGTCCCTCGTCGCAGCCGAGGCCGAAGGCGACGAACGCGCCGTCGAGGCTGCACTTCGCCCGCGCACGCTCGACGAGGTGATCGGCCAGGAGCGGGTCCGCGAGCAGCTCTCGCTGGTGCTCCAGGCCGCCCGGGGTCGTCAGGCCGCGCCTGACCACGTGCTCCTCGCCGGACCTCCTGGGCTCGGCAAGACCACGCTCGCGATGATCATCGCCGCGGAGATGTCGGCCCCGCTGCGCCTGACCTCCGGGCCGGCGATCACCCACGCCGGTGACCTGGCCGCGATCCTGTCGGGCCTGAGCGAAGGTGACGTGCTCTTCGTGGACGAGATCCACCGGATGTCGCGCCCGGCCGAGGAGATGCTCTACATGGCGATGGAGGACTTCCGGGTCGACGTGGTGATCGGCAAGGGCCCCGGCGCCACCGCCATCCCCCTCGAGATCCCTCCGTTCACGCTCGTCGGCGCGACGACGAGGGCGGGACTGCTCCCCAGCCCCCTGCGCGACCGGTTCGGTTTCACCGCGCACCTCGAGTTCTACGAGCCCTCCGACCTCGAGCTCATCGTGCGCCGCTCGGCCGGGCTGCTCGGTGTCGACCTCACCGGAGACGGCGCCACCGAGATCGCCTCCCGGTCACGGGGGACACCGCGTATCGCCAACCGCCTCCTGCGGCGGGTCCGCGACTACGCGCAGGTTCGCGCCGACGGCACGGTCTCGCTCGACGTGGCTCATCGCGCCCTCGACCTCTACGAAGTCGACCAGTCCGGGCTGGACCGTCTCGACCGGTCGGTCCTCGACGCGCTGTGCCGTCGCTTCGGTGGGGGGCCGGTCGGGGTCAGCACACTCGCCGTCGCCGTGGGCGAGGAGCGTGAGACCGTCGAGGAGGTCG
This sequence comes from Nocardioidaceae bacterium, assembly GCA_035461195.1. GTDB lineage: Bacteria > Actinomycetota > Actinomycetes > Propionibacteriales > Nocardioidaceae > Nocardioides_C. The sequence goes on from DATHVS010000113.1 coordinate 2,054, forward strand.
CCGAGCCCTTCCTCGTCCGGATGGGGATGCTGGCCCGGACTCCGCGGGGGAGGGTGGCCACCTCCTCGGCGTGGGAGCACCTCGGGCTCACCGCTCCGGCCGACGCGGCCTTCGGTCTCGGCGGCCTCGGCCAGCCGGACCTCTTCGGCGACGAGTGACGCCCGGGGCTAGACTCTGCCGCCGACCGTCGTACGGTCGAACCATGCACCCGACTGCAGCTGAGGAGCCACTGTGACCAACGAGACGCTCGGGACTCTCTTCCCGCTTCTGCTGATCGTCCTCGCCTTCTGGCTGCTGGTGATCCGCCCTGCGCGCAAGCGGCAGCAGGAGATGACGCGGATCCAGAACAGCGTCACGATCGGCTCCGACGTCATGCTCGGTTCCGGCATCTACGGCACCGTCGTCGGTATCGGTGACGACACCCTGAACCTCGCCATCGCTCCCGGCACCGAGATCAAGGTGGCTCGCCAGGCCGTGGTCAAGGTGATCGACGGCATGACCACCGGGGGACCGGCGGCGGGTCGGCCGACCGACACGCCCGAGCAGCCCTAGTGCGGTCCGAGGACAGCCCGTTGACCACCTCGGAGGACGACACTCGGGCCGCGAGGCACGACGAGTACCTCAGGGCACATCTCGACGAGCTGATCCGCGACATCCCCGACTTCCCGCAGCCGGGGGTCGTCTTCAAGGACATCACCCCGCTGCTCGCCGACCACGACGGGTTCACCGCGGTCATCGACGTGCTCTCACGCGCCGGTCGCGACGCCGAGGGGAACGTCGTCGTGGACAAGGTGGTCGGGATGGAAGCGCGCGGGTTCATCCTCGCCGCGCCGGTGGCCCTCGCCCTCGGTGCGGGCTTCGTCCCGGTCCGCAAGGCCGGAAAGCTCCCCGCGGACACCCACGCCGTCGGCTACGACCTCGAGTACGGCAGCGCGACCCTCGAGCTCCACCAGGACTCCATCGCGCCCGGGGAGCGGGTGCTGATGGTCGACGACGTCCTCGCGACCGGTGGCACGGCAGCCGCCACCGCCGAGCTGATCGAGGCCTGCGGGGGCGTGGTCCACGGCATCGCGGTGCTGATGGAGCTCTCCTTCCTGCCCGGCCGCGAGGCCCTCGGCGACCTGCCGCTCACCGCGATCCGGACGGTCTGACGCAGGAGTCCTCGGGCACGCGGGCATAGACTGGTCCCTCACCGCGTTCTTCGAGGTAGGGAGGTGGGCCGTGGCAGAAGATCGCACCGGTGTTCGAGCCGCGACCCAGGCTGCCCCGGCCTCGGACGACGGCCAGGAGACCTCGGCTCCCACGTCGACGCCGCAGTCCTCCTCGGGTGGTCCCTCGGGCCGCCGTATGCGCGCTCGCCTGGCCCGCATGACCACCAAGGCCCAGCAGGGAAACCCGGTGTTGGAGCCGCTGTTCCGGGCAGTCCGCGCGAACCACCCCAAGGCCGACCTGGCGCTCCTCGAGCGCGCCTACCTGGTGGCCGAGAACGCGCACGGCACGCAGACCCGCAAGAGCGGCGACCCCTACATCACCCATCCGCTGGCCGTGGCGACGATCCTCGCCGACATCGGCATGACCGAGCCCACCCTCTGCGCCGCGCTGCTGCACGACACGGTCGAGGACACGCCCTACACCCTCGAAGAGCTGCGGCACGACTTCGGCGAGGAGGTGGCGCTGCTCGTCGACGGCGTGACCAAGCTCGACAAGGTCAAGTACGGCGACACCGCCCAGGCGGAGACGATCCGGAAGATGATCGTGGCCATGAGCCGCGACATCCGCGTGCTCGTCATCAAGCTCGCCGACCGGCTCCACAACATGCGCACGCTGCGCTACCTCAAGCAGGACACCCAGGAGCGCAAGGCCCGCGAGACGCTCGAGATCTTCGCCCCGCTCGCGCACCGGCTCGGCATGAACACGCTCAAGTGGGAGCTCGAGGACCTCGCCTTCGCGACGCTGCACCCCAAGATCTACGACGAGATCGTGCGCCTGGTCGCCGAGCGCGCCCCCTCGCGCGACCAGTTCCTCGAGCGGGTCATCAAGCAGGTCGAGAACGACCTCAAGGAGGCCCGGATCCGTGCCGTCGTGACGGGCCGGCCCAAGCACTACTACTCGATCTACCAGAAGATGATCGTGCGTGGTCGGGAGTTCTCCGACATCTACGACCTCGTCGGCATCCGCATCCTGGTCGAGAGCGACCGGGACTGCTACGCCGCTCTCGGTGTCCTGCACTCCCGGTGGAACCCGGTACCTGGTCGCTTCAAGGACTTCGTGGCGATGCCGAAGTTCAACATGTACCAGTCCTTGCACACGACGGTCATCGGGCTCGAGGGCAAACCGGTCGAGCTCCAGATCCGCACCTTCGCGATGCACCGCCGCGCCGAGTACGGTGTCGCGGCCCACTGGAAGTACAAGGAGGGCTCGAACAAGGGCGCCGACACCGACCGCGCGCTGTTCACGCACGACACCAGCAACGCGGACATGGCCTGGGTGCGCCAGCTCCTCGACTGGCAGCAGGAGACCGAGGACCCCGGGGAGTTCCTGGAGTCGCTCCGCTTCGAGATCAACGCCGCCGAGGTCTACGTCTTCACCCCGCGCGGGGACGTGATCGCCCTGCCCACGGGGTCGACCCCGGTGGACTTCGCCTACGCCATCCACACCGAGGTCGGCCACCGCACCATCGGCGCACGCGTCAACGGCAGGCTGGTGCCGCTCGAGTCGACGCTGGACAACGGCGACGTCGTCGAGGTCTTCACCTCCAAGGCCCCCAACGCGGGACCGAGTCGCGACTGGCTGGCCTTCGTCAAGTCACCGCGTGCGCGCAACAAGATCCGCCACTGGTTCACCAAGGAGCGGCGCGAGGAGGCGATCGAGCACGGCAAGGACCAGATCGCCCGCTTGATGCGCAAGGAGGGTCAGCCCCTCAAGCGCGTGCTCACCCATGACTCGCTGAGCACCGTGGCCGCGGAGATGCGGCTCTCCGACGTCTCGGCACTTTACGCAGCGGTCGGTGAGGGAAACGTCAGCGCCAAGACGGTCGTTCGTCGAGTCATCGACCTGTTCGGTGGCGAGGAGGGGGCTGCCGAGGACCTCGCCGAAGGCGTCCGGATCACCTCCGATCGCGCCCGGGCAAAGCAGACCGTCGGCGGCGACGCGGGCGTCATCGTCAAGGGCATCACCGACGTGTGGGTCAAGCTCGCCAAGTGCTGCACGCCCGTCCCCGGCGACAAGATCCTGGGCTTCGTCACCCGGGGGGCCGGCGTCTCGGTCCACCGGGCCGACTGCACGAACGCCTCGAGCCTGCAGGCCCAGCCCGAGCGGCTGGTCGACGTCGAGTGGGCGCCCACGGCACAGTCGATGTTCCTCGTGAACATCCAGGTCGAGGCCCTCGACAGGGCACGGTTGCTGTCGGACATCACGAAGGTGCTCTCCGACGTACACGTCAACATCCTCTCCGCGTCCCTCACCACGACCCGGGACCGGGTAGCGAAGTCGCGGTTCACCTTCGAGATGGGTGACCCCAAGCACCTCGGCCACGTCTTGAAGGCCGTGCGTTCGGTCGACGGGGTCTTCGACGCCTACCGCGTCACCCAGTAGTCGCACCGGCTGCCGAGCCGTTGCGTCCACCAGATCGGCAGACGGGACGGGTCGGCGTCAGCTGAAGTCGTCGAGGGCTTTGCGGGCCTCGACGAGCCAGGCCTGGCGGGCCTCGATGGCCGACGCGTTCTCCGCGGCCTTCTTGGCGTTGCCGGCCGTCTCGGCCTTCGCCTTCTTCGCCTCGAGCTCCTCGAGCGAGGCCTCGAGCTGGGCCACCGTGTCCGCGGCGCGTGCTCGGGCCTCCGGGTTGGACCGCTTCCACTCGTCGTCCTCGACGCCCCGGATGGCCTGCTCGACCTTGCGCATCCGGCCCTCGAGCTCCTTGATCCGGTCGCGCGGCACCTTTCCTGCGGCATCCCAGCGCTCGGCGATGTCGCGGAAGGCGTCCTTGGCGGCGCGTACGTCGGTGACCGGCAGCAGCGCCTCCGCCTCCACGAGGAGCTTCTCCTTCACCTCGGCGTTGGCGGCGAACTCCTCGTCGAGCTTGGCGTTGGCCACGTCGCGGGCCCCGAAGAACTGGTCCTGGGCACCTCGGAACCGCTTCCACAGCTGGTCGTCGACGTTCTTGGGTGCCGGTCCGGCCGCCTTCCACTGACGCATCAGGTCGCGGTACTTGCCCGCGGTGGGGCCCCACTCTGTCGAGTTGGCCAGGGCCTCGGCCTCGACGACGAGCTTCTCCTTGATCACCCGAGCGGCCTCACGCTTCTCTCCGAGCTCGGCGAAGTGGGCCTTGCGGCGTCGCGTGTAGGTGGTGCGAGCCGTGGAGAAGCGACGCCACAGCGAGTCGTCGGTGCCCTTGTCGATCCGGGGGAGCGCCTTCCACTCCTCGAGCAGGTCGCGCAGACGGTTCGCTCCGTTGCGCCAGTCAGTGCCCTCGGCGAGCGACTCAGCCTCCGTGGCAATCTTCTCCTTGCGCACCTTGGCCTCCGCCGCGCGCTTGGCCCGCTCGGCCTTGCGGAGCTCCCGCTGCTTCTCGATCGTGGTGCGCAGCGCGTCAAGGCGCTTGTCGAGGCCGGCGAGGTCACCCACCGCCTGGGCGTCCTGGAGAGTCGTGTGGACCTGGTCGACGGCGGCCGTGGCCTCGTCGGGGGAGAGGGTGCCCGCGGCGATCCGCTGCTCGAGCAGCTGCACTTCGAACGCGAGGTCGTCGTACCGCTTGGTGTAGAAGGCGAGTGCCTCCTCGGGCGTCGCGCCGGGCATCTGCCCGACCTGACGCTCACCGTCCACGGTCCGCACGAAGACTGAGCCGTCCTCGGCCACACGGCCCCACTGGTCCGCGGACTGGCCGGGCTGGGAGTCGTTCACCGGGTTACCTCTTCGTATTCAGGTGCAGCCCGAGGCGACGCGCCCCGGACGGGCATCGTGGTCAGATCCACCGTGAGTCTAGGTCTCCGCGGCTCCGGGCAACACCGAGTTGGCGACTACAAGGCAATAACGGAGTCCTCGTCGTCGGGAGGGACTCTCGGGACGCGCCCCGCGGTTTTCGTCGCCCGGAGCGGCATAGGTAGGCTTCACCGGTCACCCGCCCCGACCTTCGCAGGAGTGCTCACCCGTGTTCATCGCAGGCTTCCCGGCCGGACCGTGGGGGACCAACTGCTACGTCGTGGCCACCGGCCCGGGCCGGGAGTGCGTCGTGGTCGACCCGGGCAAGGACGCCGCTGACGGCGTGGCGGAGGTCGTCCGCGAGCACAGGCTCAAGCCGGTCTCGGTGCTCGTCACCCACGGCCACATCGACCACATGTGGTGCGTCGCTCCGGTCGCCGGCAGCTACGACGCCACCGCGTTCATCCACCCCGAGGACCGGCACCTGCTCTCGGACCCGATGGCCGGGATGTCCCCGGAGACCGCCGGCATGCTTCTCGGCGGGAAGCACGAGTTCGCCGAGCCCGACGAGGTCGCCGAGCTCGGTGACGGGCAGACCCTCGAGCTCGCCGGCCTCTCCTTCGTCGTGGACCACACGCCCGGCCACACCCGCGGCTCGGTCACGTTCCGGTCGAAGTACGACGCGCAGGACGTGGCCGAGGTGATGTTCTCCGGCGACCTCCTCTTCGCAGGGTCGATCGGTCGCACCGACCTCCCGGGCGGGGACCACCCGACGATGTTGCGCAGCCTGGCCACCAAGGTGCTCCCGCTCGCCGACAACATCGTGGTCCTGCCCGGGCACGGCGAGCAGACCAGCATCGGCCGGGAGCGGGCGACCAACCCCTACCTCCTCGACGTCGCCGCCCGTGACCTCGCCGACCCGGACGATGGCCCCGCAGCCCTGCGCAACACCCGAGGCCTGTGACATGAGCAAGCCGACCCCGCTCAGCGGGTTCCCCGAGTTCCTGCCCGAGCAGCGCTCCGTCGAGCTCGAGGTGATCGAGCGCCTTCGGCGTACCTTCGAGCTGCACGGCTTCGCCAACATCGAGACACGTGCCGTCGAGCCGATGGACCAGCTGCTGCGCAAGGGCGAGACGTCCAACGAGGTCTACGTCCTGCGCCGTCTCCAGGCAGACGAGCAGCAGGCCGACGCGGGCATGGGGCTCCACTTCGACCTGACCGTTCCCTTCGCGCGCTACGTCCTCGAGAACGCCGGCAAGCTCGAGTTCCCCTTCCGGCGGTACCAGATCCAGAAGGCCTGGCGGGGCGAGCGACCGCAGGAGGGGCGCTTTCGCGAGTTCACCCAGGCCGACATCGACATCGTCGCCAAGGACGTGCTGCCCTTCCACTTCGACGTCGAGGTGACGCGGGTGATGGCCGAGGCGCTGGCCTCGCTTCCCCTGCCACCGCTGAAGCTGCGGGTCAACAACCGCAAGCTCATCCAGGGCTTCTACACAGGTCTCGGCGCCCCGGACCCGGCAGCCGTCATAAGGATCATCGACAAGCTCGACAAGCTGCCCGCCGAGAGGGTCGGCGAGCTGCTCGTCCAGGAGGGCGAGCTCACCGACGAGCAGGCAGCCCAGTGCCTGGCTCTGGCGGAGATCCAGACGAGCGACGTCTCCTTCGTCGAGCGGGTCCGCGCGCTCGGCGTCAAGGACGATCTGCTCGAGGCCGGTCTGGCCGAGCTCGCAGCCGTCGTGGAGGGCTGCCGATCGCTCAACAGTGAGAGGTTCTCCGTCGAGGCGAGCCTCAGCCTCGCGCGCGGGCTCGACTACTACACGGGGACCGTGTTCGAGATCCACATGCAGGGCTTCGAGTTCCTGAAGTCCGTGGGAGGTGGCGGTCGCTACGACGCACTCGCCTCCGACGGTCGCACCACCTACCCCGGCGTCGGCATCTCCTTCGGCATCTCCCGCACCCTCGTGCCGCTCATCCAGCGCGGACTGCTCGGAGCCGACCGCAAGGTTCCCTCGGCCGTGCTGGTCGCCCTGGCCGACGAGGAGAGCCGTCCGGTCTCCGACGGCATCGCCCAGCGACTCCGGGCTCGGGGCATCCCGAGCGAGGTCGCCGCCGCCCCGCAGAAGTTCGGCAAGCAGATCAGGTACGCCGAGCGACGCGGCATCCCCTTCGTGTGGTTCCCCGGCAGCGACGGGGGAGCCGACCAGGTCAAGGACATCCGCAGCGGCGACCAGGTCGACGCCGACCCGGATGCCTGGGAACCGGCCGCCGGCGACCTGACCCCGACCATCGTCTCGCACACTCCTGAGGAGCTCTCGTGATCCGCACCCATGACGCCGGCAGCCTGCGCGCTGAGCACGCCGGACAGACCGTGACCCTGGCGGGGTGGGTGGCGCGTCGGCGCGACCACGGCGGCGTGGCCTTCCTCGACCTCCGCGAGGGCTCGGGCGTGGTGCAGGTCGTGGTTCGTGACGAGGAGCTCGCCCACCACCTGCGCGCGGAGTACTGCCTGAAGGTGACCGGCGAGGTAACGGCGCGCCCCGAGGGCAACGCAAACCCGCACCTGCCCACAGGTGACATCGAGGTGATCGCCGACGACGTGGAGGTGCTCAGCGCCGCCGCGCCGCTGCCGTTCCCGGTCGACGAGCACGTCCAGGTCGGCGAGGACGTCCGCCTCAAGCACCGTTACCTCGACCTGCGCCGCGAGGGTCCCGCTGCGGCCCTGCGTCTGCGCAGCAAGGTGAACCGGGCGGCCCGCAAGGTGCTCGACGCCCACGACTTCGTCGAGGTCGAGACGCCGACCCTCACCCGTTCGACCCCCGAGGGTGCCCGTGACTTCCTGGTACCGGCCCGGCTCAGGCCCGGCAGCTGGTACGCCCTGCCGCAGAGCCCGCAGCTGTTCAAGCAGCTCCTGATGGTCGGTGGCATGGAGCGCTACTACCAGATCGCGCGCTGCTACCGCGACGAGGACTTCCGCGCCGACCGGCAGCCGGAGTTCACCCAGCTCGACGTCGAGATGAGCTTCGTCGACCAGGACGACGTGATCGCCCTCTCCGAGGAGATCCTGCGCGAGATCTGGGCGCTGATCGGGGTGGAGATCGAGACACCGATCCCGCGGATGACCTACGACGAGGCGATGCATCGGTTCGGCACCGACAAGCCCGACCTGCGCATGGGCCTCGAGCTCGTCGAGTGCACCGAGTTCTTCGAGGACACCCCGTTCCGGGTGTTCCAGGCGCCGTACGTCGGTGCCGTGGTCATGCCACGTGGGGCGGACCAGCCGCGCAAGCAGCTCGACGCCTGGCAGGAGTGGGCCAAGCAGCGCGGCGCCAGGGGGCTGGCCTACGTCCTGGTGGGCGCCGACGGCGAGCTGGGCGGTCCGGTGGCGAAGAACCTCAGCGACTCCGAGCGGGCCGGGATCGCCGACCACGTGGGCGCC
>DATHVS010000114.1:0-21518 GCA_035461195.1 Nocardioidaceae bacterium
TCGCTCGACGACGTCGACGCGGTCCGCGCGGTCGGCTTCGCGGGCGGTGAGGCGGTCGCTCTCTGGCACGACGAGCACGACCTGCGCGGTGTCGACGCGGTCGTCCTGCCGGGCGGCTTCTCCTACGGCGACTACCTCCGCTGCGGGGCGATCTCCAGGTTCTCACCGATCATGACCGAGGTGGTCGAGGCAGCCGGCAAGGGCATGCCGGTGCTCGGCATCTGCAACGGCTTCCAGATCCTGTGCGAGTCGCACCTGCTCCCAGGAGCCCTCCTGCGCAACGACCAGCGCAAGTTCATCTGCCGCGACCAGCTGATCCGGATCGAGAACAACAAGACGCCCTGGACCGCCGACTACGACGAGGGCGCCGAGATCACGGTCGTGCTCAAGAACGGCGAGGGCAAGTACGTCGCCGACGAGGACACCCTCGACCGCCTCGAGGGCGAGGGGCGTGTCGTGGCCCGCTACGTCGAGGGGAACCCCAACGGCTCACTGCGCGACATCGCCGGCATCACCAACGAGGCCGGCAACGTCGTGGGGCTCATGCCGCACCCCGAGCACGCGGTCGAGGACCTGTGCGGTCCCGGCACGGACGGCTTGGCCTTCTTCACCTCCGCAGTGTCGCAGCTGCTGCGCGCCTGACACCCTCCTGCGCCCAGCGCACCACCGCCTCGAGCGGTCCCCGGCGCCGGAGCAGCGCGACCGCCGCGCCGACGAGCAGTACCGCGGCCACCTGGCCGAGGAACGTCCCCATGGTGTCGCCGTCCCACCAGCCCGGCGCGCGAGAGGCGACGTGGGCGCTGTAGAGGGTCAGCGTCATCGCTCCCGCGCCGAAGACGACCGCGAGGACCCGCGGCGCCAGCCGGCCCAGGGCGAGGCACGCCGCTGTCACCATCAGCGCCGTCCCGATCGTGTGCGCGAGATCGAACGGTGTGGCCGTGTGGGGTGAGCGGACCGCCAGCCACCACCACGACCCGGTCGGCGTGGTGCCGTAGAGCCCCCGTTCCAGCGTCATGTCGAACGTCTCCAGGGCGCCCGGCCCGGTGAACGTCTCGACGAGGGTGCTCCGGACACCCGCCCGGGAGAGCAGCGCCGCGGACAGCGCCCAGCTCCAGGCTGCCAGCATGATGCCCACGGCGCCGACCAGGGCCGTCGTACTCCACCGGGCGAGGTCGAGGCGCCCGATCGCCATCCCCGCGAACAGGTAGGCCAGCCACGGCACCACCGGGTAGTAGCCGGTGAACGTGAGCTCGGTCAGCAGCTGCCAGGGGTCGGTGAGGCTTGCGAACGTCGGGCTGTCGTACGACGGCGGGGGCAGGTGTGGCCTGAGCAGGTGGGAGACGACCGGGGCCGCAAGGACCCACAACGCGCTGAGGAGGGCCAGGGGCCCGGCACCGAGGCCGATGAAAGGGACGGCCAGGACGAACAGCAGCCCGTAGTAGGTGAGGATCACCGCGATGCCGGAGTCCACCTCCGCGAGGAGCATCCCGACCGCGGCGATGAGGGCAGCTCGGGCGGCGATGCCGGCTCCGGTGGCCAGGCCCCGTTGGCCGCGGTGGGGAGCCGAGCGGCCGGTCATCAACGCGATGGACGCGCCCGCCAGCACCGCGAAGAGCGCCGAGGCCCGCCCACCCGCGACCTGCTGGGAGAAGGTGACGCCCTCGGGTCCGACGCCGGGAAGGATGTGGGTGGCCATCATGCCGACGAGCGCGACGGCGCGGGCGATGTCGAGACCCACCACCCGCCCAGCGCCGTTCGGAGTCACGGCCCCGATCCTGTCAGGCGCCAGGGGAACGAGGGGGGCAGGCGCGCCTAGCCCACGCGCAGCCGGATGATCCGGTCGTCGTTGCGGTGCGGCGTCGAGGGCCTCCCGTCGTGGTTGCTGGTGGTCATCCAGAGCGTGCCGTCGGGTGCCGCCTGGACGGTGCGGATCCGACCGAACCTCTCGTGGAAGTGCCGGAACCGCCGCCCCGCGTTGGGTCCGCGCAGACGTACGGCCCAGAGGGAACGGCCGCGCAACGCGCCGATGAACGCCATGCCGTTGACGACGGCGATGCCGCTCGGGGAGCAGTTCTCCGGCCGCCAGGTCGTGAAGGGGTTGCGGTACCTCCGGTCGCCGCCGTCACGACCTTCGTAGATCGGCCAGCCGTAGTTGCCGCCCTTGACGATGCGGTTGAGCTCGTCGCGCCGGTCGTCTCCGAACTCGGTGGCCCACAGGACACCCCTGTTGTCGAACGTGATGCCCTCGATGTTGCGGTGGCCGAAGGACCAGGTGTAGTTCCCGAACGGGTTGCCCTGCGGCACCCTGCCGTCAGGGGTCAGGCGGAGGATCTTGCCGGCGAGGGAGTTCCGGTTCTGGGCGAGGGAGGGGTTCTCGGCGTCACCGGTGCTGGCGTACAGCAGGCCGCGGTGGAAGCCGAGGCGGCCGCCGTTGTGGTGGGTGTTGGTCGGGATGCCCCCCAGCACGAGGCGCCGGGGACCCAGCGTGCCGTTCCTGAACCGCATCCGCACGATCCGGTTGTCCGAGCCGGTAGAGATGTAGGCGTAGACCCAGCGGTCGTTGCGGAAGTTGGGGGAGAGCGCGAGGCCGAGCAGGCCGCCCTCGCCCCAGTTCGCCTTCTGGCTGCGGACCTGGAGCCGGCCCACCTGCCTTCGGCCCCCGGACTTGCGCACCCGGAACACCTTGCCGGAGTCCCGCTCGCCGACGAGGGCGTCCCCGTTGGGCAGGAACGCGATGCCCCACGGCGTGGAGAGGTTGCGGGCGAGCACCTTGCCGACCTGGGGCGCCGCCTCGGCGGACTCGGTGAGCCCGCCCACCGTCGGGATGATGAGTCCGCCGGCGGTGGTGACCATGCCGGCCTTGAGGAGAGTACGTCGGTCCATGGGCTGAGTCCCCGTCGTGAGAGCCGATGATGCCGGGCCGTCGCCCCTCGGAGGGCACGGTGGGACATACCCTGCCACGGGAGGACGAGACAGGACAGACTTTGGGTGCGCTCATTCTCGCTGCATCGTGGGCTGTGCGGGGGCCGGTGGGGCGCGGCCGGTAGATTGGGCCTCGGCAACACCTCCTTGATCCACTCACCTGAAAGCCGACATCGGTGACCGAACTGCGCCCTGAACACCGGCTCGACACCGTCGAGGTCGCGAGCAAGGACCCCGACCGCGAGCAGCCCTGGGCCGACCTCGGCCTGAAGCGCGACGAGTACGACCGGATCCGCGAGATCCTCGGTCGCCGCCCGAGCTCCTCGGAGCTCGCGATGTACTCCGTGATGTGGAGCGAGCACTGCTCCTACAAGTCGAGCAAGGTGCACCTGCGCCAGTTCGGTGAGAAGGTCACCGACGAGATGCGCTCCACGCTGATGGCCGGCATCGGCGAGAACGCCGGCGTCGTCGACATCGGCGACGGATACGCGGTCACCTTCAAGGTCGAGTCCCACAACCACCCGTCCTACGTCGAGCCCTACCAGGGGGCCGCGACCGGCATCGGCGGCATCGTGCGCGACATCCTCGCCATGGGCGCGCGGCCCGTCGCGGTCATGGACCCGCTGCGCTTCGGCCCCCTCGACGCCGACGACACCCACCGCGTGCTGCCGGGGATCGTCGCGGGCGTCGGTGGTTACGGCAACTGTCTCGGCCTGCCGAACATCGGCGGCGAGGCGGTCTTCGACGAGTCCTACCTGGGCAACCCCCTCGTCAACGCGCTCTGCGTGGGCGTCCTCAAGCACGACGAGCTCCAGACGGCGTCCGCCTCCGGGGTCGGCAACAAGGTGATCCTGTACGGCGCGCGCACCGGGGGTGACGGGATCGGCGGCGTCTCGGTCCTGGCCAGCGAGACCTTCGACGAGACCGGCCCCGCGAAGCGACCCAGCGTCCAGGTCGGCGACCCGTTCATGGAGAAGCTCCTCATCGAGTGCAGCCTCGAGATCTTCGGTGAGGACCTCGTCGTGGGCATCCAGGACCTCGGCGGTGCCGGCCTGTCCTGCTCGACCTCCGAGATGGCCTCGGCCGGCACCGGCGGCATGCACGTCGACCTCGACCTCGTCCCGCTGCGCGACTCCACGCTCTCGCCCGAGGAGATCCTCATGAGCGAGTCACAGGAGCGCATGATGGCGATCGTCGAGCCGGGCAAGGTCGACCGGTTCCTCGAGGTCTGCGACAGGTGGGGCGTCGAGGCGACGGTCGTCGGCGAGGTCACCGACACGGGCCGCCTCGTCATCGACTGGCACGGCGAGACCGTGGTCGACGTACCTCCGCGCACGGTCGCCCACGAGGGGCCCGTCTACCACCGTCCCTACGCGCGGCCGTCGTGGCAGGACGGTCTGCAGGCCGACGCGGCGGAGAAGCTGCCGCGCCCCGGCACGCCCGAGGAGCTGCGGGAGACGCTGCTGCGCATGGTCGCCAGCCCCAACCTGTGCGACAGGTCCTGGATCACCGACCAGTACGACCGCTACGTCCAGGGCAACACCGTCCTGGCGCAGCCGGAGGACTCGGGGATGGTCCGGGTCGACGAGGAGAGCAACCTCGGTGTGGCCGTGTCGACCGACTGCAACGGCCGGTTCACCAAGCTCGACCCCTACACGGGCGCCCAGCTCGCCCTGGCCGAGTCCTACCGCAACGTCGCGACCACCGGCGCCCGCCCGCTCGCGGTCAGCGACTGCCTGAACTTCGGCTCCCCCGAGGACCCGGAGGTGATGTGGCAGTTCGCCGAGGCGGTCCGGGGCCTCGCCGACGGATGCTGCGACCTCGGTGTCCCCGTGACCGGCGGCAACGTGAGCCTCTACAACCAGACGGCGGAGACCGCGATCCTGCCCACGCCGGTCGTGGCGGTGCTCGGGGTGATCGACGACGTCAGCCGGCGCACCCCCTCGGGCTTCGTCGCCGAGGGGCAGCAGATCTACCTGCTCGGCACGACACGTGAGGAGCTCTCGGGCTCGGAGTGGGCCCACGTCGTGCACGGCCACCTCGGCGGTATGCCTCCCGCGGTGGACCTTGCCGCCGAGCGGGAGCTCGCCGACATCCTCGTCAACGCATCCCGTGACGGCCTCATCGACGCCGCCCACGACCTCTCCGACGGCGGCCTCGCCCAGGCGCTGGTCGAGTCGTGCCTCCTCGGGGGCGGCAGGCGCGGCATCGGGGCGCGGGTGTGGTTCCCCGACGAGCTCGACCCTTTCGTTGCGCTGTTCAGCGAGTCTGTGGGACGTGCGATCGTGGCGGTCCCGCGCAGCGAGGAGGTCCGGTTCACCGACATGTGCGCCGCCCGTGGCTTCCCGCACGTGCGCATCGGGGTCACCGACGGGACCGGGCCGGATGCCCTGATCGACGTGCAGGAGCAGTTCAGGGTGCCGCTCTCGGAGCTTCGGGTCGCCTGGTCCGGAACGCTGCCGCATGCCCTCGGCGACTGAGCGCGCACGCGTTGCTGTCGCGCGTCACTCGGGCGCTGCGACCTCCCGACGAAGCACCTGTGCGCCACGCCGCTGGTGGCGCAGCTCGATCGAGGCGAGGGCCAGCGCCACGAGCACGAGACCGATGGCGACCAGGAAGGCGACCCGTGCGGCGTCGGGATAGTCCGCGCCGTCGAGGCTGACCCGGAACGCCGCGGTGAGGACCGCCGCGCCGATCGCGCTGCCGACCCGGGCCCCGGTCTGGATGGCCCCACCGGAAGCTCCGCCCAAGTGCGGGGGCACGTTGCTGAGCGTCATGGTGACGTTCGGGGAGATCACCGCGCCCGACCCGACGCCCGCGACGAGGAGGGGGAGCGCGGTGAACAGCGCGGTGTTCTCGGGCGCCGGGACGGCCGCCAACAGGCCCGTGAAGCCCACCGCCACGAGCAGCAGCCCGCCCACGGTCAGTCGCCGCCCCCATCGGCCGACCATCCGCCCGGCCAGGACCGCGGTCACCGCCGACCCGATCGCGAAGGGCATCACGGCGAGGCCGGACTGGAACGGGGTGTAGCCGAGGCCGTCCTGGAAGAACAGCGCTAGCACCAGCCACAACCCGCTGAATCCGGCGAAGTACACCGTCTGGAGGGCGATCCCCGTCGCGAAGCCGGGAGCGGTCCGCACCAGCCGCACGTCGAGCATCGGGTTGCGCCCGTGCGCGATGACCCGGTTCTCCCACCGGACGAACAGCACGGCTGCGACGGGGGCGAGCGGGACCAGCAGCCACCAGGCGGTGGTGGGCTGGGACATGGCGCGTACGACGGGGAGCAGCACGCACAGGACCGCGGACCCGAGCAGCAGAGCACCCACCGGGTCCACCTCGCGCCGCAGCGCGCCCCTCCGTGGTCGGGTCCTCGGGATCAGGCGGGCGGCGAGCACCATGGCGACCAGGCCGATGGGAACGTTGACCAAGAAGACGACCCGCCAACCCTGCTCCTCGCCGAACAGTGCGATGAGGGCGCCGCCCAGGACCGGTCCGGTGGCCGCAGAGACACCGACCGTCGTCCCGAACCAGCCGAAGGCACGGGCGCGCTCGTCACCGCGGAAGAGCTCCTGGATGAGTCCGGTGTTCTGCGGGGTGAGCATGCCCGCGGCGACCCCCTGCAGCAGTCGCGCCGCCACCAGGAGCTCGTCCGTGGGCGCGGCCCCGGCCACGGCGCTCGTGAGCGTGAAGCCGGTGAGTCCGATGAGGAACATCCGCCTGCGCCCGAGGAGGTCGCCGAGCCTCCCGCCCGCAACGAGGACGAGGCCGAAGGTCAGCGCGTATCCCGAGACCACCCACTGCACGGACTGCGCCGAGGCGTCCAGACCTCGCTGGATCGAGGGGATCGCGACGTTGACGATGGTGACGTCGAGCAGCGACATGAAGCCGACCACGAGGGTGACCGCCAGGGCGCCCCAGCGGCGAGGGTCCGGTTCGTAGTCGGGCGGCGACTCGGTCACCCACCAGGTTTACCCCGGCGCGGCCGGCTCATCCGGAGCAAGGTTCTGCGGGTCGGCCGCGGTCGGCCGGGCCGTGGTGTGGGGCCGTCAGTCGCCGACCAGGATCGCGGCGATCGCTTTGTCGGCGCTGAGGTGGTCGCTCTCCGTGCCGGGCCACACCGACCTGGTCGACCGCGCGAGGAAGCCCATCACGTCCCTGGCCGGCACCTTCATCAGCGTCTGACCAGCCGGTGAGCGGAGCATCAGACCCACCTCCGCGCGGCCGTCGTCGTCCAGGGACGGGAAGACCTGTACGTCGCCGTCCCCGGTCGGCTCGGACACGCCGCGGATCAGCAGGTCGCGCGCGAACACCCACAGCACCTCCGTGCCGTGGCTCAGGAAGGCCACCGCGACGGCGTACGGGTCGGCCGGGTCGTAGCGAAGCTCCGCCTCGACCAGCGTCGGCTGCTCCGGCCCGATCACCTCGAAGACGACCGGCCGGTTGACCGAACGGGGCATCGTGTTCATGCGCTCTCCCTACTGCTCTTACGTCTTGGTCCGGGACGGGCTGTGGACCGGACGACGGCGCGAGCTCTCGCCCACGACGAAGACCCTCTGGATCCGTGCCGCCGACGATCCTCGCAAGCATGGGCCGGATTGACCAGCAGGCTTTGGGGCATTCGTCCGGCATGCGAGGAAAGAGATCGAAACTGTGTCCGAGCCAACGAGGACTCAGCACCGTCAGGGCCGGTTGAGCCGGTGGAACATCCCCTTCTGTGCCTTGTACAGCCGCGGGAGCTCCTTGGACCGGAGGTCGTAGACGGCACGGTTCTCGGGGTCTGGCTCGAACGTCCGCTCCACCTGGACGAGGCCGCGGACCTCGTCGCGGGCGACCTCGTCGAGAGCCGTCGCCGCTAGGAGAGCGGAGCCGCGGAGACCTGACAGCAACGGGGCCTCCACACGTTCGATCCGACGATCGAGCACGTCGGCGAGGATCTGGCTCCACAGATTCGATCGCGCGCACCCGCCGATGAGCCGGATCGGGTCGAACCGCCTCCCGGTGAAGTGCTCGGCGCCGTCGAGCAGCCAACGCGCGTTGTAGGCGACGCCCTCGAGCACGGCGCGGGTCAGGTCCGCGAGGCCGCTCGACAGCGAGAGGTTGTGGAACCCGCCTCTGGCGCACCCGTCCTCCACGGGCCCCTTCTCGCCTGCCAACCAAGGGGTGAAGATCACGCCCCCGGAGCCGGGTGGCGCCGTTGCGGCAAGAGCCGTCAAGGTGTCGTACGTCGGGAGCCCGTCGTGCCGGATGGAGCCGACGATCTCTTCGCGGAACCATTGAAGACAGCGCCCCGCCGAGAGCTGGTTGTTCACCAGGAGGTAACTGTCGTTGGTCAGTCCGGGCACAGCGGCCATCTGTCTGAACAGGTCGGTCTTCTTCTTCGGGACGGGGCAGCTGATCCACGAGGTGGTGCCGAATCCCATGTGCGCCTCGTAGTCACGGACACAGCCGGAGCCGATGGCGGCGCTGTGCACGTCGGTGACTCCGGTGGCCACCTGCGCGCGCCTCGAGATGCCGAGCTCGTCGGCGACCGAGGCGAGCACCGTGCCGATCACCGAGCCGGTCGGCACGAGGGGGGCGAGCTTCGTCCCGTCAATCCCCGCCATGGCGACGAGCTTGTCGTCGTAGGCCAGCACGTCGAGGCGCCTGTTGTCGGTCAGCCAGGCTCCGGTCATGGACGCGTGCGAGGCTGCGGCCACGCCGGTGAAGCGCATCGTGAGGTAGTCGACCGGTTCGAGGTACCACCGAGCCGCCGCCGCGACATGCGGCTGGTCCCGTTCGATGTGCAGCATGTGGCCGAGGGAGTCCACGCCTTCCGGTGACGGTGCGCCACCGGTGCGGTGTACCCAGGTGGCAACGGCCTTGAGCCGGTAGCCGTGCACCCGCCCCCCGACCTGCTGACGGGCATGGGGCTCGCCACGGGTGTCCATCCACATCACGCAGGAGTCGACAGGGTGGCCGTGCCGGTCGACCGGGACGAGGCTCGCGAACTGGCCGGTCACGCCGACCGCGACCACCTGGTCCCCGTGCACCGAGGCTTCGGCCAGGCCGCGGCGGGTGGCGTCCACGATGATCCGCCACCACTCCTCCGCGTCCTGGGTCGCCGACCCGTCGGCGCCCCGCACCGTCTGGAGAGGCCGCTGGCTCCACCAGGCGATGGTCCCTCCGAGAGACACCAGACCGACCTTCGCCACGCTCGAGCCGAGGTCGACCGCGAGAACGAACCGCTCGTCGCGGCCGGGACCCGGCCTCTCGGACATCAACCCTCCACGGGGGGCAGGGACTGCTGCGTGTCGAGCATGTCGCTCATGACCGCCTCGATGAACTCCTCGGTCTCCTGGTTGAGCCCGTCGGCGATCCCGCCGTAGATGGCGGACATGTGCGCAGCCTCGCCGGCGGCCTCCTTCGCCTTGGCGTAGGCCACCGCCTCCGCCAGGTCCTGCGCGAAAAGGTCCACCACCCCCGGCTGTGTCTGGGGCCGGGTGACCGCCATGTGCATCGAGTTCGGGTACTGCTGGCCGTTGAACCGCCAGCCCTTGGGCCCCATGTGGTCCCAGACGTGGTAGATGTCGAACTCCTCGGAGGTCATGCTGAAGCAGAAGGTCGGCTTCCCCATCAGACGCAGCTCGGGATGGGAGCGCACGACCTCCTGCATCGCCTCGGAGGTGCGGAAGATCTGTTCGGCGTACTCCCGGTAGCCCTCCCTGCCGAGCTGGACCATCGCCGCCCACGTGGACGCCACCAGGCCGCCGGACCGCGAGCCCTCGATGCCCGGCGACATGTACTTCCCGCCGCTCCAGCCCGCGTCGAAGAAGTACTGCGCGTTGCGGTAGGCCTTGTCGCGGAACAGCACCGTGGAGCTGCCCTTGAACGCATAGCCGTACTTGTGCGTGTCCGCCGAGATGCTGGTG
The DNA here is from genome assembly GCA_035461195.1 of Nocardioidaceae bacterium. Lineage (GTDB taxonomy): Bacteria > Actinomycetota > Actinomycetes > Propionibacteriales > Nocardioidaceae > Nocardioides_C. The sequence continues at coordinate 9,831 of DATHVS010000114.1, forward strand.
ACGCCCGGCACCCGGAAGTCGAAGGGCGGGATGTCGTAGCCGAGCTCCTCGCCGAAGGGGAGGATGAAGCCGCCCAGGCAGGCGTCCACGTGGAGACCGGCACCCCGTTCGAGCGCGAGCTCGCCGAGCTCGGTGATCGGGTCGATGGTGCCGTAACCGTAGTTGGTCGCCGAACCCACGATTGCGACCGTGTCCTCGTCGACGCGCTTGGCGACCTCCGCGACGTCGACCTGGGTGGTCTCCGCCACGACGGGTGCGACCCGCAGCTCGATGCCGAGCAGGTGGCAGGACTTGTCGAACGCCGGGTGGCCGGTCTCGGGCTTCACGAAGTTCGGCCGGGTGATCCCGCGGTGCTGTCGTGCGTGCTCGCGATACGCGTACATGGCATGGAGGATGCTGCCGGTGCCACCGCTCGTGACAAGCCCCGCGGGCGTGCCGTCGGTGACCGCGTCGGCATGCATGAGGTCGAGCGCCATCGCGATGACCTCGCCCTCGAACTTCGTAGCGCTCGGGCACATGTCGCGCTGGAGGATGTTGACGTGCGCGAAAAGCCCGAAGGCCTCGTCCAAGAACCGGTAGTGCTCGTGGTCGCCGGAATACATCGTGCCCGAGCACTTCCCGGTCTCCCAGGAGGCGTCCTCCTCGGTCGCCATGGTGCGCATCTCGTCGAGGACGTCGTCGCGCGGTCTGCCCTGCTCGGGGAACCCCCGGTTGACGGGGAACCGGTGTGCATAGGGGAAGTCGGACATGGCGATGCACCCTTCTGCGGTCTGGCTCCCGATGCTAGGCCCGGCGCCGGCCCTGTCGCAGCGCAAACACGCGGCGCTCAGGACGCGGCAGGAGGGGCGGGACCCTCCCGGTCCCGCCCCTCCCGTCTCGAGTGCTCGCTCAGCGTGCCTCCGAACCGATGCAGGTCGGCATCAGAAGCCCGTGACGTCGAGCAGACGCTCCTTGGCCCCGTCGCGGTCGTCACTGTTGTTCCAGTCGGTACTGCCGGCGTTCTGCAGCGCGCTCTTGACCTGGGTCGGGGAGGCCGAGGGGTTGTTGGCCTTGTAGAGCGCGGCGCCGCCTGCCACGTGCGGGCTGGCCATCGACGTACCGGAGATCGTGTTGTAGCCACCGCCCTTCCAGGTGGAGTTGATGCACACGCCGGGAGCGATCAGGTCCACGTCGGCGCCGTAGTTGGAGAAGTCGGCGAAGGTGTCGTCGACGTCGCTGCGGCAGGTGGCGGGCGCACCGCCGCCGGGGAGGCCGTTGAAGTCGGCCAGGGCGCTGACAGTGATCACCTCGTCGTAGGCGGCCGGGACGGACCCGGCACTGTCGGCGGAGGAGTTGCCCGCCGCGACCACGTAGGTGACGCCCGCGGCGACGGAGTTGCAGATCGCACGGTGCATGGCGTCGTTGTTGGAGTTGCCGCAGTTGCCGTCGTCGGCGCCACCGCCGCCGAGGCTCATGTTGGCCACCTCGATCTTGTCTGCGTTGGCGGTGACGAAGTCGATGCCGCAGACGATGCCGGAGAAGGTGCCGCTGCCACGGTTGTCGAGCACCCGGACCGGCCAGATCCGCGCACCCGGTGCCATGCCGACCACGCCGTCGCCGTTGTCTATGGCCCCGACGGTGCCGGCGACGTGAGTGCCGTGCCCGTTGCCGTCGTCGGCGGACCTGCCGGTGGAGCAGTTCTTCGCGCCGGCGGTGTAGACGTTGAGGTCGGGGTGGTCGAGGTCGACCCCGGTGTCGATCACCGCGACGTCGATGTTCACCCGGTTGTCGACGCCGTCGATCGCCGCCGTGGGGCTGGCGTCGGCGTTGGACCGGTTGACGCCCGTGGGAGTCGTCTGGGCGGCTGTCGTGACCACACCGTCACGCTGCACGTAGAGGACCCGGGAGTCCTGCTGGATGCGGGCAACCGCCGTGGGGCTCATCCGGGCGGAGTAGCCCTTGAGGGCGGCACGGTAGACGTGGTCGACCCGGGCGTCGTGGCGGGAGCTGTGCTCCTTGGCGACCTTGCCCGAGGCGGCGCTGTCCTTGAGCACGACGATGTAGGAGTCTGCGGTGCCGGCGCCGCTGGGTGGGGCGGCGTTCGCCGCGAGGCTAGGTGACCCGAGAGCGACGAGTGTGAGCGCCGAGAGTACGGCGGTCGTTGTCTTTCGCATGTGCGTCCTCACCTGGATTCGATCTGCCGGGTTTCGGCAGGGAGATCGTCATTTCACGCCGCGCCCGCGTCGCGGGGCAATGAGTGGCTCTGTGCAGGTTTGCGCATTTCAGGTTCCTGCAGGTGTACGTCGACCGGCGGCCTGCACCGTCGCGGGGCAATCTCGCCGAGGAGCAGAACGGCCGCCCCACCCGGGTCGGGTGGGACGGCCGAGACCGTCTGGTCAGTGGGTCAGAAGGTGCTCACGTCGAGCAGACGCTCCTTGGTCCCGTCGCGGTCGTCACTGTTGTTCCAGTCGGTGCTGCCGGCGTTCTGCAGCGCGCTCTTGACCTGGGTCGGGGAGGCCGAGGGGTTGTTGGCCTTGTAGAGCGCGGCGCCGCCTGCCACGTGCGGGCTGGCCATCGACGTACCGGAGATCGTGTTGTAGCCACCGAGCATCCAGGTGGAGTTGATGCACACGCCGGGAGCGATGATGTCCACGTCGGCGCCGTAGTTGGAGAAGTCGGCGAAGGTGTCGTCGACGTCGCTGCGGCAGGTGGCGGGCGCACCGCCGCCGGGGAGGCCGTTGAAGTCGGCGAGAGCGCTGACGGTGATCACCTCGTCGTAGGCGGCCGGGGTGAAGTCCTTGGCGTCCTTGGCGTCGTTGCCGGCGGCGACGACGTAGGTGATGCCCGCGGCGACGGAGTTGCAGATCGCACGGTGCATGGCGTCGTTGTTGGAGTTGCCGCAGTTGCCGTCGTCCTTGCCGCTGCCGCCGAGGCTCATGTTGGCGACCTCGATCTTGTCTGCGTTGGCGGTGACGTAGTCGATGCCGCAGATGACGTCGGAGTTCAGCCCGGTGCCCGCGTCGGTGAGGACCTTCACCGGCCAGATCCGCGCACCCGGTGCCATGCCGACGACGCCGCTGGTGTTGTCGAGAGCGCCGACGGTGCCGGCGACGTGAGTGCCGTGACCGTTCAGGTCGTTGGCGTTGACCGCCCCGAGGGAGCAGTTCTTCGCGCCCGCCCGGTAGACGTTCAGGTCGGGATGGGAGAGGTCGACGCCGGTGTCGATCACCGCGACGTCGACGTCCACGCGCTCGTCGGCCCCGTTGATCTTCGCGGTGGGGCTGGCGTCTGCGTTGGACCGGTTGATGCCGGTGGGCAGTGTCTGCGCGGTCGTCGCGACCGGGCGGTCCTTCTGGACCCACGCCACTGCGGGCGCGGCCTCGACGAGGGCGGCGACCGACGCGGGCATCGTGGCGGAGTAGCCCTGGAGGGCGGAGGTGTAGACGTGGCCGACGTCGAGGCCGAAGAGCTCGGCGTGGGCAGAGGCGACGGTGCGGGCGGGGGCACTGTCCTTGAGAACCACGACGTAGCTGCCGGCGCCGAGGTCGGCCGGGCCATGGACGGCAGCGTTGGCCGCGAGGCTGCTACCACCGAGGAGGAGGGTGCACGCGGCGGCAGCCGCGAGAGGAGCTCTGCGCAATGGACTTCCTGTTCTCCGAGACGAGCCGCGGGGTGGGCGGCCGAACGCACCTCCAACGAGAACCGCCCCCGGACGTCACGTCAGGGGGCGGTTCACGTTTACGCAGGTTCAGGTTCCTGCAGGAGCTAGAGACGGCCGGCCTGCAGCCTCGCCCAGGTGTCCGGGGCGACCACGCCCGTGCGCCGCAGGCCCACCTGAGCCTGGTAGACGCGGACCGCTCGGGTGGTGGAGGGACCGAAGATCCCGTCGACTTCGAGGCCGGCGCGGGACGCGGCGTTCAGCGACCGTTGCACGCGGCGGACCGGGTTCCCGCCGGAACCGATCTTGACCACGGGCGTCCGGGCGCCTTCGGAGAGCAGGTAGGTCCAGGTGCTCCGCAGCATCCGGCCGTCGCCCCTGAGTCCGCGTGCCCGCTGGTAGCGGCGTACCGCCCGCTCGGTGCCGCGGTTGTAGAAGCCGCTGACCTTGCCGTCGTAGAGCCTCTTGCGCTTCATGAGGCACTGGAGCGCACGGACCTGGGGCTTGCGGTCACCCTGCGACAGGACGCGGTACTGCGGGAAGTCGACCCTCACGCCGCCGCAGTAGGTGAACTTCTTGCCCGGCAGCGTGCCGCGGCCGAGGTCGAGGTAGTTCGTGTCGATGTTGATGGTCACGCCGCCGTAGGTCTCGTCGTGGTCGCCGCGATACTGCCGCATCCGGCGCTTGGGCAGCCAACCGTCGTGACGGACGAACGCCGAGAGCAGCGACGGAGGGTTCGCCGTGGGCGGCTGCCTGTAGTCCTCGGGCTTGACCCACTCGGCGATCCACACCCGGTCGGGCATCACGTAGCGGCCGGGCTCGAGCACCCGGGCGTCGTCCAGGGCCCTGATCCCCGACGCGGCGCTGGAGTACACCCCGGAGACGAAGCCGAGGTTGCGCAGGGTGCGCGTCCACGCCGACAGGAAGTGCAGCGAGGACTCCCGGCACCGCTGGTTGCCGATGTCGTAGGCCTCGAGGTCGTACCACAGCGTGCTCTTCGCCGCGATGCCGAGCGCGCGAGCCCTCTTGACCGTGTCGCGGGCCTCGAGCCGGCCCTGGGTGCGGGCGGCCACGTAGTTGTCGGTGGGGTCGGGGTCGATCCGCACCTTGTCCTTGTAGCGGGCCGAGCACGAGGCCTGGGGGCCGACGGTGATCGGCAGCAGCCGCCAGCCGTTGCGCAGTTGGGTCGCTACCCACTCCGGCGTCAGGTTCCTCTGCTTGTCGTCGCCGCAGAAGCGGCTGTCCCCGGCGATGTAGATGCCGACCGCCCAGTACGGCGAGGCCGTCAGCCAGGCGTCCATCGCCCCCTGCGAGGGCGTCACGCACTGGTCGAAGCCGTAGCCGGTGAAGTTGCCGGGGGTGACCCGGTTGGCGGCCTCGGCAGGTGCGGGCGAGGCCACCAGGACCCCGGCAACGGCCGTCGCGAGCGTGAGGACGGAGGTGAGTACGACGGACGCGCGGCGGCCGGAGCGAGAGAGCAAGCGGTGCATGTGGTGACTTCCCCGTTGGACGACTGGCCGTCAGGGTATGCCCGGGAAAGCACCGGTCGGGGCCGATCCGGGATGTTCGGGTTCGTGTCGCGGATGGGGCTGTCCTGCGCTGCTCGGACGAACCGCGCGGACACGTGATCAGGCCGTGGCCGGAGGGCCGTCCAGGAGACGGCGTACGGCGGCCCGTGACACGAGGAGTGCGACGACGAGCAACGTCACGGGTATGAACCCGCCCAGGCTCACGGCGTCGCCGAAGACGAGGTCGACGAGCTCGAGGACGACCAGCTTGCTCCCGGCAGCGACCACCCACAACGACAGGGCGGCGACGGCTCTGGTCCGCCGCGTCGTGGCAGCACGAAACCGGTGGATGACGAGGCTCTTGAGGACGATCACCACTTCCAGGGCGATCTTGAGCAGCACTGCGGTCAACAGCGAGAGGGTGAAGCCTTCGCTGATGACCGAGGGGAGGTACTCGATGGCGAGGTTAAGGACGACCACGTACACGAAGACGTCGATCACGTCGGCAGGGCGAGCACGGACCCACCTGCGGACCGGGCCACGGGGGAGACGAGCCTCAGAGGAGGTCGGCTTCGCGGGCTCTGTCGTCACAGCACGATCTTGACGCACTCCCGCGCCGACAGCGCGCTGAATCGGTGGGTTGCGGCCCCGGTGGCACGACCCCCGGCCGGGGCTCGCCTGCGCCGAGGCGCCGGCGGGCGGCAATACTGTGCGTCATGCCCGTGCGCCTGCGACCCGCCGACCCTGCCGTCGTCGGCCCTGCGCTCGACCGGTTCCGCCAGGGCGTGGCGACCTCGGAGGACCTGCGCCTGCTCACCAAGCACCTCCTCGCTCTCCTGGTGGCCAAGGCGCCCGGTGGGGCCGTCGAGGTGCGGGTGCCGCCGTACGCCGTCGCCCAGTGCGTCGAAGGGACCCGCCACACCCGGGGCACTCCGCCCGCCGTGGTGGAGACCGACCCCGCCACCTGGATCGCGCTGGCCGTCGGTGACCTCACCTGGCGCGACGCCGAGGACGCCGTCCGCGTCACGGCCTCCGGCGAACGGTCCGACCTCAGCCCGCTCCTACCCCTCGTGGAGGCCCGATGACCTACCAGCCCACCGTCTCCGCCGAGGAGGCCAGACGGATGCAGGCCTGGCACGACGAGCACTACGAGTACCTCAAGAAGGTCTCCGAGGACGGGGAGGTCTTCGACTACCTCGGGCTGACCCTCGTCGTACCTCCCCACGTGCAGGTCATCGAGCCCACCTCCGACGTGCTCGGGCAGGTCGTCGTCGACGAGGTCCGTCCCGGGGAGCGGGTGCTGGACATGGGCACGGGCAGCGGGGTGAACGCCATCCTCGCCGCCAAGCAGGGCGCCGAGGTGGTCGCGGTCGACCTCAACCCGCACGCGGTGGAGGCGGCCCGGGCCAACGCGGAGCGCAACGGCGTCGCCGACCGTCTCGCGATCGGCCGGAGCGACCTCTTCGCCGAGGTCGAGGGCCGCTTCGACCTGGTGATCTTCGATCCGCCGTTTCGTTGGATGAAGCCTCGGGACTGGGCGGAGGCCTCCATCACCGACGAGGACTACCGGGCGCTCACGGCATTCTTCGCTCGCGTCCGCGAGCACCTCGTCGACGGCGGCAGGATCCTGGTCTTCTTCGGGACGACCGCGGACGTGGGCTACCTCGAGCAGCTCGTCGAGGGCAACGGGCTCGCCGGCAAGATCGTCTCCCGGCGCGAGATGGAGAAGGACGGCCACGTCGTGGAGTACCGCACGTACCGCATCGAGGTCGCCGACCTTGCCCTGCCGGGGAGTGTCGCAGGCGCCTGAGAGCGGGTCTTAGGGTGGGGCCTCATGACCAGCCCCGACACCGTCAGCCAGCAGCTTCGCGACGCCGTGCAGCAGGTGCTGCCCTCGGTGCGCGCCGATCTCGAGGCGCTCGTGCGCATCCCGTCGGTCAGCGCCGACCCGGCGCTCAAGGACGAGGTACGCCGGTCGGCGGAGGCCACGGCCGAGCTGTTCCGGGCCGAAGGTCTCGACGTGTCGATCCTGTCCAGCGGCGGGGGCGCCCCGGCCGTCGTGGCGAAGAAGGCCGCGCCCCCTGGCGCCCCCACCGTGCTGCTCTATGCGCACCATGACGTGCAGCCGGTCGGTGACCGGGCGCTGTGGGAAAGCGAGCCGTTCGAGCCGACCGAGCGGGGTGAGCGCCTCTACGGTCGGGGGGCCGCCGACGACAAGGCCGGTATCGCCGCCCACCTCGCCGCCATCCGGGCTCTGGGCGGCGACCTGCCCGTCGGCGTCACCGTCTTCGTCGAGGGTGAGGAGGAGGTCGGCTCCCCGACCCTCGAAACGCTCCTGGCCGAGCACGAGGAGACCCTCGCCGCCGACGTCATCGTCATCGCCGACTCGACCAACTGGGACATCGGCCTGCCCGCCCTCACCACGACGCTGCGCGGCAACGTGGACGTGTTCGTCGACGTGGAGACCCTCGACCACGGCGTCCACTCGGGCATGTGGGGCGGACTCGTCCCCGACGCGATGATGGCGATGGTCCGCCTCTTGTCGACGCTCCACGACGACGAGGGCAACGTGGCCGTCGAGGGCCTCTTCAGCGGTCCCGCGAGCGACGTCGACTACCCGGAGGACCGCATCCGGGCGGAGTCCTCGGTGCTCGACGGGGTCTCCCTGATCGGCTCCGGCTCTCACGTCGAGCGGCTGTGGACCAGGCCCTCGATCTCGATCATCGGTCTCGACACCACCCGCACCGCAGAGGCCAGCAACACCCTCCTCCCCAAGGTGCGCGCGAAGGTCTCGTTGCGTGTGGCCCCCGGCGACGACGCGACCTCGGCGCTCCAGAATCTCACCCGCCACCTCGAGACCCACGCGCCGTGGGGAGCGAAGGTGACGGTCACCCCGGGACGGGAGAGCGGCCAGCCGGGTGTGATCGACGCGCAGGGGCCGGTGTACGACACCGCCCGGGCGGCCTTCCGCGACGCGTGGGACGGCGTCGAGCCCGTCGACATCGGCGTGGGCGGGTCGATCCCGTTCATCGCCTCCTTCCAGAAGGCGTTCCCGGAGGCCGCCGTACTCGTCACCGGTGTCGAGGATCCCGACACCCGAGCCCACGGCGCCAACGAGGGGTTGCACCTGGCGGAGTTCGAGCGGGTCTGCCTCGCGGAGACACTCCTGCTGCACCGCCTGGGCACCGCCTGAATCCGGACGGGTTCGGCGGGGACGGGGGCCTGCCCGTAGACTCATGGGTGTGCCAGGGAATGCCCGCCGCGGTGACGGCCGCCTGAACCACGACCTCGACCCCCGGGAACGCGGACCCCAGGACGCGTGCGGGGTCTTCGGTGTCTGGGCCCCCGGCGAGGACGTCGCCAAGCTCACCTACTACGGCCTCTACGCGCTCCAGCACCGCGGCCAGGAGTCGGCCGGGATGGCGGTGAGCAACGGTCGGCAGATCCTCGTGTTCAAGGACATGGGCCTGGTCTCGCAGGTCTTCGACGAGACCACCCTGGCCTCGCTCCAGGGACACCTCGCCGTGGGTCACGCCCGCTACTCCACGACCGGTGCGAGCACCTGGCACAACGCGCAGCCGACGTTCCGCCCCACGGCGAGCGGCTCGATCGCGCTGGCCCACAACGGCAACCTCACCAACACTCGCGAGCTCGCCGAGCGTGTGGCGAACCTGCCGAACCTCAACGGGGAGCTCGACCTCCCGGTCCGCGGCCTGGAGTCGACCAACGACACGAGCCTCGTCACCGCGCTGTTCGCCCATCACCCCGACAGGAGTCTCGAGGAGAACGCCGTCGAGGTGCTCCCGTCGGTCAAGGGCGCGTTCTCGTTCGTATGGATGGACGAGAACACCCTCTACGCCGCCCGCGACCCGCAGGGAATCCGGCCCCTGGTCCTCGGCCGCCTCGAGCGCGGGTGGGTGGTCGCGTCGGAGACGGCGGCCCTCGACATCGTGGGTGCCTCCTACATCCGCGAGGTGGAGCCGGGCGAGCTCATCGCGGTCGACGAGGACGGCCTGCGCAGCCGCCACTTCGCGCCGCCGGCCCCCAAGCACTGCCTCTTCGAGTTCGTCTACCTCGCCCGGCCCGACACGCTCATGAACGACCAGCGCGTGCACAGCGTGCGCGTCGACATCGGCCGCCGCCTGGCCCGCGAGTTCCCGGTGGAGGCCGACCTGGTCATGCCGGTGCCGGAGTCCGGCACGCCCGCGGCGATCGGGTACGCCGAGGAGAGCGGCATCCCCTACGGCACGGGGCTCGTGAAGAACTCCTACGTCGGACGCACGTTCATCCAGCCCTCGCAGACGATCCGACAGCTCGGCATCCGGCTGAAGCTGAACCCGTTGCGCGACGTCATCGAGGGCAAGCGCCTCGTGGTCGTCGACGACTCGATCGTCCGGGGCAACACGCAGCGGGCGCTGATCCGGATGCTCCGGGAGGCAGGGGCACGCGAGGTGCACGTGCGGATCTCGAGCCCGCCGGTGAAGTGGCCGTGCTTCTACGGCATCGACTTCGCCACGCGCGCCGAGCTCATCGCCAACGGCCTCTCGACCGAGGAGATCGCCCGGTCCATCGATGCCGACTCCCTCGGGTTCGTCTCCCTCGACGAGCTGGTCGAGGCCACGACCGTCCCGAAGGAGAGCCTCTGCCGGGCCTGCTTCGACGGGGTGTACCCGGTCAAGCTCCCCGACCCTGAGCACCTCGGCAAGCATCTGCTCGAGCTCTCCGACATCACCGACGTGGACGGCCTCTCCGCCTCACTCGGCGGTGGCGGCGCCTCCGACGCGCTCGACCGCCCCTGACCCACCCAGCACAGCACGACGACGGACGAGGACCGCATGCCTGACCAGACGCCCGCGACGGGGAGCACCTACGAGGCCGCGGGGGTCTCGATCGAGGCCGGCGACAAGGCCGTCGAGCTGATGAAGACCTGGGTCGACAAGGCCCGGCGTCCGGAGATGGTGGGCGGCATCGGCGGCTTCGCCGGGCTCTTCGACGCCAGCGCCCTGAAGAAGTATGACCGGCCCCTTCTCGCGAGCTCCGCCGACGGAGTGGGCACCAAGGTCGCGATCGCGCAGGCGATGGACGTGCACCACACGATCGGGTTCGACCTCGTCGGGATGCTCGTCGACGACCTCGTCGTGTGCGGCGCGGAGCCGCTGTTCCTCACCGACTACATCGCCACCGGCCGGGTGGTCCCCGAGCGGATCGCGGCCATCGTCCAGGGCATCGCCGAGGCGTGCGTCCAGGCGGGGTGCGCCCTCATCGGCGGCGAGACCGCGGAGCACCCAGGGCTGCTCGGCCCCGACGAGTACGACGTCGCCGGCTCGACGACCGGGGTCGTGGAGGCCGCGGACCTGCTCGGCCCGGGGCGGGTCCGGCCCGGCGACGTGGTGCTGGCGATGGCCTCGTCGGGCCTGCACTCGAACGGCTACTCCCTCGTCCGCCACGTGCTCCTCAAGACTGCCGGCTGGTCGCTGGACCGCCACGTCGACGAGCTCGGTCGGACGCTGGGCGAGGAGCTGCTGGAGCCGACCCGGGTGTACGCCAAGGCGTGCCTCGACCTCGCCCGCAGCACCCGCACCCACGCGATGTCCCACATCACCGGAGGTGGCCTCGCGGCGAACCTCGAGCGGGTCATGCCCGAGGAGCTCGTGGCCACCATCGACCGCGGCACCTGGACCCCGCAACCGGTCTTCGACCTGGTACGCCGGGTGGGGTCGGTCGACCAGGCGGACCTGGAGAAGACGCTCAACTGCGGCGTCGGAATGGTCGCCCTCCTCGACGCCGAGGACGTGGAACGTGCGATCGCGATCCTCGACGGCTACGGCATCCGCGCCTGGGCGGCCGGTGAGGTCACCGCGGCCTCTGGTGCTGCCGATGCGTCCGAGGGTGGGTCGGTGACCCTGACGGGACAGTACGCCGGCTGGTGAGCGGCTTATCGAACCTATGGTGTTCTGGCCGGACGCACCCCACCTCATCGTGGCCTTCGCCGTGATGGGCCTCGTCGCGGTGGCCGCGTCCGCGCGGTCCCTGGCAGGCGTCGGGCGTCCCGGGTGGTTGCTGGCACAGGCTCTGCTCGCCCTGGCGGCTCCGGCCGCGCTTTCGCGCTGGTGCGCAGCACTTCCCACGTATGGCAGCGGGCACATCACGACGTCTCCGAGGTCCCCAGCGGAGGAGTCCTGCCGAGGTCTCGGAAGGCCGGCTGGTGACCCTCACGGCTGCAGCCCGCCGGCTCGTGAGCGGCACCTCGCCGTCCGAACATCTAGTCGGATGTGCGAGATTCACCAGTGGGCAGGTAGCCTTGTCCCAGGACAAATACGAACGAGAGACCGGACGCGCGAGTTCTTCGCCGGCGGCCCAGGGTGACTGGGCATCCGGACGGAGTTTCTCGTGACTCCGGCCGAGTGTGCGAGGGGGTCGACCCTATGGGGCGCGGCCGAGCAAAGGCTAAGCAGACGAAGGTCGCCCGCGACCTGAAGTACCGCTCTCACGAGACGGACCTCAACGCGCTGGCCCGAGAGCTGCACGGCGAGAAGGGCAAGA